>JBAUII010000135.1:0-4848 GCA_049682815.1 Thermodesulfobacteriota bacterium | reverse complement strand
TTTACTTTTTTTCCCTTTGCTTTTACTTTTTTCTCCTTTTCCATCTCGGCCATCTTTTTTCTGAGACTTAAAGGTCTCATGTCGGTCCAGACTTCCTTGATGTAAGCTAAGCACTCTGACTTTGGTCCCACCTTTCCCACGTCCTTCCACCCCAGCGGGTTATCTCTGTCTGAAGGCCATATTGAATACTGTTCTTCGTGGTTAACGACGACCTTATAGATTGTCTTGTCTTCATCTTCATCTACGCTCATCATTTCCTCCAATAAAATTGACCGTAATTCTACTTAAATTTAAGAGTCTCTTGCATCTTTGATGCACGAGATAAGTTTTTCAGCCAATACTTTGGCGTTCGGCCTGTTAAACATTGTATAGTGATTCCCTGGAACTGTATAAACTTCCACGCCACCCCTGGCTAATTTCCCCCACCCCAACGTCTGATCTATTTCAAACATGCTCAGGTGATCCTTAGCTCTAATGAGGGTCAAGCGGCCTGGGTAAGGTCTAGGATTATATTTATGAATTGCTCTGAGGTTATTAAGATATACGTCTAATCGTCGGATAGCATGCTGAAGTTGAGCCTCTCTGCTCTTTTCATTTTTGGCTTCAAGATTCTTCCAAATCGAGACTAACGGTCTATCTGAATTGCCTTTTATAATATCATGTAATAACAAGTTAAGTTCGTTTGGGTCAGTACCGAGGATCTTGGCTAATTCTCTATAGCGAAATACTAGTTGAGTATCCTTATTTAATTTGCTTTCATTTTTGATTACTTCTGACCAATTCTCATTGGGCAGATCGCTTATGACGTATTCTAAGAAAGTATTCGGGTTTTTGAAGTAAATACAAAGAGTCTCTAAAAAATTTCCCAATAGTTTAGATGAATTTTTTTTCGTCGTATTTCGATTTCTACTGAGCGAGTGCGAATCAAACAAGACTAGCTTCGATACTGGTTGCCCTTGAGCTAACAATTGCTGAGCCATTTCATAAGCAACCAATCCTCCCATAGACCATCCTCCAATCTGATAAGGACCATCCGACCTTACAGGTCGTATTGCCTCAATATAACGGGCGGCCATTTTTTCGATGCTCGAAAGAGGGACCGCTTCACCTTCCATGCCAATGGATTCCAGCCCGTAAAAGGGCTGATCCTTTCCAATCAATTTTGACAAATCGTAATATGAGAAAACACTGCCACCAATCGCATGAACACAAAAGAAGGGTCGTTTCGAACCTAGAGGTTGGATATTAACAAGTGGAGATTTTTGTATACCTATCTTTATATCCTTTTTGATTTTATTATTGTGTGAGCCGAACTTTTGTTTGAAAGCCTTAACAGTTTCTTTATCGAGTACATAATATTCACAGTGCAGTTCGGCTGCATCAAACCCTAACTCTTTAAGAATTTCATAATGCTTGTACGAGGTTTCAGCGTCAACTAAACCTAATGTAGGTTTTAGAGTGTCGAAACGAGATGAGAGCAGGCCGGATAAAACGCAGCCAGTTATTTGGAATGGATTTCGCTCGGATGACGTTTGTAATTGGTTTTTATCGATAAGTCTTTCGACAGTGTCTGGCATATATTGTAAATGGTATACTGGCTTAGGTGATCGAAGGACACCACCTTCGGTAAAAATTATATCACCATGGTTTTCAAATCTACGAATGGCATCTTCGATGGAAAAGCAATGTGGCGCTGAATCGTCGACAATTATCGTACCGGGCTTTGCAAGATTAATATCGATGACTTCTGGTACGTTCGTAGCTCCGATGATTAGAGAATTCTCATAAAATTCGGACGGGATCTGAGTACCAGACTCTACAATCAGTATATTACCTATGTAGTCAAATTCTCTAATAACCTTATCTCGTAATTTTTCTAGGGTATCACGCTTGCTAAATAGGTCACACAGCGTGATTTCTTTTGGATGAGGAAGACTTCTCAGCATCAAACAGAGGGTTGCCATTCCTACCGACCCCAAACCCAAAAACCCTACCTTTTCATTTGCGAGTTCACGGCCGCTTTCCTTCAGGGTTCTGCTGATCGAAAGCACAACAGAAGATGTAGTTGTCGCATGTCCTGTTGTGATTTGAGGTAAATCTGTGCAACCATCGATTGATTTGTAGATTGCACGGCCATAATCAGTTGCAGAGGGGATGAGACCGGTTAGAGAAACTGTTTTTGCCCCCGTTACACCTGCTAGTTCAAGCGATTTTTTTATCATACCAACTAAAAAATCCTGATCAGCATATAACTCTGATTCGAAAATCGGTATTGATATTATTGCAACGCGGCCTAGACCTAATTCCACAATATTCGATATTATCGGTTTATTCCTAAAAAAATTGTCAACCATTTTCCTATCAATGTTTGTGTGATCCAATATTGAGTTTGATAAATAACCGATAGCTGCTGCATCTACTTGCTTAGTTTGTCCGTCTTTAATGAGGGTCAATAATGGACGTCGTTCTATTACTATATAATCATTTAATCTAAAACTGCTTTCTTGATCTTTGATTACAATTTCTTTACTAAGGGATTTAGCCGGTACTGAAGGCTTTTTATCTTCGACCTCAGTGGCAGACTTCGCAATAGCATTTACTAGGTCAGAGATTGTAGGATTTAGAAACAGGGTTTTAACTGAAACTTCACGTTGTAGAGACAAGGATATTTTGTGTATTAGCTTGGTTGCCTCGAGGGAATTCCCGCCCAGATCAAAGAAATTGTCATAAACTCCAACCCGGTCAACTCCAAGGACCTCACTCCAAATATCTGCGATCTTCTTTTCTAGTAGGTTTCTCGGTGCTACGTATTCCTGTAAGATTTCTGGTCGTTTTGTCTCTGGCTCAGGAAGGGCTTTTCTGTCAATCTTGCCAGTCGGAGTGAGTGGTAAGTTGTTGACCATTTCAAAGGATGAAGGCACCATGTATTCAGGAAGCTTTTCCATTAAAAAAACTCTTAATTCTCCAATAGCAGGCGGATTCTCACCTTCCAACAATAAATATGCGACAAGTCGTTTTTCGGTAGGCTCATCCTCCCTTGTTACTACAACTGCGTCGCGCACTCGCGGGTGCTCCCTCAATACGAATTCTATCTCCCCGGTCTCTATTCTATAACCTCGTATCTTTACCTGAAGGTCTATCCTTCCCAGAAACGCTATGTTCCCATCTGGCAAGTACCGTGCTAGATCACCTGTTTTATATAGTCTCTCCCCTGGCTCTTCACTAAATGGGTTGGGCATAAACTTCTCGGCTGTTAAGTCAGGCCGATTCAGATAGCCGCGAGACAGCCCGTCTCCTCCGATATGAAGCTCTCCAGCTATACCTATAGGAACTGGATTATAGCTCTTGTCCAGAATAAAGATTTTAGTGTTGGCAATCGGCCGGCCTATCGGTACAGAACCGTTTTGCTTAACAACTTGGTAAAATGTGGAATAGACAGTAGTCTCCGTAGGTCCATAGACATTCAATAGCAAATTCGATCTTTCAAGCAAGAGATTTGCCAAACCTCTGCTTAGTTCCTCACCACCGCACAGTGATTTGAATTTTTTTGGACTTTTCCAGTCTGCTGCAAATAGCAGTTTCCAGGTTGCGGGTGTAGCGTGAATCATTGTGGGATTTAATTGATTAATCTTTCTTGACAATAATAATCCATCAGTTGCGATTTCGCGACTGATCAAGCTGATGCGAGCCCCAGTTACAAGTGGTAGAAAAATTTCAAGAGTAGAGATGTCGAAGGAAAAGGTATTAATCGCGGGTATGATATCACCGGATGTTAAGCCCAACTGGTGGTGAGATGAAATCAAAAAATTTGTCAGTGATCTATGATGGATTTGAACACCCTTAGGATTGCCCGTGGAGCCTGATGTGTACATGACGTAGGCAATGTCATCAGGTGACGACATACGAATAGGATTTCTTCTAGCCCTTTTAGGCATGCTCTCCCCTTTTGAATCCATCAGAACTACCTTAATTCCATCACAGGGAAGTAGGTCCGCCAATGTATTTTGAGTCAAAAGGACCTTAATATTTGAATCCTGAAGCATAAATGCCAAACGTTTTTTGGGGTATGAAGGGTCCAGAGGCACGTACGCCCCCCCTGCCTTAAGTATCCCCAGTAACGCTACTATCATATCAATTGAGCGCTCCATACATATCCCCACAAATATTTCTGGCCCCACTCCTAGTTCTATTAGGTAATGTGCGAGTTGGTTGGCCCTTTCGTTCAACTCTCTATAAGTTAACTGCTCATCTTCAAAAACCACTGCGATATTGTTCGGAGTCTTTTCCACCTGTTCCTCAAATAATTCATGAATACACTTTGCTCTGGGGTATTCTCTCTTTGTGTCATTCCACTCAACCAATATCTTTTGCTTTTCTTCCCCAGTCAGTATTGGCAGGTCTGTTATTCCCTGGTCCGGATTTCCCACAATGCCTTCAAGTAGAATTCGGAAATGATCTATCATTAGCGCTATTGTGGTATCGTTAAAGAGATCTTTATTGTATTCAATCGATCCCGTTAGTCCTCTGTCCGTCTCTACCATGAACGTTGTAAGATCAAACTTCGCCGTTTCTCGTTCCATCTCTATCGGACTTAGGATTATGTCCTCTAGCTGTATATCCCGAATTGGCACATTCTGAAGTACAAACATCACCTGAAATAGTGGTGAGTGACTCATGTCTCTTTGAGGATTAAGCTCCTCCACTAATTTCTCAAACGGAAGGTCCTGATGCGCGTAGGCTTCGAGTGAGGTTTCTTTTACCCTCCTCAATAGTTCTACGAAGCTCGGATTTCCCGAAAAGTCAGTCCTAAGCACCAATGTGTTAACAAAGAATCCTATCAATCCTTCA
>JBAUII010000134.1:0-59214 GCA_049682815.1 Thermodesulfobacteriota bacterium | reverse complement strand
TTGCCCCTTTTGTCTTAACTGTGAAGGAGTCTGAGTTTAGAGAAAGTGTTTGTACATCCAATGTCTTATCGCTATATGACGCATCTATCTTTCCATCCGATATTCTTAAGCCTGAAAAGCTTGATGGAAGAATCTCTCCCTTCACACTTGCTACAAAATTATCAAAGAAGGCTCCTTTAATGGGTAGTGACCCTTTAGTTGCTAGGTTCGCAGTTATGTTGCTTTTGAGATTCTCCTGGACTAATACAGATGCCACATCTATATTCTTCAATGATGAAACCAAATCCAATTTGACCTTCAACCTTGTAACTTCTACCATCCCTTTTGTTTCAATCTCGCCTAGGCTGTTGCCATTTATGGTCAAACGCTCTGTAGTGGCTTTAACTTTAAAGTCATCAAGCTCCTTCCAAGACCCCTTGATATTTAGACTAGAATTAAGAGTTGCACTAAGATCGTTCTTTAATATATCTGGCCATTTTTTTATTTTTCTGTCCAATGTTGTGAGTACTTCGGATGTGCTTATATCTTGCAAAGAGAGTTTAATGCCAAAGTCGTTTGTTCCCTGCTTGGCCAATAATCTTTTTAGGTCAGCATTGCCACTGAATTTCACCTCTCCAAATTCAGTTTTGACGTTTGCATTATTTATCGCAATATTAGTACCTTTGATCTTAATTTTTTCTATATAGCCCCGAACCTTTCTTTCGAAAATCTTTGATTCCGGCACATTTATTTTTATCTCAGCATCGATGTTCTCGGGGCTTATATACTTCCCTGAACCCTCTATTTCTGCATTTATAGCGCCTATCTTTTCGAAATTGTAACCATAGGCGGAGGCCTGAAATTTAAATTCAGGCTGCGCGAGATTTATTGCCTCTCCATCGAAATTAACTTTCGCTCCGTTTATTATTCCCTTTAGGTTTTCTATACTTGCCTTTTCTGTCGAATATAAGGCTTTTGCCGATAGCTCTTTCAGTTCGATATGTTGTTTGGGTGCATTTACATTTGCCTTTTTCAAGTCGAGCTCAATTTTTTTGGTAATTCCCAATAACTTTACTGCGAGCTCCAATTCAGGAATGTCAATCTTGGCGACTTCGCTTTTTCTGCGCTCCTCAATTTTTATTTCCGAGTCTCTAAGTATAAAGTTTGAAAGAATGATGCTCCATTTAGTTTGGAGATTTTCCTTTTTAACATCCTTTTTATCTACCGCCTCTTCCTTTTCCGGAACAAGCTTTTGGAAGTTCCAATTGCCGTCTCTGTATTGTATTAGGTTTACATCTAATCCACTTATCCGAATTTTATTTACGGGTATCACCTTGCCGAATGACATAAATCGATCGAAAATTATCGGGAGTGAATAATCGACCGAGAGTTCCGCTATATATACAAATGGTTCATTTTCGATTGAGAATTTAATGTCGTTGATTTTAATTCTATTGAAAAGGTTTCCTTCGATCCTGCCAATCGTGAATTTCTGATTCGTGATAGAACTTACTGCCCTTTCCGCAGCTTTTTTAATAGTGTCTCTGAATAAATCTGTTTGAGTAAATAAAAGGAAACCAATAAATAGAATGATCAAGCACAAAAAGAATATGCCAATTGTCTTCAGGATTTTTGAACGCATGTTAAATCTGAGTTGAAGTTTAACATGAAATCAATGTTTGAATAACTTTTTGATTAAAGATCGTCTTTAGAGATTCGGATTTTTGAGCCTTTTTGTTCTATTGTCTAACTATTTGTTTAGAATGCCTGACCAATGCTGATCCAAAATTGAACCCTCTTGATCCCTGGCTCGGGGTTGAGTGCATAACCAACGTCAAATCTTATTGGTCCTACTATGGTGTCATACCTCAGCCCTACACCCGGTGCGTATTTTATCTCATCTAGTTTAAAGTTCCATTGCCTTGCATAAACGTTTCCATAATCGAAGAAAGCCACGCCCCCTAAACCCTTATAAATTGGATGCCTTACTTCGAAGCTTCCGATCAGAAGCGAGTTTCCTCCAAATGGATCATCGTTCCTGGCAAGGGGGCCAAGCTTTTGGAAAGGAAACCCCCTCATGCTAGTGCTCCCACCTGCGAAAAATCTTTTGAAAACTGGCACATCGAATGTGCCCGTAGATCCAAATGGTTGAATTACCCCTAGACTAAGCCTTTTTGCAAAAACTAGGTTTGAGATGGTTTTATAACCACGAAGATCAATTATACCCTTTAAGTAGTTTACATCTGAAGCCAGTGCCCTGAATGAGGATTCTAAACCTACAGAGACTGAAGTCCCTCTAGTAGGGTTTAGTAAATTGTCGGTTGTGATTCTATCAAATCCGAGGTTGAAAAATGTTAGAAAGACATTATCACTACTCTCTTGCTGTGGTGTCCTGGTGGTGCTGCTATCAATCTTTGCGAATTGGATGTTGTATGACCCAAATGTGCTGTATATTTTTTTGAAACTTTTTCTCACCGTAGTTGCGCTAAGAAGTGTTGTGCCTTCAAAGCTTGGCACGTCGTCTCGAGCTATATTAAGACTTGTTGAGAGTTCCGAGTTTAATCCAAGTATATAGGGTTGAATCAATTCCGTTTGGAACCTCTGAGTTATAAATGAGGCTTTAGCAGATGTCTGAAGGGTTCTTCCACTGCCAAATAAATTTCTCTGAGTCCAAACAATTTGCCCTCTCAATTTATCCTCAGTACCAAAACCTCCGCCTATTTTCACTGTTCCAAAATCTCTCTCCGACAATCTGATTAAGGTGTCTGCGGTCTTATTTTCTTCATTAAAATTCGTATCTATGAGCACCGATCTAAATACACCTAGTTGAAATATCTTGCTCTGTGTATCGTCTATTTTCTGTTCGGAGTATATCTCACCATTCTTATATAGGATTTCCCTTTCTATTAACGATTTTTTTGCTTTCTCGTTACCTTCGATCCTTATTGAACCGAATCTGTAAAGTGGTCCAGGGTTAATTTTATAACTAACCTTTGCCCATTTTCCCTTTCTGTTTACGAGTGCTTCACCCTTGATTTCCGCCTTTGGGTATCCGTCATCGGCCAGGTGTTCCGAGATAACATCCTTTGTTGCTTCGTAATTTTTTGCTGAGAATATCTTATTTACCTTCAGTGGCACCGATTTTAGAATCAGTTCTCTGGTTTTTTCGTCAATTTGTTCTTGATAATTTAATTCTAACGATGTAAGTATGACAGGTTCTCCCTTCTTAATAGTAATTGTGATATCGACGTTGTTTTTCTCTTTATTGAATTTTAATTTGTATTTTGCCGTAGCATCATAATATCCATTATTCGCATACAGGGATTTAATTCGAAGCATGTCATCTTTCAGGACTTCTTCATCAAACTCGGGTTTTTTTACCCATGGCTTTAAAGAGGGAAACTCGGTTGCAATACTTTCTCTAATTTTTTTTTCGGAAATGGCTTCAGCACCTTCAATTTTGATTCCTGAAATTCTGATTACTTCAAAGCTACCATTAAGAGAGTCATTCTGAGCGAGCGAGTTATTTGAGAATAAAGAGAGATGATAGAAAAATATGGTCAATAAAATTGGATTTCTCAGCAGTTTGTTCATTACAGGATCACAACCACGAGTGATTGGGGCTGAAATTCTCAAGGCTGACCCTAAATTATCCATGGTTGGCTTTAAGATTCAAGATAAATGAATAGGCAGAATTTCGGATCGTTCAGAATAATAGACCGCATCAACCTATCGAGATAATTCTCCTAAATTTTCGCGTAGAGTTCAACAATTTTTTTAGTTTATTTATCAAATTCTAAAAAAAATTGTTGACATACTATTTAATATGTGATAAAAAGAGAGCCAATGCTTTTAAGGTATTCGTGTCTCCTAAGCCTCATAGTACTGTGTTTGTTAGGTTGCACACGTGCTAACTATAATCAATCATCGTTATCAAGCGGTATTACTCTCTATGGAGTTCCTAAGGGCAAAGAATTGGAAGTCCCTCTTGGAATGGATTCATTAGGGAGGAAATACGCTCTTCCACCGGAGAGCGAGAATTTATTTACGAAACAGAGGGATTCTCGTTTTTTTCTTCTCGAACCTAACTCCCAGACCTGGAGAGCCTATTATTATTTCTTCTATCTAAGGGATGAGATTTTTGAAAATTACCCTGAGTACAATCCCAAAAGGAAACAGCTTCCGGTAGTCTTAAACTCGAGGGTCCAATACTATATGGGTTACTTTCAAACATCAGGTCGCAAGTTTTTCGAGAAATGGCTTGAAAGGTCGGGGAAGTATATACCCATGATGTCTGAGATTTTGCAGAAAAAGGGATTACCACCTGACTTAGTTTACCTAGCCATGATTGAAAGTGGGTTTAATGTCAAGGCAAAATCGCACGCGGCAGCGGTCGGCCCATGGCAGTTTATAAGGCCTACGGCGTTAAGATATGGACTCAGGGTCGATTCATGGGTTGATGAGAGAATGGATCCTGAAAAATCCACTATTGCAGCTGCAAATTATCTTGGCGATCTCTATGAAATGTTTCAGTCTTGGGAACTTGCTGCTGCTGGATATAATTGTGGAGAACAGAGGGTTCAGGCTGCGATTGATACATATAACCTCTACGATTATTGGGCTATTTCGGACCTTGCCCTTCCCAGGGAAACAAGGGACTATGTTCCAAAGCTGATGGCGGCGTTGATAATCGCAAAGGATCCCCAAAAGTATGGCTTTAGCGGCATATATTACAGTGAGCCCCTAAGATACGAAAAGGTTTCAGTACCTCCACAGAAGAGTCTAGATGATATTGCAAGGATTATCGGTGCTAACAACTATACCCTTGGGGAACTTAATCCTAATTTAAGGCATGGAGTCACTCCTCCTGGAGCCTCATACGAGATTAAGGTTCCACCAGGATATGGGAGAGTTGTAGCTTCCAGACAGTTAGAAATTGCTTCACTTAGGGCGATTGCTTCGGGCGGTTATTCTGGTTCTGGAAATTCTTTAAGATACAGGGTTAAGAGGGGTGACTCACTTGGTAGGATATCTAACCGCTACAATGTCAGTGTGTCTTCGATAAAAAGTGCGAACAGATTAAAAGGTTCAACGATAAGAGTTGGTCAGCTCCTTTCCATACCAGGCAGGGGCTATACCTCCGGCGGAGATTATGGTTATGCGAGTAATGATAGAGTTAGAGTTAGATATAGGGTCAATGGTGGCGATACCTTAGGGGCAATAGCTGCCAGACACCAGGTAAGTATATCAACAATCAAAAGAGCAAATGACCTCAAAGGTTCTGCAATCTTTGTCGGCCAGGTTCTTAGCATACCTGACGCAGTACCTCCAAAATATGTTGCTAGTAGTAGCACATCTGGTACGTACAGGGTAAGTAGTGGAGATACTTTGGGAAGAATTGCCCAGCGCAATGGCGTGAGTATATCTTCTATAAAGTCTGCAAACAATATTAAAGGCTCGACCATAATGGCTGGTCAGACCATTAGAATTCCTGGTGTTAATGGTTCTAGCGCTGGAAAGACCAGTAATAGCAACGCAACCGTCAAGTACAAGGTCAAGCGTGGAGACACAATAGGTTCAATTGCTACACGTCATGGAGTTAGCGTTTCATCTATAATGAGTGTAAACAATATCAGCGGGTCGAAAATATTGGTGGGTCAGACACTCACCATACCGGGTGGTTCTGGTGGTAGTTATGCGAGTTCACCGGGGACTAAACCATCAAAATATAAGGTTAAGACTGGGGATACACTTGGGATACTAGCAGCACGTAATGGTGTGAGCGTGGCCTCGATAAAATCGGCAAATGGATTAAAGGGCTCCACAATCACCGTGGGCCAAACGTTAACTATACCAAACGGAAAAATTATTGCTAAGAATTCGACTGGAAGTACAAGAGGTTCAATTTCCCATCGTGTTAGGAGGGGTGAAACCCTGTGGAAGATTGCAAGCCAATATGATGTATCCGTATCTGACCTTAAAAGGTGGAACAACCTTAAGACTAGCAGACTTGTTTCTGGCGAAAGGCTTAGTATCAATGTAGATTAGGGTCTTTAGTTTTTAAATTGTCTTATCTGATAATTTCCTTCCTATTATATTTCCCGTATGAATGAAGATCTTGTATTAAGACTCAAGAGAAGTTACGCCGCAAAAAAGAAACTAATCAGATGCCGTCTCGGTGAATTCAGAAATACATTTGAGAACGGGGACGATGTAAGAATATTCGAGGAGCTTGTGTTTTGTATATTTGCTGCCGGTGCAAGTGCAAGGATGGCTGTTAAATCAGTAGAATCAGTCAAGGGCGTCCTGATGAGCGCGGACTCCAGGGAACTTTCGAGGAGGCTTAAGGGCGTCCATAGGTTTCCAAATAGCAGGGCTAATTATGTATTACACACCAGGGAATGGCTCAGGAAAGATTACGATTTTAGACTAAAGGATTTGATACTCTATTGGAATGGCCCAATAAAAAGGAGGGATTTTTTCGCAAATTACAGAGGTATAAAAGGTATAGGTTATAAAGAGGCAAGCCACTTTTTGCGGAATATCGGTTTTGGTGGATACGCAATTCTCGATAAGCATATACTAAGATCACTTCATGAACTTGAAATAATAGACGACCCAAGACCTCCTACGACGAGGTCTAGTTATATGAGGATTGAAAGGAAGTTAAAGAAATTGGCGGCATTGTTGGAGATAGATTTTGATGAACTGGATCTGCTCCTATGGAGTGAGAAGACAGGTGGAATAATTAAGTAAATTCCGTTGCTAAGAAAAAATCAATAAATATTTGACTATTTCTGCGTTTGATAAATGCTGTCTAGGTTATCTGAACACAGTAAACTTATTTATGAGCTGACAGCGGGTTATGAAGAGAAGAAAGATATAATCAAATCTCGCCTCGATGAGTTCAAAGAGGTATTTGAAAAAGGTGATGACAGAAGAATTTTTGAACAGCTCACGTTTTGTATCTTGACCTCTGCAGTGGGACCCCAAATAGGTTTCAAAGCGCTTAATTCCATAAAGGATGCATTGATCCATGGGGATGAGGAAGAGCTGTATATGAAGCTTAAAGATGAGCACAAGTATCCTGAAAGAGCCGTATATATTGTTCATACAAGAGAGTATCTTAAGAGTGAATACAATTTTGAATTAAAGCGTTTGATCCTATCATTTGAGAATCCCATTGATAGGAGGGATTTTTTCGCATCAAACAGGGATATCAAAGGGATAGGATATTTGCAGGCGAGCCATTTTTTAAGGAATGTCGGTTTTTTTGGTTATGCATTGCTTGATAAAAACGTTTTAAGATCTCTTTATGAATTGGGAGCAATTGAAAATATGAAGCCTCCTACAACAAGAAATAAGTACATCGATACAGAAAATAGAATGAAGCAGTTTGCCGATACTATTGAGATCAGTATAGATGAGCTTGATCTCCTCCTATGGAGTAGAAGAACCGGCCACATTCCCAAATGAGAAAATGTACCCGTATAATCTCCGATTTTGAATATCGGTTTTTGTAGGAAGTATTGAAACATGGACAAGTTCTTTATTGTTCGAGAATACCTTTTTTCCTTGACAACTTTCTTTTGATAAATCAGATTAATTGATTAACGTATCTATGAGATAGAAAATGGAATACGAACCTGTAATTGGATTGGAAGTTCATGCTCAGTTATTAACGGAAACTAAGATATTCTGTGCTTGTTCGACAAAATTTGGCGCGAAACCTAATTCTCAGGTGTGCCCGATATGCTTGGGGATGCCAGGAGTTCTTCCCGTTCTAAACGAGAAGGCTCTCGAATATGCCGTTCGTGCGGCAGTCGCCGCCAACTGTGTGGTGTCGAATAAATCCAGATTCGCCCGTAAGAACTATTTTTATCCAGATCTGCCTAAAGGGTATCAAATTTCTCAATACGAAGAGCCCCTTTCCAAGAGGGGCTGGCTTGAGATCGAAACCAACGGTTCGAAGAAAACGATTGGAATAACGAGAATACATCTCGAAGAGGATGCTGGAAAGCTCGTTCATGAAAATTCTGAAAGCATGAGCTACGTGGATCTCAACCGTGCCGGTGTCCCTCTCATAGAGATTGTTAGTGAACCTGATATAAGTACGCTCGATGAAGCCGTAGCGTATATGAAAAAGCTTCGCTCCATATTGATGTATATTGGCGTGTGTGATGGAAATATGGAGGAGGGGAGCCTGAGATGTGATGCAAATGTTTCTGTTCGGCGCACTGGTGTTGACGAGTTGGGGACGAAAACCGAGATTAAGAATGTAAATTCCTTTAAGTTTATATATAAGGCACTCGAGTATGAAATAAAAAGGCAGATAATGCTTTTGGAAAACGGGAAGCGGGTTCTTCAGGAGACAAGACTGTTTGATTCAAATCGTAACATAACCTTTTCAATGAGGTCGAAGGAGGAAGCGCATGATTACAGGTACTTTCCTGACCCTGACCTTCTTCCTGTGACCGTAGATAGTGGGTGGGTTGAACAAATTAAGAAATCCCTTCCAGAACTTCCGGATCAGAGGTTTGAAAGATATGTTGAGCACTTCGAAATTCCACAATATGATGCAGGGGTTTTAACTGCATCGAGAGACGTTGCGGACTATTTTGAGGAATGCTTGATGTATTGTGACAAACCAAAGTTAGTAAGTAACTGGATCATGACCGAGGTCCTAAGGGAATTAAAGTCTGAGGATGAGATTAAGTCTTTTAAAGTCTCGCCGAAGATGCTTTGTGACTTATTGGATCTTATTGAAGATGGAACGATAAGCGGAAAGATTGCAAAGGAGGTTTTTGGTGAAATGGTCGTACATGGAAAGGGAGCAAATGAGATAATAAGCGAGAAGGGTATAAAGCAAATTTCCGATCTGGGTGAAATTGAGAAGATCATAAAGGATGTTATAGAAAAAAATCCTGACCAAGTGGCCAGGTATAAGGCTGGTGAGGATAAGCTGATAGGTTTTTTCGTTGGCCAGGTTATGAAGGCAACGCAGGGTAAAGCGAATCCAAAAATCGTTAATGAAACCTTAAAGAGAAAGTTATCAGAGACCTAAGCCCCTACTGCCTAACTTTTTCGTCTCGGTACAAAGAAGCAATGCTTCGAGATTGCTCAGCACAGGTCCTTGGATCCTTCGATCATCTCGGCACCCACGACGAGGCTGTCTTAAAAATTACAGAAAATCCCTTCCCCATTCCCAAGGGGGAAGATTTACCGGGGGGCCAAAATATAGGGACGTCTGTCCCCATTTTGCCTCTGGCTTGTCCAGCAGTTAAGAAAATTAGGTAGCGGAGGACTTCAGTCCTCCATCTTCTCAGTATTAGTTGTCGAATAGATTGACGTATAAACATTTTTTGATGTAACAGATCGTTATATTTGACAGCTTTCCTTTTCGTGTGTATTTTCCCCACGAACCCTTGAAAAAAGCGATACTTGTTTTAGAAGATGGGGCAAAGTTCGACGGCCTTGGCTTCGGGGCCGATGGCGAGTCCTATGGAGAAATTGTATTTAACACTTCAATGTGTGGTTATCAGGAAATACTCACCGACCCTTCTTACAACGGGCAGATTGTTGTCATGACATATCCCGAGATTGGAATCTATGGAGTAAATCCTGAGGATGTCGAATCAAGAAGACCATTTGTCAGGGGCTTCGTCGTTCGTGAATACTCCAGTAAACCCAGTAACTGGAGGGCTTCTGAGAATCTGGAATCCTATTTAAAAAATTATAACATTGTCGGTATTCAGGATGTAGCTACGAGGGACATCACGCGGAGAATACGATCTCAGGGAGCGCAGCGTGCGGTGATTTCTACAGTCGACTTTTCGCATGACAACTTATTGAAGAAAGTGCGTTCGTCTCCTTCGATATTGGATGTAGACCTTGTTACAGAGGTAAGCTGCCGGAAGCCTTATACCTGGGAAAATGGAAGTGAAGTTTTAGCTCAGTCTCTAAATACGGAGCCGAAATCATTAAAAGGATACAAAGTTGTAGCCTACGATTACGGGATAAAACAGAATATTTTAAGAAGGCTCGTTGACGTGGGTTGCGATGTGAAGGTAGTTCCTTCTCAAGCCTCTTCCGAGGAAGTTCTCTCAATCGATCCGGATGGTATCGTATTGTCTAATGGACCGGGAGACCCTTCTGCCGTTTCCTACGCTATAAAGAATGTGGAAAAACTAGTGGGCAAGAAACCCATATTTGGAATTTGTTTAGGGCATCAGATACTTGGATTGGCACTTGGTGGGAAAACCTTTAAATTAAAATTTGGTCATAGGGGAGCAAATCAACCGGTTAAGAATTTATCGACTGGGAAGGTTGAAATTACGTCACAGAATCACGGGTTCGCGGTTGACCCAGACTCGTTGGGATCAGATGTGGAGATTACTCATATCAATCTTAATGATAAAACAGTAGAGGGACTAAGACACACAAAATATCCAATAATCTCAGTCCAGTATCATCCCGAAGCATCCCCGGGACCGCACGATTCCTCATATCTTTTTGATGAATTTATCAGAATGATGCGGAAGTTCAATCCTTAGGGAATTACTCTTCTCAAAAACCTCTCGGCGTTTTCCCTGTGCGTCCCCGCCCAATATATCCTGTTGCATGAGTCACATTGCTTAAATTTATCATTTGTTTCCAATACATAAGCCGGAACTTTGCCCGTTAATGCGCGTTTTTCAATATCTTTTAATAGAGTATTACAACGTATGCATCTGCAAAAGGATCTTTCAGTGTCAATTATTTTGTAGGTTTCGAAGAATTGTCTGATTTGTTCCTCTAAATGGTCGCTGTGTATGAGGAGACACTTTTTTACGATCTTCCTCTTCTTTATATTTCTATCCCTTGTGAGAATTATACGGTCCTCCGATAATGCTTGATCAATCAATACATGATCTTCAATATCATTTTTGTAACTTACATCCAAGCCAGCGAGCCTCAACCACTTTGCTAGCTTTCCAAGCATTGAGTCTGCAATAAAACGTGCTTCGGTCATCTTTTTATATTTTATCACGTCCACGAACATGTGAAACAAATTGAATTTTTACGCGGGGAAACATATGAATTTTCACACAGGGTCTGTCGTTCCACAAAAACCGACCAGCAAGACTGGTCGGCTACCCGGATAGCTATTCCATCACTGGGTAGGTCACGGGTTCCTTCGATTAATCCTGTCGTGAGCCCTGTCGAACGGTCAAGGCAAGCCCTTCGGCTATTCCTCAGGATAAGGCCGTACCAAATCCTCCCTAACCCTCCTTTAAATAAAGGAGGGGGACAGACTCGATCCTCCCCTTTTTGGAAAAGGGGAGTCAGAGGGGATTAGTCAAATTTAATCTATTCATGAAATCATATGAACTTTTTCCACCGATTATTTAACATTTGGAATCGCGAGGGACAAGATCCCGAAGTAGGCTTCTAAGTCATGGTTAGCGGGAGCGCCGCCCCGGTGAGAATAGCCTGATTGGAATGCCTAATTGTCCAGGACCAATCCCTTTCCCCGAATGTACTTTGGCCTTGTAGTTGAATATGGGCCTAGGCCCAAAGACGAGGACTCTCCATTTCTGCTTTTATGATACCCCAAGGCCCCAATCATCGCCGCATTATCGGTACAATACTCTGGCGAAGGGATGAAGAGCGAGAGACCCTCTTGTTCAAATCTTTCTTTTGCAAGCTCCCTGAGCCGTGAATTGCTTGCAACTCCTCCAGATATAACAACGTTCTTAATTCCGTTTAATTCAGCAGCACTCAGTGTCTTTTCGACCAATGTTTCGACTATTGCCTCCTGATAGCTTGCGCAGATATCCCGTAGTCTAGCCTTATCAATAATAGGGTTTTTCTTTAGAAAATAAACCAGAGATGTCTTTATACCACTGAAGCTAAAATCAAATGATGATGCATTCTTAAACGGCCGCGGAAAGCTAATTGATCTTGGGTCTCCTTCCCTGGAAATTCTATCGATCTCTACTCCACCGGGGTAACCAAGCCCAAGGAGCTTCGATGCTTTATCAAATGCCTCTCCAGCAGCATCGTCCCTCGTTTTTCCCAGCAGACTAAAGTCAGTATAGCTATTAACCGTGTAGAGGCTTGTATGTCCGCCAGATACTATGAGACCTAAAAAGGGAAACGGTACATCGTGTTCTAAGTGAGCTGCGGTAATGTGCGCCTCAAGATGGTCAATCCCAATAAATGGGATGCCCAAGCCGAATGAGATAGCTTTTGCAGTTGAAAGTCCCACGAGCAGAGATCCAACAAGACCGGGCCCACTTGTGACGGCGACCCTGGAGATATCGGCCAGTGAGACCTCGGCCTTTATTAGTGCTTCCTCGATTACGGGGATGATCTTGTCGAGGTGGTTTCTAGATGCCAATTCAGGCACTACGCCGCCGTATTTCTTATGAATTTCAATTTGAGACGAAACAATGTTTGAAAGCACATATTTCCCATCTTTAACTACCGAGCCTGCTGTTTCATCACAAGAGGTTTCTATTCCCAGGACCAAAGTGTTCATCGGAGTAATTTTACTAAATAAAGGGTCTTTCACAAATTATAAACTCATTGACATCCCTGGTTCCGTTCTTTAATATGCTTTTCTTAGATAGTATAATTAATTGTCATGGCGAGAATGACGAATCTCAACCGTGGCAATGGCCTTTGAATTGGGGTAGATAGCTTCGTTATTGTTCTCAATGGCAAAAAAGGGGGGGTGTCATTGAAAGGGGAATAGACGGGCGGAGGTTATTTCCGGTGTACGTTTGCTTTCGGTGATTTCGGCGATTAAAGAACAGAATCATCATGATAAACGCCTTTTATTTCAAGATTCAAGGTAGCTAAAAAATTTCAATTATTTTTTATGGGTAGTGAAAAATGAAAACGGTGGCCAAAAAGGAAAGAATTCCGGACCGGAGCGTAATCACTCGTGAGCCATTTCCACGCTCTAAGAAGGTATATATCAAGGGTGGTATCCATGATTTAAGAGTGGCCATGCGCGAGGTAGAATTAGACGATTCCGATTCTATATATTCTGTTAATGGAGGTATTGCGAAAAGTTCTTCAATCACTATATATGACACAAGCGGGCCATATACCGATCCGAAAGTTGAGATTGATGTTCATTCAGGATTACCCGCAATGCGCGAGAAATGGATTTTGGATCGGGGAGACGTGAAAAGGCTCGATGGCTTTTCTTCGGAGTTTTCAAGAAAAAGCCTCAAATCCTCAAAACTTCAAAGTATCAGATTTAAAAAAATAAGGGCCCCTCTTAGGGCAAAGCCAGGAAAAAATGTGACACAGATGCATTATGCGAGGGCTGGAGTAATTACCCCGGAGATGGAATACGTCGCGATTCGAGAGAATCAGCAAATCAACGAGTTGAGGAATCAATTGAATGATCTGGCAGTTTACCATAGGGGAGAGAGTTTCGGTGCTAATATTCCTGAAAGTTATACAACTCCTGAGTTTGTGAGGCAGGAGGTTGCCGCCGGGAGAGCTATTATTCCAAGCAATATCAATCATCCAGAAACTGAACCGATGATAATCGGCAGGAATTTTCTTGTGAAAATAAATGCCAATATTGGAAATTCTGCTGTAACGTCAAGCATTGAGGAAGAAGTGGAGAAGGCTGTTTGGGCATGCCGGTGGGGTGCTGATACAATCATGGATTTATCCACGGGTAAAAATATACATGAAACAAGGGAATGGATCATAAGAAATTCACCTGTTCCTGTTGGTACCGTTCCCATTTATCAAGCCTTAGAGAAGGTGGGGGGTAAGGCGGAGGAACTAACATGGGAACTGTTTAGAGATACTATGATCGAACAGGCGGAACAGGGGGTAGATTACTTCACGATTCATGCGGGTGTTTTGTTACGGTATGTACCTCTGACTGCTAAAAGAATCACGGGAATCGTTTCAAGGGGTGGTTCCATCATGGCAAAATGGTGCCTCGCACACCATAAGGAAAGCTTTTTATACACACACTTTGAAGAGATGTGTCAGATTATGAAGGCATATGATATAGCATTCTCATTGGGTGATGGGTTGCGCCCCGGGTGCATCGCCGACGCCAATGATGAGGCTCAGTTTGCAGAGCTTGAGACCCAAGGAGATCTGACCCAGATCGCGTGGAAACATGACGTACAGGTGATGAATGAAGGGCCCGGACATATACCTATGCATTTAATCAAGGAAAACATGGATAAACAGCTCAAGCTGTGCGATGAAGCTCCTTTTTACACCCTCGGACCTTTGACTACAGATATTGCTCCAGGATATGACCATATCACATCTGCAATTGGTGCTGCAATGATTGGATGGTACGGGACTGCTATGCTATGCTATGTCACGCCTAAAGAGCATTTGGGGTTGCCAGATAAGCAGGATGTAAAAGAAGGGGTTATAGCTTATAAAATAGCGGCGCACGCGGCGGATCTCGCAAAGGGACATCCCACCGCTCAGTTAAGGGATAACATTTTAAGCAAGGCTAGGTTTGAATTCAGATGGAATGACCAGTTCAACCTCTCACTAGATCCTGATACGGCAAGAAAATATCATGACGAAACATTGCCCGCAGAGGGCGCTAAGGTGGCACACTTCTGCTCCATGTGCGGCCCGAAATTTTGCTCTATGAAAATCACTCAGGATGTAAGAGAATACGCAGCCAAGCATGGGCTTTCCGATAAAGAGGCCGTGGGGAAGGGATTGGAAGAAAAGGCAAAAGAATTCACGGAATCAGGCGGCGAGATTTATGTACCCACGGAAAAACTATGACTTTGAGACTTAGCACCGATGTATTTTACGAAAGCTTTCATAAATTAGCGTTCATATAATAATCGCTTTTAAGTGTTCTAGGATCCTTCGATTTCTATTCTAAAAGGTCTACTCTTTAGCTAAAGTAAGAAATAACAGTTCTAAGATCTAAACGTGGATATAATCATGATCAGTGAATATTTATAAAAGCTTGGCAGAAAACCCCAGGCTTTTAAGCCTGGGGATGAATGCCTGCCTGGAGCGAGGCAACAGTAGTTGCCGAGCGGAAGAAGTTCTGGCATGCTGGAGGTGAATGTCAGGGAAATATTGGACGGGAGCACATACAAGGCACAGACTAAAATATCATTTGGTATGGATACCGAAATACAGGAGGCGTGTATTGCGAGGCAAAATAGCGGGGAGGATAGGAGTACTGTTCTATCAATGTGCAGAGGTTAACGGGTGGTATATTGAGGAGATGAATATAAACAAAGATCATATACATATGTTAGTGCAGGTGACACCTGATGTATCGGTTTCAAAGGTGGTGCAATATTTTAAGGGTGGATCATCAAGAGTGATAAGGCAAGAGTATCCGGAGCTTGAAGAATTTCTTTGGGGTGATAGTTTGTGGGCAGATGGCTATTTTGCCGAGACTGTAGGAATAGTACAGGAAGAAATGGTAAAGCGTTACATAAGGGAGCAAACCTCCAGCATGCCAGAGGGCTGAAGCTACGGCCTTTAGGCCGTAGAGTAGATTCACTCAACGATTTGATGGATATTTGTCAACTAACTATTGACAAAGCGATATAATTAAAGCATTGTATGCGCTAACTAAAAGTTGCTTGCTTGATAATATTTTGTAATAGTGTGGTGTGGAGTTGAAGACGGAAGCTTTCAACAACTAAACATTTTGTAGGAGTGCATAATAGCAAGGAGAGATAATAGTCCCAATCTACATTATGTGACAATTAATCTTTTTTGTTACCTACTCCTAAGATTTAACAGTTAAATAATAATTTCAATATGTATTTCAGGGGAGGCTATACATATGCGTAGGAGGCTCTTATAAGAAAGCTACGAATCGGAATCATTGAACTCGTCACTAATGCCCCCACTCGTTCATTGTGGGCGCGCGTAATGTATGCCAATTTCGCAAATATCATGCCGCAGGCCATAGCTGTATGGTGTGAAGAAGAGGGTCATGATGTCACATACCTGTGTTATAGAGGCTTTGAAAACCTGGCTGAAGAATTCCGAGATGACTATGACATCGTGTTCATCGGGGCCTATACTCAATGTGCCCAACTGGCATATGCTCTTAGCAATCTCTTTCGATCGAAGGGCGCGGTCACCGCACTCGGGGGCCCCCATGCACGCAGCTACCCTCAGGATGCGTCCAAATACTTTGACTATGTTTTTGGGTTAACTGACAGGGAGAAGATTCGTGATGTCTTACAGGATTGCGCGAGGCATCGACCGCTTGGTCTACATATTAGTGCTAAGCAGCAGCCCTCGATGCTTCCTGGCGTACGAGAGCGTTGGAGGTTTATTGAGAAAAATCTTCAAAACTCGCCCGTGATCAAGGTTGTCCCAATGATATCTAGTCTTGGATGCCCTTACACGTGCAGCTTTTGTATAGACTCAGTTATACCCTATCAGCAGCTTAGCTTTGATTTGATGAAGGAAGATCTTCGCTTCCTGTTACAGAAGTTCAAGAAGCCACGTGTGGGCTGGTTCGATCCAAACTTTGGCGTACGATTTGACGAATGCATAAGTGCTATTGAGGAAGTCGTACCTGCCGGCAGTATCGATTTCTATGCCGAAAGCAGTCTCTCCTTGCTCTCTGAGCCGCACCTGAAGAGATTAAAACAAAATGGATTCAAGGTAATCATGCCCGGAATTGAGTCGTGGTACGAAATGGGCAACAAATCAAAGACAGGTAAGAAGGGCGGAATGGATAAGGTCTTGCAGGTCTCAGAGCACATCAACTTGATCCTGAGTTACATACCATACCTACAGGCCAATTTTGTGCTCGGGCTCGACATGGACGAAGGACCGGAACCTTTTGAACTCACAAAACGATTTGTGGATATTGCTCCAGGAGCGTTCCCGGCCTATTCCCTCCTCTCCGCCTTTGGAGAGTCAGCGCCGCTCAATATAGAATACGAGCGTGCCAATCGTATTCTTCCGTTTCCATTCCATTTCCTTAATACTCAGCAGGCGATGAACGTGAAGCCTAAAAACTATTCCTGGCCTGAGTTTTACGAACGTCTAATCGATGTCACAAAGCACACGTTCTCATCGCGAGCGATAATCAATCGCTTTAGAGTGATTAAACCCGTCCTCTGGCGATGTATGAACGTATTGAGGGCATTTTCCTCGCAGGGCACTGGTCGCGTCAGGTACCACACCGAAGTGCTTAAGCGGCTCCATAATGATAAGCAGTTCAGGGACTTTTTCGAACAGGAGACAACGGAACTTCCACAGTTCTATCTGGATAAAATTCGCAATGATCTTGGCCCCTTATGGGAGTGGCTCCCCAAGGGAGCCTTGTATTACGATTCCAACGTGTATAGTAATTCAGAGAAGATGCAACTCTCAGTTCCCTAGACTGTTAAGACCGATTTCTGATGTGCAATCTTGTCCTCACTAAAAGGGTTAAGAGTTTTGCAATTAGACGCCATCGAATGATTTACAGCGCTCGAAATTTACTTATAGTTAATAGGGTATTTTAGTCGACTGCGATACATTGCAAAGATATGTTGCTTCGATCCTTTGATAAACCCAGGACGACGCGTGCCTCACAGATGAAGAAGGGTAATAAGGATTTAATCGTAGCCATAGCGTTATTCCTTATTTTATTGAACACGGAACTATCGTATTGTGAAGAATTGGATCAAAACGATTTACAGTACCAGTTCAAGGTTCTGCCGATGATAATAGCAGCCACAAATCATTTTAATGAAGTTTCTGCACGTATAAATGAATTTGTTGAATATCCAAATGTCGACCTTGCTATTGAGTTATGCAAAGATTCTAAAACTTCTTATACGACAATTCGCACGCTGGGGAAGAATATAGCGTCCGTAAAGCCCGGCAGGGTCTATCTGAAGTATAGTCAACTGCTTTCCCAGTTGTTTGCACTGAGAAAAGCTACGGTGCTGATGCTCATGCAATCTTGTGCATCAGATCCAATGTTTGAGCAGCCTGATGTTTGGAATTCTTTTAAAATTAGGTACGAACAATTGAAGGAGCAACTGTCTCAAGTATCCTCTAGATTAGACGACGAGTTAAACAATATTGATAAATCGTTTCAGAATGAACAATGATAATTGGTTTAATTGGAAAAATTGCTTAATCTGAATAAACTTAGATTTGTGATCCGATGGAAAGCCATATTACTTTAAATGGTTTTTCTTTTGTACTCCCCGTTTATTGAAGCTGAAGAAGTCAAACCTACAAAGTCAATGATTGTTCATCTCGAGTGGTGTCTCAAAGTAGTTGACTTCTCATATTTTAGTGCGGCCAGAGTTGCGATATTCAGTAACTTTAAAATTGAGAACTCTGCCGATATTGCTTACAAGGATATAAAGGTAAAGGACTACTACTACTCTACGTTTCCAGGAAGTGTGGGACAGATAGTTAGCAGTACGAGTTGATACCTCCCGGTCACAGTACCTCCTAACAGCAATAACACCTATCTTTAGAATGGTATCACGATGGGGGCGGGATCGATAAACTACAGGGTTAAGTACGTAGAGGTTTTAGGTGCAACCCCCTTAGTAGATTAAGTAGGGGCACATTGCTATGTGCCCAACTTGTATTGAAAATTATGGGGATTAACCAGGCCATTAGCCTTGCCAAGGTCCTTTTCTGCGTGATACAAATGAGGTTTAATATTTCCGGACGTAACATAATTTCTACCTATAACGCAGGTTGTTATCAATAAACTCCTGCAAAAAATGGATTCTCGATTGGCACTGGTTTTCATAAAAAGCTGACAATAATTCACATTAAATCTTCCCAGTTCTCTCTTTTGTACGCCACCACCAGATGATCGCAAGTATTACGGCTGCAACAATGGGAATCATTATCATCCAAATGAACTCTTGGACTAAGGCCGCGCCAACTACAGCCGCTCCAAGGATTATTCCCACTACCATGTATCGCCAATCGAAGTGGACCCCGGCCAGAAAGGTTGCAAGTGCAAACATCAATAGCGCTACAAGTCCAGCCTCGATATTGTTAATCCTTCCTGTTCTGAGAAGGAAGAAAACCAGGACTATAGCAATCAGTAAACCAATCCAGTGAAGCAATTGGGTTCGTATTACTTCTGATACACTTATGCCTTGTCGAGTTGCTCTCGACCACCCGGTATATAAGCTGAAACCCCCAAAAATGGGCACCATTGCCATCCAATACCAAAAACCATATCTAGGGGAGAAGTCGGTTATGGCGATTCCTATGGCAGAGAGGGCTATTAATGCTATAAGGATAATCTCATTGGCCTGAAGTCGTTTCGCTAAGCTGTTGTCATTGTTCATTTTAACTCCTCCATATTTTCCATTATATCATCATGATTGCCATTGTATCAATCCTGCTGCTTATTATCAATTTTAGTCAAAGGAATTTAGGTATATCTAATTTCCCTCGAATGCGATTAATCTATACATATCTTCCTCCCTGGCCGAGGATATTCGGTGATTATATATTAGATTGTTGCTTAGCGAAATATTCTCGCGGATGGAACCCAGCCCACGACGGTAACTATGTTCCGATCCTACCATTGTGCGCGACTGGAAAGGCCCGCCTATCCTGTTTGGATTATTGAATATCGATAGGCGAGGTTTTCCAGCCTCGCAAGGTTAAGTCACGGGTCTTGATACGATTCCGTCTTTGTGAGGAGCTTTATCCCGAAGCAATCTCATCTTTTTTAGTCCCCCTAGTTCCCTTCGATTTCTCTGAGGGTTCGTTGCAAGAAGGCAAAAAATCTGCAGAACTGAAGCCCTCCGCTATTAGAACTTTCTCTTCCCCCTTGATGGGGGAAGAATGAAGATGGGGGTGCTATTCTCTACTATATAAGCAATTTCACGATATTCAATACACGCCAGAATAACTTTAAGAAATTGAAACTCAGGAAGGTATTTGGTGTTACGTGATTCATTATTGATAGTTCGGTGTAGTACAGAGATATGCCTTTTGGTAGTGAATCGCGAATTTTTCGGGCATGTTCAACGGGCGTGTTGCCATCGTTCTTGTCGTGCATTAAAAACACACGGGTTCTTATCTCCGATAAGATCGGGGAGGGGGACAGTCCGTCAAGGGTTGATGTAAATTTCTTGTTATTTTGTCTGAATTCTTCAAAAGTGATTCCATTATTTGAAAAGATTTCATCTGTCTTCGCAACGCCTATCTGTTTCTCGAGATAGTTGAGAAGAAGCTTTTTTGGAAATGAATTTGGTTTCCAGTTTCGTTCATGGCCATCGTAAACTGCTTTTTCAGTAACAATCGAGGAAATTAGGTCACTCAGACTATAGTATGCCCCTAGTGAGAGAATGAATAGAGGCCGACCTCCCAGCGAAGATGCGGCCCTGAGAACATAAGAACCCCCTACAGAAAAGCCAATTATTCCTATCCTTTCTTTATCTACATAGCCTTCACCCTGTAAAAATGTGAAAGTATCCCTTATGCGATTTATGTCATTTGTTGTAAAAACGCTGGTGCGGATCGTAAAAGATTGAGGAATTGCGACTCCAACTCCAGCTCCAGTCAAAGCCTCTGCTAAATTAATCAATCGAGGGTCCTTTGATCCTTTGTCTGTAAATCCGGGAAAGAGTATGACGAATGACGATTTCTGAGGGCCGTCAGGTCGGTAGATGTCAACAACTTGTGTTGTGTAATCGATTCTATCAAGATCATTGGTTCCGATCTGACGTTCAAATTCAATTTCGTCGAATTGAATTTCATATTTTCCCAACTCAAACCACCTGGGCACCCCGGGCACAACGTGCGAAATAATGTATGCGGTGCGATAAAGGGCTGGGCCCCAGAGTAACAAGAATAACAAAACCACAACCAAAGAAGCTTCAAGGATTGCTGAACAGATTTTACGTTTACTGTAAAGATATTTTTTCATTGCCTTAATTGTACAGTAGTGGAATAGTTAGTAAAAAGGATTATTCAAAGAAAGGACAACTTGATGATTGTAGAAGCGCCATCCCTTCGACTACGCTCTGGACAGGCTTGGCGCGATCGATCGGGCTGGAAGCCGGTCCTAGATGGGAACCATGTTCCAATCGCACCATCAGGCGGGACTAGAAAGTCCCGCCTATCCTGTTTGGATTATTAAAGGTCCAAAGGCGGGGTTTTCCAACGCGTTTTGACGATTTCGCAAATTAATTCCTAACCGGAATGTCTCAACTGATAGCTCAGCCGGTATACCATCTGGGAATCTTATCTCCCAGGTAAATGTTCACCGCCTTTGTCTCAAGGTACATATCGAGCCCTTCGATTCCGAGCTCCTTGCCAATTCCGCTCTGTTTGAACCCACCATATGGTGTTTCAGGGATAATCCCTCCATAGGTGTTCACCCAGAGATAGCCTGCTTTAACGGCTTTTGCCACCTTCAGAGCGCGCTTTAGGTTCTGCGTCCAGATCCCCCCTGCAAGCCCGTAGATCGTGTCATTAGCTATTCTTACGGCCTCTTCTTCGGTCTTAAATGGCATTACGGCCACTATCGGTCCGAAGATCTCATCGCATGCGACTGTGGCTGAGGGTTTTACATCCGCCAAAACCGTCGGCTCAAAGAAGTAGCCTTTCGAAAATCCGTTTGGCCGACCGCCACCGGCTAGCACCTTTGCACCTTCTTCAATCCCCTTATCAAAATAGAACTTGACTGTATCAAACTGGGATTTTGAAACAAGGGAACCCATTTCCGTATCATGCCTGGTGGGATCGCCAATGCGTATCTTTTTAACCCTCTCGATATAGGACGACAGGAACTCGTCATAAATGTCTTCGTGCAGAAGGAGCCTGGTGACAGCGGTGCAATTCTCTCCCTGGTTGAAGAACCCACCCCTTAGATTTGCCTCGACCGCTTCATCGATTTCTGCATCATTGAAAACGATGCAGGGAGCCTTGCCACCAAGTTCAAGTGAAACCCTTTTTATACCTTGAGAAGCTGTATTCATCACACCTTTTCCTACTTCCGTAGAGCCCGTAAAGGCGATCTTGCTAATGTCCGGATGTTCAATCAAAGCTTGGCCCGCTACACTTCCCTTTCCTGGTATCACATTGAACACACCCTCAGGTAACCCCGCTTCAGCTGTTATCCGGGCAAAATCCATGATGCCGCACGAAGTATCGGTTGCCGGCTTTAAAACGATCGTGCACCCGGCAGCCAGCGCGGCCCCTATCTTCCAGAAAGAAAGCAGGAGAGGGAAATTCCAGGGAATAATGTGAGCGGCAACTCCTAGTGGTTCCTTTAGGGTGATCGTAAGTTGATCATCCGAAATCGACATGCTTTCTCCGTTCAGTTTGCTGGCGGCTCCGGCATAATACTCGAGCGTTTTGACGGAATTTCCAACCTCTACAAGACGGCTTTCCCTGATGGGCTTTCCAGTCTCGAGGGTGTTTGTCATTGCTATTTGCTCAGTATGCTCGTCGAGCGCTTCTGCTAGGCGGGAGATAAACTTTGCGCGCTCCCTTGGAGCTACGTGAGACCATTTCACAAAGGCATGTTTCGCAGCCTTTACAGCTTTATCAACATCTCCCCTCTGTGCCTCGGCTATCTCGGCAAGCGGTTCTTCAGTTGCAGGATTTTCTCTGATAAATGTCCTGCCGCTCACCGAATTGACCTCTTTGCCGTTAATGAAAAGGCCGTAATTTCTTAGTGTGTTAGCCATTTCTTTCCTCCAGGACTTATAAGTATGATTTGTTATTCAAATATTACCTTATCTATCGGTACAAATCATCACGAAGAGGGATTTTTCAAAAGGTTGACTGAACGATACCAACGGTGGTATAAGTATGATGAAAGATGATTAGGAAGGCCTTGCTTTTAAAGATATTTGATGCCGCATATATGCACAGATGGAATGACCATCTCCGCCCCATAGAGTTCATAGAGTTAGACAAACAGGCTCATAAAATGATAATTGCATATTTTCTCGGTAAGTTTGACGAGAGAACACCCGGTTTCAATTGGATTGAGATAATAGAAGGCGGATTATTCGAGCTTCTACAACGTATTGTAGTAACCGACCTGAAACCGCCCATTTTTTATCGAATAAAAGAGGATCCGAGTAAATATAGGTTGCTAAACAATTGGGTTTTTAAGGAGCTTGAGCCTTTTATAGCACCGTTAGGTTCGGAGTTTTGCGGGAGATTCAGGGATTATTTCGCCGGTACTGAAGCCGGTATAAACAGGAGGATCTTATACGCCTCCCATTTTTATGCTTCAAAGTGGGAGTTTGACATAATAGAGCGCGCTGACCCCAACGGGTATGAAATTGACATGATCAGAGAAGATTTGAAATTGAAAGAAGAGAAGTACCACGATCTGAAGGGCATGGGGCAGTTGAAAAAGCACAAAAGCAATAAGGATTTTATTGACCTCTGCGGACAACTAAGGTTCCAGACCAGGTGGGCACATCTTCACAGGATACCGAAGACGTCGGTATTGGGACATACGTTGTTCGTAGCGATACTGTCCTACCTGTTTTCATTGAAGATCGGGGCTTGTGAAAGGAGATGTTTCAATAATTACTTTACGGGACTATTTCATGATCTTCCCGAGGTTCTTACGAGAGATATAATATCGCCGGTGAAGAGATCAATAGAAGGTTTGAGTGATCTGATAAAAGAATACGAAAAGGAGCAGATGGAAAATGAGGTGTATGGATTGATCCCAAAGAGCTTTCATTCGGAAATCAGGATGTTTACGGAAAATGAATTCGAGAATATCGTCACTGTAAATGGAAGGAGAAGGAGGGTTGATAGCCAGGAGATCGGCATGAAATATAATAAGGATGACTTTAATCCGAGAGATGGGGAGCTAGTCAAAGCACTCGATGATCTTGCGGCTTTCATAGAGGCTTTCACTGCGGTGCAGAATGGTGCTAGCAGTAAGGAGCTACATAAGTCAATAATTTCAAACAAGGAAAAATATGAGGGTTCTTACATTTCTACTATAAACTTCGGCGAAATATATGCTGACTTTGACTAGGAGGATAGAAATAGACGATGGCTAAAACGCATAGAAAATTCTGGGGATGGGGTATAGAGGAGGCTGATATTAGTCTTCAAGAGAAGAGTGATTTAGCTAGGAGGATGGAAAAACAATTCTCTTTAAGTGGGCTAGAATTGACACTACCTCCCCGGCTCGAAGAACTTGATCTCCCGAAGTCACTAATAGAGCCGCCTGGCAGTCTTTCGCCCATATTTTCAATTGAACCGTTCGAGCGTGCTGCACATACTTATGGTAAAGGATTTCCTGATATAGTGAGGGCCTATCAAAGGGATTTTTCAATAGCTCCGGACCTGGTGGCGTTCCCAGAGACGGAACAGGACATTATTGATGTACTTGACTGGTGTTCATCCGAGGGGATTGCAGCCATACCATACGGAGGAGGTTCGAGCGTCGTTAAGGGTACCGAACCCGATGTTGGAGACGCTTATAAAGGTGTTTTAACAATCGATATGAAAGGGCTCAATAAGGTACTAGAGGTTGACACTATATCTCGAGCGGCAAGTATACAGGCTGGCATCTACGGCCCGGCCCTGGAGAATGGACTTCGTCCCCATGGTTTGACATTACGCCATTTCCCACAATCCTTTGAATACTCTACCCTCGGTGGCTGGATCGCTACACGTTCCGGCGGGCACTTTGCGACTCTTTACACACATATCGATGACTTTGTCGAAAGTCTGCGTATCGTTTCCCCGACCGGAATTATTGAAACACGTCGCTTGCCAGGATCAGGGGCGGGGCCAAGCCCGGATAGGTTCTTTATAGGATCGGAGGGTGCGATGGGAATAATCACATCTGCCTGGATGCGCCTTCAGCACCGTCCAAAGTTCCGTGAAAATGCCGCATTGACATTCCCTGATTTTCTTTCCGCTTCAGAGGCAGTAAGGGCGATTTCCCAGGCCGGACTTTATCCCTCGAATATTAGGATTCTTGACCCCGGCGAGGCATGGTTTAATGGAGTTGCGGATGGATCTGTTGCAGTTATGGTACTTGGATTTGAATCCGCTGATCATAGCTTAGGCGCATGGATAAAACGCGCCCTAGAATGTTGCCAGGATCATGGTGGTACGATACCAGAACGAGAAGAGGATCGGTCTGGCATGGTTGATGCGTGGAGGGATGCGTTTATTAGAATGCCTTACATCTGGGAGGCACTAATCGCGATGGGTATGATCACGGAGACTTATGAGAGCGCAATAACATGGGATCGTTTTCCAGAATTCCATGAGTCAGTAATGAGTGAAGCAAAACGGGTAATGGAAAAGGTCTGTGGCGGCGGGTTTGTCTCGTGCAGGTTCACTTATGCATATCCCGACGGGCCTGCACCTTACTATTCGATAACCGCTCCAGGAAAGAAGGGCAGTCTACTGGAAATGGGTCAGGAGATAAAATCGGCCATATCAGAAACCTTTCTTAAACTGGGTGGAACTATTACCCATCATCACGCGGTTGGTCGCTATCATAAGGAATGGTATCTGCGCCAACGACCCGAGAGTTTTGGACGAGTTCTTGAATCAGCCAAGCGGGTGCTTGATCCTGCCGGAATACTTAACCCGGGGGTTCTCGTTGATCCTATGCGATAGTACCCTTATCTTCCCTCATAGATATAGGTAAACTTAAAGGCTAGATAGTCAATTTGTGAGAAGGTGCGACAATTGTAAAATTCGCTTATCCTGGTGTAAAAACCTTCTATCAAAGTTTCAGAATATTTGGTAAGAAAGCTTCCCTGGAGTATTTATCCGGAATTGAAAAGATTCTTTTTAACCATAACCTGGTGGTAGGTCAGACTCCATCCGAGATTATTTTCGAAATGGAAAAGGTTAAAGTAATTCACTACAAGCCTCTTAAGAGGCAGGTTAGCCGCGTACCTCTGCTGGTTATAACCCCAATTTTATCAAAACCTTATATACTTGATCTGTACCCGGGCTTGAGTTTTATTGAATACTTGGTTGGTCAGGGGATAGACGTTTACCTGATGGATTTTGGCGTTCCTGACGACAATGATAGAAATTTGGCATTCGAGGATTATGTCTTCAGATACATACCATCCGCAATAGAAAAAGTCTTAGAAACTTCTTCATCTAAGACGGTGTCATTATTAGGCTATTGTCTAGGAGGGGTTTTCACTCTGCTATATGTAACTTTTAATGACAGTAAACCAATTAAGAACATAGTGCTTATCGCGAGTCCTGTTGATTTTTCAAAACTGGATCTGCATTACTATTATTGGAGAAATATTGACGTGGATCGATTAGTTGACACATTCGGTAATATTCCTCCGGAGTTAATAATATTCAGTTTCAACGTTATAGCCGGTATTAAGAATCCGTATCGCTATTTAAAAAAATCAAAGAGCTTCTTACAAAATATCAAAGACCGAGAATATATGAAGAGGGAATTACTGATCAACAGGTGGTTGATCGAATCAATCCCCTTCCCAGCGAAGGCTTTTAAGCAACTCATAAGAAAGTTTTTCTATGAAAATGCCCTGTTTAAAAAGAGGCTTCGAATGGGAGGCAAATCTGCGGATCTATCCAGAATAAAGTGTCCAATTCTAATTCTTTCCCATTCTGCAGATGTGGTAGCTCCCCCTGAGTCGGCAAGAGGTCTTCTGCAAATAATTTCGAGTCACGATAAAGAAATAGTTGAGGTTTCAGGGGGTGATGCGGGGCACATAGACATTATCATAGGAACCGAGGGGCGAGAGGTTATCTGGCGAAAGACTGCATCATGGCTTAAGGATAGATCCAATCAGAATTAATTGCCGACATTGTTAATTCTATATACTGTATGTCCATTCTTGTTGACAAAAATTATCCTTTCAGTTAAATGAATTAACCTATCATTCCTGGGGGTATAGAAATTAATACATTAGACATAGTAAGAGAAAAGCTATTAGAGAAAGAAGAACCGATAACCTTTGAAGAGGCCCGAACACTAACTGAGCTTACGAAACCAGAAGTGCCCGACCTTATTTCATTGGCAAGAAAAGTTTCTCTGAAATATAAGGGTGATGGAGTGTTCCTGCGTTCTATCATAAGCGCACAGACCGGTAATTGTCCTGAAGACTGTTCGTTCTGCTCTCAATCAGCGCATTTCGATACAGAGGTTCAAGCGCATCCACTAATGGCCGCTGAGAAGATATTAAAAGCTGCTCAACAGGCGGAAAAGATGGGTGCGATGGATTTTTGCATAGTAATCAGTTCGCGAGGGCCAACTCCAAGAATATTTAGTAAAGTCTTGGAAGCAGTGGATCTTTTGTTGAGAGAAACAAATCTCAAAGTCGGATGCTCTCTTGGGGATCTCACGGAGGAACAGGCATATACGCTTAGGGATCATGGTGTGTGGAGATACAACCACAATCTCGAAACCTGCAGGAGTTATTTCCCGAATATCTGCACTACACATACATACGATCATAGGCTGAAAACGGCCTTACTGGTAAAACAAACGGGAATGCACCTTTGCTGTGGAGGTATTCTCGGTATGGGGGAGTCAATGGAGCAGAGGCTGGAACTCGCGTTTGAACTGAGAGAACTAAATCCAACATGGGTTCCAATTAACTTTTTAAACCCAAGGCCGGGAACCCCCTTTTCCGATCGTCCGATGGTACATCCCCTCGAAGCTGTTAAGACTATCTCGATTTTCAGGTTGATTCTTCCAGATAAGATTCTTATGACGGCTGGGGGAAGAGAAGTGACCCTCCGGGACTTGCAGGCCATGGGTTTGATGGCAGGAGCAAATGCCATGATACTTGGAAATTACCTGACGACGCCCGGTCGGTCCCCCGAGGAAGATCTAAGAATGCTTGACGATCTGGAACTTCCTGTCAGAAAAGATATCAACAATTAAATTCAAGATTTATTGCTTGAGCCACAGAGTGCACAGAGAACAAAAGAGAGATTTTTAAGGAAATAAAATATTGTTATTGTTTTTCTCAGCGCCCTCTGTGGCAAATCCTTTTTTTATGAGCGATCGAACAAGGAAACTGGGGGATATTGATAAGGAGTACATTTGGCACCCCTTCACACAGATGAAGGAGTACGAGCGAACCGATCCTATTGTTATCGAGGGAGGGGAAGGGGTTTATCTATACGATACCGAGGGCAAAAGATACATTGATGGCGTATCGTCTCTCTGGGTTAATATTCACGGCCATAGAGTTCCTGAAATAGACAAAGCAATAAAAGAGCAGGTGGATAAACTTAGCCACAGTACATTGCTTGGGATTACGAATGCTCCCGCGGCGGAACTTGCCAAGGGACTGATTGACATATGCCCTCCGGGTTTGAAGAAGGTCTTTTATTCAGGCGATGGAGCAAGCGCTGTCGAAGTGGCGCTTAAGATGTCATTTCAATACTGGCAGCATAACGGCAAACCAGAAAAAACAAAATTTGTGTACCTCGAGAACGGGTACCATGGTGACACGCTCGGCGCGGTTTCGGTTGGCGGCATAGATTTATTCCATTCAAGTTTTAGCCCACTACTCTTCGAAACATATAAAGCCCCTTCATATTATTGTTATAGATGCCCTTTAGGGAAAAAGTATCCTTCGTGTGAAATCGCGTGCGCGAAAGAGATTGAAAATATACTAAATGGTCACCACAATGAGGTTTGTGCTGTAATTCTTGAACCATATGTACAGGCGGCTGGAGGCATGATCGTTGCACCACAGGGTTATCTGAAAATGATCAGGGAATACTGTGACAGATATGATGTTCTCATGATAGTTGACGAGGTAGCGACTGGCTTCGGAAGAACCGGAAAGATGTTTGCATGCCAGCATGAGGAAGTTACGCCTGACATAATGGTCCTGGGAAAGGGTATGACCGGAGGCTATCTGCCGCTCTCGGCAACGATCACCAATCAAAAGGTATATGATGCTTTTTTGGGTGATCATGAGGAATTTAAGACATTTTTTCATGGACACAGCTATGCTGGAAACCCTATATCCTGCGCCGCCTCTCTTGGGAATTTAGAAGTTTTTAGGAAACATAAAACCCTAGAGTATCTGCAAGAAAAAATCGAGTGCTTTGAGCAAGAGCTCAAGGAGTTTGAGGGACTAAAACATGTAGGCAATGTAAGAAACAAGGGGTTTATGGCCGGTATTGAACTCGTCGAAGAAAAGGAGACGAAAAAACCGTATGAGCTTTCGAAGAAAATGGGGTGGAAGATCGCCGAGATTGCCATCCAAAACGAGGTTCTCATTCGTCCACTCGGAAACGTTGTGGTATTAATGCCCCCTTTAGGGATAGATACTGTGGACCTTAAAAAATTAATGAAGGTTACCTACCGAGCAATCAAAGAAGCAACCGAATCATAGTTGGCCCCCTCTCCTCACCCCTTCCCCTTCAAATTTAAGGGGGAGGATAAAGGCGGCGGTTACTCTTTACACATTTTCCGTACTGGAAACTGGCCCGACACTCGTTGTTTCATAAAAATCATTTATTATTTATATGCTTTTCTTCGTGAAGAGACGGACATTAATTTTTTGTACCCACAAAACAAACATGAGTGACTCCCTTTCCTGGATTGACGGAGAACTAAAGCAAATCAGAGAGAAAGACCTGTTCCGAGTGCTTACTGAGCTCGAGACCGGACAATCCCCTGAGATCGAAATAGACGGAAAAGTCTATATCCTCTTATCATCTAACAGTTACCTTGGTCTCAGCCTTGATCCTAAAGTAAAAAAAGCAGCAACGGAAGCTTTAGAGAAATATGGAACCGGCTCAGGCGGATCACGTCTGGTAAGTGGAAGCACAGACCTACACAGGCAGCTTGAAGAACGATTAGCTAAGTTCAAAAAAACCCAATCCGCAATTCTGTTTAGCACAGGATATCTTGCGAATGTTGGGACGATCTCTTCTCTAGTTGGACCGGGTGACATCGTATACAGTGATGAACTGAACCATGCTTCAATAATCGACGGGTGTAGGCTTTCTAAAGCGGAAATAAGGGTTTATAAACACTGTGACATGGCTCACCTAAAATCAATTCTCGAAGCAGATAAGAACATCTGTAATAAAAAGCTTATAGTTACGGATACCGTCTTCAGTATGGACGGGGATCTTGCCCCGTTACCTGATATAGTGGACATTGCAGAGACGAATGGATGTATGCTCATGATAGATGAGGCACACGCGACAGGTGTGCTGGGCGACCGTGGAAGTGGTGCTACGGAACACTTTGGAATAGAAGACCGGGTCCCAGTAGTCATGGGTACGCTGTCTAAAGCGGTCGGATCACTTGGCGGATACATTGCCGGAAGTAGCAAATTAATAGATTTTATAAGAAATAGGGTTAGGAGTTACATTTTCGATACGTCTCTACCCGCGAGCTGCCTTGCAGCGTCATTATCTGCGATAGACATAATAGAGAATGAACCGGAGCGGAGAGAATACCTTTGGAAGCTTATCAAGAAATTCAAGCTGGGACTTGAAGAGATTGGTCTCGAATTGCTTCCTTCTTATTCGGCCGTAATCCCAGTTTTGATTGGTGAAGCCCAACCGGCATTGGATTTTTCACGCAAGCTAAGAGAGAATGGGGTTTATACCCCCGCTGTTCGACCTCCGTCTGTGCCGCCGGGTAAATGCCGTATACGAGCAACCTTGATGGCGACGCATACAGAGGAGCAAATTGAAAAGGCCTTAAGCGTTTTCAAGGCTGCGTATGATTTCATGATGCATGATTCATGATGCACGATCCACGATGCATGATGCAGGATGCAAGATTAAGAAGACGGGAGACGGGAGACCGGAGACGGAAGACAGGAGACAGCGGACAGAATATTCCATTAACACGGAGTCGTGTCAAAGCACCTGTACTGAGCGGTGTCGAAGTATGGACTTTTTAAAACCCTACTTTGCGGGCTGAAAGAACTTGCATTTCCCTGTACGGGCGTTCTTAGTGATGGTGGTACGGTGCTCCTAGGCACAAATGGCTTAGGTTGACATTTTAACTGCCTTATTTTAAAGTTTTTTTAAAAAAATATAAGAGAGGTGAATGCAAATGGACTGGGGTATGGAAAACCGAATGGCCAGAATCATCAATCCTAATACCGGCCGTGCAGTTATGCTTGCGTTAGATCATGGTTACTTTTTAGGACCGACCCATCGGATAGAGGAGCCTAGAAAGACAATTGAGCCTTTATTGCCCTACGCGGATACGATTATGTTGACAAGGGGTGTGTTAAGAACGTCTGTTGATCCTAGGTCGGCGACAAACGTCGTTTTAAGGGTATCGGGGGGTGTTAGTATTATCGGTCCTGCACTTTCGGATGAAGGGATTACAACTTCAATTAAAGATGCAATACGCCTTAATGTTGCAGGAATCGGGATTTCTGTATTTATTGGAACTGAACATGAACGGCAAACACTACTGAATCTTTCGGAGCTAGTAAACACTGGCGAAGAGTATGGAATCCCTGTTCTGGGAATCACTGCTGTGGGCAAAGAACTCGAGAGAAGAGATGCGCGATTTCTATCACTTTGCTGCAGGATCTGTGCAGAGCTTGGCACACATGTAGTCAAGACCTATTACTGTGAGGATTTTGAAAGGGTTACTTCCGGCTGTCCTGCTCCTATTGTAATTGCTGGTGGGCCAAAATTAGAAACTGAGATGGACGTGTTCGATATGACTTACAATGCCCTACAGCAGGGAGCAGTTGGTGTAGATATGGGTAGAAACATATGGCAAAACGATCATCCGGTGGCTATGATCAGGGCTATACGTTCGATAGTTCATGAGGGGCTAAAACCAAAGCAGGCCCTAGAGGTCTTTAAGGACATTAAGGAGAAGGAAAGTAAGAAGCTAGCCAGCGCATAGAGGGAAAACTAAAAACAACCTACGACATTTTGTTTTTTAACTTTGAACCTTGATCCCTTTCAGAATGAAAGGGACTTGAACGGCATTCCAAAAATCGCGTTAGGAGGATAAATGTCATAGTCAGTCATGCTGAACTTGTTTCAGTATCTCTTGTTTCCTTTAGATCCTGAAATAAATTCAGGATGACCGGGTTGCGGTCGGATTAAATTTTTTAGTCATTATGTCATCCCCGATGATAGTTATCGGGGATCCACAGATAAAGAATATGGATTCTCTATTAAGGCGTTAGGGAATGACAACAAGGGGGTAGCCCGGTCCTGAGCTCAGTCGAAGGTTTGCAGGTGGATATTGAATAACGATTCATAGAAATAATATGAGGGTCGCCGTTTATTATACCAATCAGGATATACGTATTGAGGAGGTGTCAGTCCCCGAAATCGGGCCGGGCGAGATACTATTACGCGTGCATGCCAGCGGTGTTTGCGGAAGCGATGTAATGGAGTGGTATAGACTTCCGAAGGCGCCTATCGTTCTCGGTCATGAGGTTTCTGGCGATATCGTAAAGGTAGGCGATGGGGTGAAGCATTTTAAAGAGGGCGATAGGATAATGGCAACTCATCACGTCCCCTGTAACACCTGCTATTTTTGCCTGAGAGGTAACCACTCTGCATGCAGTACTCTAAGAATGACCAGTTTCGACCCCGGTGGATTTTCTGAATTTATACGGGTTCCGGCGATAAATGTCGATAGGGGTGTATTTTTACTTCCTGAGAACGTTTCATTCGATGAAGGTACGTTTATTGAACCTCTTGGTTGCGTTATACGGGGTCAGCGTTTGGCGAGGTTTCGTTCAGGAAGCAGTGTTTTGATCATAGGATGCGGCATAGCCGGCCTTCTACATCTTCAGATTGCGAAGGCCCAGGGTGCGGGGAGGATTATTGCCGCGGATATCAACGATTATAAGCTTGATGCCGCAAAGCGCTTTGGAGCCGATGCCATTATTAATGCAAATGACGAAATAGGTTCAAAACTGCGCGATGTAAACGACGGAAGACTTGCAGATCTCGTAATAGTTTGTACGGGTGCTCCATCCGCAATCGAGCAATCCTTAGGTTTGGTTGAACAGGGCGGCACAATACTTTTCTTTGCGCCCTCTGATCCTGGCACAACCATTGAGATACCCTTCAATGAGCTGTGGTGGAGTGGAATTACTACAACAAGCTCGTATGCTGCAGCCCCTTATGACCTTGCAATGGCAATAGATTTTATCAGGAGTGGAAGGGTTAATGTGAAAGACATGGTTACTCACAGGCTTCCCTTGGCGGAGACCGGAATAGGTTTTCAATTAGTGGCCGAGTCAAAAGAGTCAATCAAGGTCATAATAGAGCCACAGAAGTAGTGCGACAGTTTTATAAACCCTTATTTAAAGGTTAGGTTATGAATCCAGTTCTTTCGTTTACAAGATCGCGGACAAAGCCGACGGGACTGCGTGTGAAAATTTTAACAGGTTTTTGCCTGTTGTAGCTAAAAATTCCTAGGAAAATGTGAGTTCTCTGCTGAGGAAGATATGAGTTTAATTCTAATAAAATAGAACAGTTATCATAGTTTTCATTAGTTCCGTCAAATGACAATCAAACTCTAAATTATGAAATTCTAATCTATTTGAGAAGCTTTGATTGAATTTCCCGAATTTTTAGTTTAAAATCAAGCATTTCTTTACGATACAATTTAATCACCCAAACACTTTCAAGGACTGACAAATGGAAAAGAAATACCTTTTTAAGAATTTTTTAAAGGATAAACAGATAGGCTCAATTGTGTCCTCGTCTAAGTTTGCCGTGAACTGCGTCTGTAACAAATTGGATTTCAGCGGAAAGAAGATTATCGTGGAATACGGTCCGGGGACCGGCGTATTCACAAAAATACTTTTGGAAAGAATGAGCTGCGTGTCGAAGCTAATTCTTATTGAAACGAATAAGGACATGATTTCAATTCTCAGGAGAATAAAGGATCCTAGGGTTTTTATCTTTAATGATACGGCGGAAAATGTGGAAGCCGTCTTGCGTCAGTGCGGTGAAGAAACTGCGGACTATATCATATCTGGTATCCCATTCTCCTTTATCAAAAAGGAAGAAAAACATAAAATATTGGGCAACACCAAAAAGGTCCTCTCCAGCAATGGGACATTTTTAGTTTACCAATTCACACTAACTGTCGTAGGTTATTTAAAGAAATATTTCAGTCAAATTAGCTATGATTTTGTTTTTTTGAATTTCCCCCCCCTGTTTATCTTTGTGGCATTCAAATGAGGTCTTCACCGCTCCCTTTGTATTCTTTGCAATCTGACTTTTAAAGGCGAGCAATGGAGAAACTTATGGACAAAGATTCGAGCTTCGCTGGCTTTAGTAAAGAATTCTTTAAATTTTTCAGTGATCTCGAAAAGCACAATGACAAGCACTGGTTTGAGGAGAACCGAGGCCGTTTCACTGAATATGTCATGAAACCCGCGGAGGGGTTTGTTGTAGACATGGGGAAAAGGCTTCGCTCAATCGCGCCGAGAGTGGTAGCTGATCCAAGGAGAGACCGATCGATCTTCAGGCTCAACCGTGACACTAGGTTTAGTGCAGATAAGACACCCTATAAGACGCACATCGGAATTTTCTTTTGGGAAGGCCCGCGAAGGAAGATGGATAACTCTGGATTCTATCTGCATTTAAGTAAATCAAAACTCTTTATTGGAGTTGGTCTTCATATTTTCTCAAGACATTTACTAGAGGCTTATAGAGAATCGGTTGTCCATCCCAAATATGGTACTGAAATGGTAAACGCCATAAGAGAAGCGACAAAGAATCCGTCGTATAAAATCGGCTGGAGGTATTATAAAAAGGTACCAAGGGGTTATGATTCCCGGCATCCAAATGCCGAGTGGCTACTATTTAATGGATTAGGCGTCTATTCTGAAAGCTCTCCGCCGAGTGAGGTATACTCACAGGATTTTATCGATTATTGCTTCAATATCTTTCGAGATATGTCACCAATTCATAATTGGCTCCTCGATATGAATCTCAGGTCGAGCCGGTAGATGAAAAGTATAAAAGTAGCCAAAATTGGAATTAAACGACATAGTAATAAAATTAACCAAAGCGATAAAGAGCCCTGCTGCAATTGCTAAGATTAGGTCTGACGGATTTTCCCATGTCCTTCGTGTCTGTATTGATTCACGCGCTGACCCCTGAAGTTGGTTAACGATTTAAAGCACCGGATTCGAGATCGCATTCGGGATGACTTTAAGGTGATTCCCGATAAACCCAGCGCATTAATGTTACGTGCCAAAGGCCTTCGCGGACGATCTTCTCTGGATTCCCGATTACAATCCGCAAATGACATCTAATTTGTCATCCCCGAGGACTCCCCGATCAAGGATTTCGAGGACAAGCTTTGTCGGGGATCCACACGTATTTTATTGATTCTCAATTGGTGATTTCGGGAATGGTATGATGGTATAACTCGCTCTCCCGATTAATTTTCGAAATAGTTTTGAAATCGCGATTATTGATAGTAGGAGCTAAACTGTTTAGACTCTCAAATTGAGTATGAAAGAAGTCTTACAGGTTGCTCTACCCATACCAAATGAAGGTACTTTTTCTTACTCAGTTCCTTCTCACCTCAGAGATGGAATTGAGATAGGGAAACGGGTGGTAGTGCCTTTTAAGAATCGTAAGATGCTGGGGTTCATAGTAGGCTTTGGTGAACCTCCGCAAGGAATAATCTTAAGAGATGCTATAGATATTGTTGACGAGGAGCCGCTCTTTGATGAAAAGAGGCTCGATTTCCTCAAATGGGTTTCAAGCTACTACATGAGTTCGCTTGGAATAGTGCTCAAAGCCGCACATCCCGGGGGTCTCGGGGTTAGCTTAAGGAGGACGATTAAGTTATGCGAACATAAGGAAGATGTCGCGCATAAAAAAGGATTAAGCCAGTATGAGGAAATTGTTTTAAAAACTCTGAAGAGTATTCCTGGAATTACAATTGAAAGGCTCTTTAACATAGTCGATGGGCTTACTCATGAGACGATGAATTCTCTTAGAAGAAAAGAACTCATTGAATTTGATTACGAACTCCGTTCAGATCCTAAGATTAAGACTGAAGCTGTTCTTTCGCCTGTAGAAGGTTTAATCATGAATGAGACTTTTAGGAAGAGCCCTGCTAAGGCAAGGATCCTGGAATATATACTCTCTCATGAGCGGATTCCTTATACGAGCATAAAAGAGGTGTTCGGTGATGTCAGCCGTCATGTAAGAGAATTAAGCAAAAGTGGATTTATTAGGATAGAACAGGTAGAAATCTCGAGGGATCCGTTTTCGGTAATCCCTGTAAATCAAGAGAGTCCACCAATCCTTAATCCAGATCAGGAATTGGCGTTTCGAGAAATAACGGATTCTATAGCCAGGGAAATGTTTGCTCCGTACCTCCTACACGGCGTCACAGGGAGTGGGAAGACAGAAGTCTATTTACGAGTAATAGAAGAGGTCATCGCAAGGGGAAAGGAGGCAATTGTTTTGGTACCCGAAATCTCGCTTACGCCTCAACTTGTAAAGAGGTTTCGCGGAAGGTTTGGTAAGAAGGTAGGGGTTATTCACAGTGCTCTTAGTGAAGGTGATAGATTCGACGCCTGGAGGCAGGCAAGTAGGGGGAGCGTGAGTGTAATCATAGGTGCAAGATCTGCTATTTTCGCTCCGTTCAAGAATTTGGGGATTATCGTGGTGGATGAAGAGCACGAGGCATCATATAAACAGGACGAAAGTCCCTGTTATAACGCGAGGGATTTAGCACTGGTTTTGGGAAAGATGACAAATTCAGTTGTGATCCTTGGTTCCGCTACACCTTCTCTCGAAACTTATGCAAATGCGGAAAAACAGAGGTTTACATACCTTTCACTTCCCCTGAGGGTTGAAGACAGGACGCTTCCAGTCCTTAAGATCGTTGACATGAGAAAAGAAAAGGGAAAGGTGTTTTCCAAAATTCTGAGGGAAGCGATAATAGAGAACTCTAATAATGGAAAACAGACTATACTCTTCCTCAACAGAAGGGGATTTTCAAGCTTCGTCGTATGCCGGGCATGCGGGGAGATAGTCTCCTGTCCTAACTGTAGTATTTCGCTGACATATCATATGAGGGATAATTCGATTAAATGTCATTACTGTGGGATTTCAGAGCAGTTGTTTGACCATTGTTTGAAATGTGGAAAGGAGCTAAGAGGCTTGGGAATGGGGACACAAAGGATCGAGGATGAGGTTAAAGGCATTTTACCAACAGCTGCAATATCCAGAATGGACAGGGATGCGGTTGTAGGTAAAAATAAGCTGCTTCGTCTTTATGATAGATTAGAAAGGGGTGAGGTGGATGTCCTTATTGGAACGCAGATGGTTGCTAAAGGACACGACCTTCCTGGCGTAACCCTGGTGGGAGTAGTATCCGCGGATCAGTCACTTGGAATACCCGACTTTAGGGCGGGAGAAAGAACGTTTCAGTTGGTTACTCAGGTTGCCGGCCGGGCCGGAAGAGGTGATGAACCGGGAAGGGTAATCGTTCAGACTTTTAATCCGGAGCATCCCAGCATTAAATTCGCTTTAGAACAGGATAGCGTTGGATTTTTAAAAGAGGAATTGAAGCTTCGAGACGACTTGGAATACCCTCCATTCTCGAAGCTCATAAACTTTAGGTTTGAGGGAAGGATAGAATCAGATGGCATTAATGCGGCTAGAATTGCAGGTGAACTGGCTAAGCAAATTGTGTCGAAACTTCCGATTGGAGCGGTAAAAATACTCGGCCCTTCACCCGCTCCAATCTATAAAATAAGAAATCGGTACCGTTATCAAATGTTACTCAAATCGAAGAATATGAGGACACTCCATAGTTTTTCGAAAAAGCTTTTGATCATGTTAAGAGAGAGAGGCATATCCCGTAATGTTAAGGTCCAAATTGATGTTGATCCGTTTAATTTTAACTGAATGTTCTGGTTGTGGATCGAAAGGGATGTCGATAGAGTAGAAATTATGACATCAAAGAATAGATCGTTCATCATAATGGTATTCATATTTTTTGGCTGCGCCGCTTCGCCGCAGAGCCTATATGATTCTATCGAGTCTGTTGCGTCTAATAGTGTGGCTAATAAATTCAGTGAGGCGATTAAGTTCGGTGAGGCCGAGGAGATTGTTCCGAATGAGATTGTAGAGTTTGAGCTTGGTACAGGAAATCCCGTTATAGAGCTTGGGAACGGCCATCGATACCGAACGTTTTATAGATTGTTTGAATTCACAGGAAGCGCCGGCAGCATGGTTTCATTCAGAATTAAGACCTCGTGTAAGTGTATATCGGTTTTAAGAGAAACTATTGTCTACCCCGTGGCGTACATATTGGATTATAACGGTAATGTATTAAGGTCCGATCCCAGGGAATGGGAAAGGAAACACGATTTTATATTGACGGGGCTAAGTTACGAGGGTCTATGGGGGGCGAAGATTCCTGAGGATGGGGAGTACTTTCTACTGGTAGCTGCAGATAACTCCTTTGTGGGTGTGGTGCTTGGTATTAATTACCCGCTGATATTGCCGGACAGCCCTGAGACCTATATATTGAGCTCACCATCGGGTAAGGTAAAAGTCGAGATGTCAGCAAACTAAAGCATTGACCCTTATTGTTTCACAGCCTATCTTGGCAAGCCTTGATAAAGAATGATACTTAATAAAATTGAGTTTTCTTTTATAAATAGCCGTATAAGGGCTTATATCCAGGATAAATTTGAATTGAAGGAAGTCAGAAGGTTATCCACTTTACCTTCGGGCAAAGTCGTACTCGAAATTGGGTGTGGTAATGGAATTGGCGCGAGATTGATAAAAGAATATTTTTCCCCGTTAAAAATATATGCCATAGATTTAGATCAGAGGATGATAGATATGGCTAAAAGGAATACCTCTGACGATTCCATTATCTTTGAATCGGGGGATGCCACTAAGTTGAGATTTACAGATGAACAGTTTGATGCCGTATTTGATTTTGGGGTGATTCATCATATACCAAATTGGGAGGACTGCATAAGAGAATTAAAAAGGGTCATGAAAATAGGCGGGGAGTTAATCGCGGAGGATTTTTCAATAGAAACATTTGAAACAGCGAGCGGCAGGATCTTGAGAAAACTGACCAATCACCCCTATGAACTGATGTATACAAGAATGGAGCTTATTGATTGCTTGCGACGTTCGGGCTTCGAGATCATGAAAGAAAAAGTATATCACCCCCTGCATTTGATTAAGTACTTTACTATAATTGCAAAGAGAATCGAATAAGGGTCGGGGTGAAGTATTGATGAGTTTATAGATATGCTCAAAAAACATTATTGGGCGGGAATCAACTGGCGCGGGGTCATTCCCGAAATCTACCAGTAAAACTTGTCCTCGAAAGTATTTATCGGGGAAACATTCGGGTACAAGCATTATCGGGAATCCACCCCCATTCTGTCATCCCCGAATGCCTAAATCGGGGATCCAAAAAGGCGTCATGTGGTAATCGCCACGAACCAATCTCCGGTTTTTTGTTACCGTACTTCAACCTTCTCAGTATAGACTCAAGTGTGGCGATCCCCGCAACGCGTCATTTCAAATGAAAATGAGAATTCTATTAGTTTTGAATCATCGTAATTAAAAAATGGAGGCTGTTGTCCCCGTTATTCCTTATTCCCAATCTCTCGAATTCCAGGGTTCATCCGACAAAAAACCTATTTGCCGTTTTTTTGGAACGGGGGAAGGACTTATAAGGTGTTTGATAGCTTGGACCAGAGTGAGGATCTGCTGGTCATGGTCTGCCAAACGTCGATCAAGTTGTTCAATTTTCCGGACTAATTCCTTATGCTCCGAGATTTCACGTCTCAGTTTGACAAACGCTCTTACTATGAAAACGCTTAATTCAATTGCACGCGGAGAATTCAATACACTGGCCGTCATAATTGCACCGTGTTCTGTGAAAGCATAAGGTAATACTTTGGAGAACTTTAGTTTTGATAGGTGGTCGCAATTTGCGACTACCTCCGATTTTTCTTCGGGAGATAGTTGAAACATGAAGTCTTCAGAGAAACGATCCTTATTACGTTTAACTTGCTCGTTTAATCGCTTCGTTGGAACACCATAGAATTCGGCCAGGTCAGCGTCTATAATCACTTTTTCACTGCGAACTAACAGTATCCGTTGTTCAATCTTACCAGCCTGAACCGCAGATTTAGATGAAGACAATATAGTCAGACCTCTTAAATTTTTGTATATAGATGTTGCATCTTGCGACCATCTTTACGAAAGTATATACCACATTTGTTTAGTGGATGATAAAAGCAAAATTGTGTTACTTGTTCCCGATCAAGGAAAGGGGATCTGCTTTTATTTTCTTAAAATTTAGGATACTTAGACGAAAAGAAACAAAAGGACGAGAAGGGTTAGGATTGTGATGAGTCAAATTGCATGCCTGGCCCCGAGTTTTTGTGTGCGGAATGCTTTTAAAATACGGCGTACAGAGAGCAGTGATCTTTTGGAAGCAGCACGTGGAGCAATTAGTCGTGCTGTATCATTGTGTCTGAAGCCGCCTGGTTCACAGGAAATTAGTGTAGGCGATTTCTTCGATGAAGAACTTGCAACATGGGCAAAAAAAGGACCCTCATATGAGGGCCTGCCGAATGCTCCAAACTTTCTAGAGTGTTTCTATAAGTCTCTCTCCGTATGGGAGCGCGCTGTGTTGCTAATTGTAGCCTGTGAGGCTGGATTAGTACATAGATATAAGAGAAACCGTGCTGAGGAGCTGAGAATCCACGATATTATTATCGCAGGCGGACCTGAAGTACGCCGTTCTCCTACTGGAATACCAGTGGAGGCTGATCAAATTCTGACATGGGCGGTCGGAAGATGGAAAGAGGTATACGCCGCTAGCGCAGCATACGCAGGGCATCCAGAAGGTATTAATTTGGCACTTGGTCGCTCTGACTGGGACGATGATCTTAAAAGCACCATGAAGCTATTAGATGAATGGGATATACTTTCTGAAGCACGTGGAAACTGGGAAATTCGATGGAATCAGCTAGTCGGGGTTGTCCGGGCTTCTGAGGGACGCGACTTTTGGAATGATGCACGTGAACATTTAGATAAAGCAATTGAATTAGCTAGGAATATTTCAGGAAGACAGCTTGTACATTCGTTAATTTTCAGGCTTTGGGTAGCAACGGATCCCGAAGAACGAAGAACCTTACAGACGGAGATTGACTCTTTGTCAAATGATCCGAAGCGGTCGCCGGACTCGTTTCGTCGTGTGCTTTATAAAGAACATAGAGATTCACTTTGGGAAGACGTATTTCCTCCGGTCCCGAAGATATCTGTGTAGTCCTGTACGGTTCATTTAGGAATACTAAGATGGCCGAGGTTTCTTAGAAACGGCGCTTAATCTGCTTTACAAGCTTGGATGTACAGAAACTGTTAGTTATCATATAGAAACCTTTGAGGAAAAAACTTATAACTTAATAATGAATGGCGGTTAAACCGAAAATGTGCAAACATGTAGAAGGAAACATAAGTACGGGATTACTCCCTGATGGAGACAGTAAGAGATTAGAATGGTAAGGTTCATTCAGTTTTTAATCTTGATACTACCACCCGTTTGATCTTCGGTAGAAAAGAGGAGGACCTCTGCGTCACAACCGGATAGAGTAAGAAATCCAGGGTCCGGCCTTGGATTGTGAATTAAAGCGGAAAGAAGAAAAGACACATCTACGCCTTTTTCGCTGAAGAACGCTTTCCACTGGTAGGTCCGCTGATGGTGAGGCAAGGAGTTTCTTTTTCACCTTATTTCCATTTTCTCTTCTTGACCCGGAATTAGGTTCTTTGTATTCTGAGTGCTAATTAATCTAATGAGACATATTTGAGCATATTCTCAAGTAAAGTGAAGAGGAAAAAAGTTTTTTGTATTACTAGTTGAGTAGAGTGCCTATACGAATTTTGTTGCAAATAGAGGTTCTCGCTTCAGCGTGAGCATTGAAATTATTCTCTATCCTAAAAAAGCTAGACGTGATGACCTTCGTGATCTTCTCGTCAGTTGTGGGTTCAAACCATGCCAACATCTCTGGGATTGGCCGAAAGGTTCTTTGAATTACTGGTGGTTTGACAGCCATGACTATCGTTCATTCGACGGAGTCGAAGCAACAATTTTCAAACCTTCGGAAGCCGAGCAAAAGTACGGACTGTGTGAATGGGCGTTGCACACCCGCACTCGTTCTTCAGCAAGTCTGGCTGACCAAGAACAACAGAATGCGGTGATTCGTGCTGGACGAAAGAAATTTGGTGGAAGTTTCTACAACGATTGGTACGGTAAGAACCGATATACACAAGTTGAAGTGGATCCAAGAGATCCAGTAGGAAGAGGTATCTACCTCGCCTATGAGTTCGTAAGACAAAATCTGCGAGCAGTTCGGTATGCACTCCCCGACCCAACCGAAAGCCTCGATAAGCTCGAAGGCACAAAGCTCGAGTCCCTGTCGACATCCGATCCGATGCGTGTTCTCTATAATGCTTTGGTCCCCTTTGTTGTTGCCGCGCTCGAACACTTCTTTAGTCAGTGCTTCAAGATACTTCTTCAGTACGAGCCAAAAGCAAGAGTTAGGCTCCAACAACAGAGCCGAAAAGTCGATCTATCGGATGTCCTGGCTATCCAAGCTGGCACCAAGACCATTGAAGACGTAGTGGCAGATTGGTACAGCTTCCAGAACATCGCAAGCATTCAAAGTGCGTTCTCGGACTGGTTTGGAATTGATTTCTGGAAACTTCTACGTCGCAGGAAAAGGATTGGTAGGCGGATCAAGTTACTTGAGAGTTACTTTAACCGGCTTATCGAGTTCCGGCACGGAATTATACATAGACTATCGCTCGATCTTGAGTTGAGAAAACCCCAGATTGAGCAAATCCTAGATTTGGCTGTGGTCTTGATAGACACGTTTGTCGACCATCTTGAGACGGATAGGGGCAAGACCATCCGAGATTAGTTCATCAAAAGGGTTGAAAAATTCCGGATCGGATCTTGGATTGTGAATGGAGGAATGAAGAAGAAGAAAAGGATATGCACTCCTTTTTCCTTGGGGAATGCTTTATACAGGTAGCCTGGCCAATGGGGAGCAAGAAGTTTGTTTTTGGGCTGTTTTCCGCATCCTCTTCTTGACCTGAAATTGGGTTTTTTGTGTTCTGAGTTCTAATTAGATTAACCAAGGATTGGTGGGGCGAAGAGCTCAGGTGGCATACAGGACGGGCGGTTTATCCTTTGCGAAACGTGTTAAATCTCAAACTCCAGGGGGGAGCTGGTGCAATTTGGGATATCATAATCTAAGGATATAGAAGATGCAGAGTGAGATTGCGAAGGGTATCAAGAGAAATTCAAGTCAGTTTAACCTGCTAGAAATGTATTGGTTCAAGTACTGATTCCATTCATGTTGATGACAAAGAAGAAACGATATCTAAATCAATTGAAAAAAGCGTACGGGGTCGTATCTTCACAGGCTGTTGCTCAAACGGGCTTTTAGGCCATTTATGAAGAAAACACCAACACTTCATCTTTCTAAGTTATTGATTTTATTGTATCGTCATTTTGGCTGTCCATGAACTTTGTACCAAATTAGGATTTGGGCAACAGCCCGTTCACAATTGACAAATAATCCCCAAAATCCTTAATTTCTTTAACCGGAATTTGACGGGTTCAACCTACAATTCACAATACATTTCAATTATTTTTCTTCTTCCCCGCTATTTTTTCAATCGCCTTTGATACTTTTCTCATCAAGCAAGAAAGAGAAAACGTGTCAGGCCTTGACATGAGACTTAATCTTCTCGATAAAGTTATTTAACTTCTTATCTTTTTCATCTCCTCCTCTAGCCTACTCGATAACCTGCCAACGGCAGAAGAAATAATATGGACAACAAAAATAAAAGGGGATTGACACCTTTTTTAGCTTTCCAAAAATCCCTCAGTTTTTCTCATAAATCTCTCTTCTTTTGCTTCAAGAATTTCTGAAACTTTATTCTTCTCCTCCCTCGTCGAAATCGGTGTCTTTAGGTAGTTCGGCTAGCTGACCACCACACTCATCGCAGACTAACTCATCCTCGTTAGGGCGGTCATCCTTGTATACCAAATTACATCTTACACAGTAAAAGGATTTTTTCATTTTACTTTTATCACCCTGTTTAATGCTTTTCCTCCACCTCTTCTTCCGTTGGCCCGAAATAATTAGAAAAAACGGTCGGGTAAAACCTACATTTGACAATACTTTTCAATTATTTTTCTTCATCCCCGCTATTCTTTATATTATCCTCACTTATTTCCTTCTGATCAACATTATCCTTCTCGTCTTCTTTCTTGTCGTCGAAATACCCTAGTTCTTCGAGAATTGCGGCTATTAGCGCTGGGTCGCACATGGGAATGCATTAATTATATTACAGAATTGAGTATTTCGGTACTGGCCAAACCATAAAATGGATTCCCGATAACGCTTGTCCTCGAAATCCATCCGATCAATTCATTCGAGTGCAGGCTTGATCGGGCCTCGGGAATGACCCAAGGGGGAGAATTGCGGCTAGTAGCGATGGGTCACACATGAGTATTTCTAGTACAGTGCAATTATAAAAATTAGTCTGCAGGAACGAAAACAAATACAGCAACTATTCTCAGATAAATAAAAATGACATGCGTGCATGTTTATGTAATTTTTCAATTCTTCAAGTCTTGTTTTGAATAGGAATCAATGTGACTTATAATTATAATGATATTATTAAGTTAAATTGTAAAATGTCTAAATGGGAAAATACGACAAGCTACTCTTACAGATTCTTCAAGGGACTTCAGACGCAAATATCCGTTTTGACGATCTTTGTAAGTTATTACAATATTTAGGATTTGAAGAAAGAATTCGTGGCAGTCATCATATTTTCAGAAAGCAAGGAGTTGAGGAAAAGATTAATCTTCAACAAGATAATAATAAAGCAAAACCATACCAGGTGAGGCAGGTAAGAGCAGTCATTTTGAAATATTCGTTGGGAGAAAAAGAGTAATGAACAAATATGAGATCATAATCTACTGGAGCGATGATGATAAAGCCTTCGTCGCGGAAGTCCCTGAACTCCCAGGGTGTATGGCTCATGGAGAATCTTATGAGGCAGCGTTAGCTAATGCTAAAGATGCCATTCAATTGTGGATTGATACTGCCGGGGAATTTGGCGATTCGGTACCCGAACCCAAAGGTAGGCGTCTTATATTAGCTTAATATCTCGGGGGCCAGGCATGAATAAATGAGTTATTTTTCTTTTCGTTCTTCTTCCCCGCTATTTCTTAAACTATGTTTCTTTCTTCACTCATCATAAACTTCATTTTTGTCGTCCTTTTCCTTCTTTTCGTCGAAGTATCCTGATTCTTCGTGAAAAGAAGGGGATCGCCACTGGGGAGTCTATACTGAGTACATCGAAGTACGATGACACCATGAATTCCCGATAACGGTCCTCAAATGACTTAAGGTGGAGAATTGCGGCTATTACCGCTGGGTCACGCGGGGGAATGTATTAATTATATTACAGAATTGAGTATTTCGGAACTGGCCAATAACTGTGAGATTCTGTATCGGTCCTTCGATCCTTCGACAAGCTTAGGACTCAGTCACGGAAACTCGGGGCCAGGCATGCAAATTGACACTCGCGGACGCGATGCAGGATGCAAGATTCAGGATGAATGATTTAAAGTTCTACTACTTTATACAAAGGGGACACGCGCCCCCTTTAATTCTATCAATTGATTAACCTATTAGAGATATTTAAAATTACCTGGCGTATTCACTATGAAAGAAATAGTACCTTTTGACGAAATACAGAAAGAAGCAGCAAAAGCCTTTGGTCAAGAGGTTGCCATTCAAATCATAGGATTCTTGGGAGATATCACCAGACCACCTGCCAAGGAACTAGGCGGTTTGTTAGCAGATAAATTACAATACTTTCGATTTAAGCAGCAGATCAAAACTTTAAAAAAGGCGAGAGACTTTTTAGAAGAGCAAGGCATAAATCCACAGCAAGTTTCACTCAAGTTCCTAGCTCCTTTTTTCGAGCATTGTTCCTGGGAGGAAACGGAATATATGCAGGACAAGTGGGCGTCATTACTAGCAAATTCAATGTCAGTAGGAGCTAATCAAGAAAATTTCATATCGTACGTCGAATTACTAAGACAAGTTTCACCAATCCAAGCTAAATTCTTGGATCTGATTTATGAGGACATAAATTTCGTTGAGATGCTTGAATATGGAAGAAGGTTACCAAGTTATAAATCTCCACTTAGTTATCAGCCCGTTTTAAATTTATCCAGTGATGATTTGCAAATATTATTGGATTCACTAATCCGCCTAAATCTGATTCAATTCGAATTGCCGTTGAAGCAACTCGTAGCGCTCGAAAAGAAAAGAAGATTCCAACGTGAGGATGAACTTGAAATCAAAATAGCGCCCAATGCCCAATATTATATGAGAAACAAGATTTCTTTAACCTATTTAGGTCATGATTTCGTTAAACAATGCAAAATTTCATTCTCTGATAACCACATAGAGCAGATTAAGAAAACATACGAGAGTTCCTTTGAAGATATAATTAGAGATATTAGTGGTGGAGCAAAAATTGACAAATTCGTCGCCGATGTCGTAAACATATATAAATATGGGAAAGACGAACATATTAGATCCGCAATAAGAAAATCTATCAGAGAGTGCATTCCTGGAGCCGGCCAACTCGATAATATAAGAAGTGTTTCTATTGGTCCAAATCAGGCTTTAGAGGTTTTGAACAGAACGCTAGAAATTCTTAGGAAACTTTACCCATGATGTATACAGTTTAATAGTTCGTTTATAAGAATTTTTTAGAATTTAATTAATAGATCGATTTCCTGTACTTAGCAATGCAATGTCCGAGATGTGGAAATAGAATGACTCACAAAACAAACGGCAATGCTTACGTTTGTCCTAATTGTGGTTCTAAAACTTTCCTACAAAAATTGACTGGCAAAATTACCTTTTCAGGTCATTTGTCTAGAACTAAAATTAGGCGTTATTACAAAGAAAAACCATTGGTCGCATTCGTGTTTGCCTTAATCACACAAAAACTTGGGGCCAGGCATGCAAATTGACACTTATAAGCTGTCTTTGTTCTACCCCCGTTGTTTATTAATTTATCTTTGTTAGTTTATTCATCATCGGCTTCCTCTTTTTTGTCCTTTTCTTTCTTTCCGTCCTTTCCGTCGAAGCTGCCTAATTCTTCTATAAAAAACGGGATCGCAAAGCATTAATTACAGACAGATGAAGAAGGGAAAGCTGAGTGAAGTTACAGCGAAATTTTTACCTTGCCTTAAACCGTCCGATAGGGTAAGTCGTGGTTAAAATGAATGTAAATAGCAATACCTCACCGAAGAAATAATGTAAGCTAATGCAATATATCGATTGTCAATCTTTTTTCTTGAGCATTTTCGCCCCGAATCCGAGCTCCTGGAGTGTTCCATTATGAAATTGAAATAGTATTGGAGGTAGGAGTTTCAATACTCTAGTAAGCCAATCCCTTAGCTTGTCTGCTACGTTAACTACACGAATTGTATCAATACCCCTTATAATACTTATCTGTTGAGATGCATCCTTGTGTTTGTGTGCACTAATTTTGTTTCTGATGTTCTTTAAATATTCATAATCTTTTTTCCGTATTTCATTCAATTCAGAATGTAACTCCTTTAATTGTTTATCGAATTCACCTTTTACATCAAATTTTTTAACTACTTGATACATAGGTTTCGGTAATAGCCCTGCAAAGTCCTCAAGCATTTCAAATATGATAAGAACCAAAATTTTTGTATGAAATAGCTTTAGTATTTCCCACTCCAAATTGTAAAGTTTGGGGTCTGAGACTTCATAAGTTGCAATGTTAAGGTCATTACTATATGGAGTGGCAAATTGGATAAAATTAAGAAGTCTATAAATATCGGGATCAATACCCTTTTTAGATATTTTTTTCAATGACATGTCCAAACCTTCATAATTTTTTTTCAAGCGCTCGAAACGTGTTAGATTATTATTATTTGCTTTTAATACTTGAACTAGTGTTTCGGTGTATTTTGGATTAATTGGATCTCTATTATGATGGTCGGTGGACATGATTGTAGACTAAATGTTAGGTCATCACTGGTGTATTTGGTAAGAGCTATGGTGAAGAATCTTATTAGATTATACCCGTCAAACGGGAATTAAAAAGCTTCACCTCAGGGGAGGTCTATCGAAGATTTTTTATCCATAGCAACCAGTCAATGCAGTCGCCAAGAAATTTGGTTTAAAGTAGCCATTCCCTATTAAAATAAGGAGGGAATCCCTACGATGCAAAAAATAGGGTTTCCCCTGCCGGGTCGATATCTATCTACCGAACCTATTTTTACTTAAGCGCGCGCTTGTAATTTTTGATGTATTTCCAAAGTATCAAATTATTATTTAACATGTATGATGCCTCATCTTAGGTACCTCTATTGGTTCTTTACATTTTTTACACCTAATACGATAGTTGTGAAGATAGCGCCAGGCTACCCCATATTTTTCTCTTGGATCTAGCTCGAACAGGTAAATGGGATCAGAAGTAAATCTATGAACTTCCGCTATAACATCTGACACGTCAATTTCTTTTCCAAAAACATCAAACATGGATTTAAAAAGCTCGCCATAATTAGAATGAACATCCGTAGAAAGACGATACAAAAAATAGCCAATTGCAAATGATATTATGAACAAAACGAACAGAATTGGATAGTGGGGAAGATAACCAATGGGCGAAAGATTAAAGCGGGCTGATGTTACTGCTGATATTGCATAGATTAAACAAAAAAAGCCACTGACATAAAATGAAAATGAAGAATACAATACACTATCTGCAATTGCCAGCTGGCTGTCTAAATAATTCTTGAGGTTGTCGTCAATCTTCATCCAAATTCGATACCAATAAAAAATTGCATCCATCCCATAACGAAGTTTAGGATATTCCTCGTATGCTCGTATTAGATTGCCCAATCTAGTTGGATAAAGAATTTGAAAATCACCTGTTTCAGCATCGATAGGAAATTTCCTTAGCTCCACAGAATCTTCAAGATATTTGTTATACAGAGGAGAATTTTTAGGGGAGCACTTATTTCGTTCTTTTCTCAGATTGATTCTTTCAAGTCTATTTTTTTCACTGCATAAAAAGCAGCTACGTATAAAGCTCGGCCAATATCGACGCCCTTCGAATAACTTATATATTTTCGAATCTAAAATAACTATTAACCAGCCTAATAAAAGAAAGGCAAAATTCGGTGCCAGGCATGCACATTGACTCTTCTTTCTGACTTCTTTGTCTTGATACAAAGAAGCAATCATTCGACGGTGCTCAGGACAAGGCTGTCCCCGCTGGTGTCATTCCCGCGGATTGTTGGCGGGAATCCATAGCCTGTCCCCGCACGTCTGTGGCGGGGATGGATCCCCGATTAAAGTCCTCGGGGATGACAGAATGACTAAAAAATTTAATCCCGTCACAACGCGCAAATTTTTCTATACGTCTTCGTTTCTGATATTCTTAACGCAATTTTTGGAAGGCCGTTCGAGTCCTTTTTTATCATGACAGGATCCGAGATTGCTTCGATACCTAGTTTCTCCCAAATGACAACTATGCGGATTCCCAGTAACTGTATTGAATAATGACAGCGTGAATTAGGCGCTTGCTTTTTGAACAATATAATCGGTGGTGTTAAAATGATAAGCTCAAACTGACAATCAATTAGGGATTAAGGAAGTTTTTTAATGAGTGTTGCGATCTTACGATGCCAATTTTACTATGAATTGACAGGTTTCAATTTTATAAATTTTCAGCAAAGGGGGGAATTAAAATGAACACTAGAAAATTAATTGCTTTTTCAATCGTTCTTATAATGACGATTATGAATTTTTCTACCCTAGAAGCTGAGGAACAAAAGCCCACCGAACTCAATATAATCTGGCATTCTGGCGCGCTGGGTGAATTATTGAAAGAAATGGGCAAGAAATACACAAAGCAAACAGGGGTTGTAATCAATGTAGATTTAGTTCCATGGTCCGAGTGGCATGACGGAATTGCGGCTGATTTTGCATCAAAAGAAGGGAAGTATGATCTTGTTATATTCGATAGCCAGTCGATGAGCGAATTTGCTTCTGAAGGTGATGTTGTTTTACTGAATCCCTACCTTGAGAGGAGTAAAAATTTAAGGCTTACCGATTACGACCAGGAATCGATCAGCAAGTATGCCGAATATCCTGAAGGGTCGAAAAAATACTATGCTCTTCCAATCAATCAAGATGCGATGGGTTTGGTGTATAGACGGGATCTATTCGAAGATCCTGAGGAAAAGGCAAACTTCAAGGCAAGATACGGTTATAATCTGGCAGTTCCCGAAACCTATGATCAGTTGAAGGACATTGCCGAATTTTTCACACGTCCTGAAAAGAACCTCTACGGTATCGCCCTTTATGGCAGCCGGGACTATGATGCGGTTACGAGCGCTTTTAACAATGTTCTTTGGTCTTTCGGCGGTGACTTGTGGAACCCCGAAACGAGGAAGGCTGAAGGAGTTATTAATTCTCAAGCATCTGTTGCTGCGTTAGAATACTTCAAGAAATTGTTCGACTACGCGCCCCCCGGGGCCACTGGCTGGTATTATGATGAAGTTAATAGGGCGGTCAACGATGGGACAGTCGCTATGGGTATCAACTGGTATTACTTCTTCAATATGTATGCTGACCCTAAAGTAAACAAGTTGGCTGATAAGATGAGTTTTGCGACCCTTCCCGGCGAAAGGGGTCTGGATGGGAAATTTCGCCAGTACAATTCGGTGGGAGGGCAGGGGGTGAGCATATCAAAGTATTCGGACAATGCAGATGAAGCCTGGAGGTTCCTCGAATGGTTTATGAGTAACCAGAGGCAGTGGGAGTGGGTTCGTGGTGGTGGCCAAACCGGCAGAATCGATATACTTAATTCGCCCGATTACGAGAATGCAACGCCCTATAATTCCATTTTCCCGATTTCGATGAGCCGGGTGAAGGATTACTGGCACCTGGTTGAATATCCCGAGCTTCTTGAAATTTATCAGAAGTATATCCACTTAGCCATCACTGGCGCTATGTCCCCGAAGGAGGCCCTGGATAATGTTGCTAAAGAGCAACAGGCTGTACTGGATAAGACAAGCGAGTTCGGAATATTGAACATTGACTCTATCGCCAAGAGCTTACCCACCGATAGCGATAGCATGGTTACAGACAAAAGATTGATAGACAGACCAGATGCAGGAGTCAGGGTGTTCAGGGTCAACAGGGAAGTACCCAGGCACTATCATATTAAATCTGATGAATATCTGTACGTCATATCGGGGAAAGCCAGCTTCGTAATCGCGGAAGATGAGCCCAGGGTTGTTTCGCCTGGAGATCTTATATTCTTTAATAGAGGTACCTATCACGGTGTAATTGAAATCTTGGAACGCCCTCTCGTTGTTTTGTCTTTTGATGTGCCGCCGCGCGATCCCAAAGACGTGGTGTTCGAGAAGGCTACTAGTGAAAAGTTTCTTGAGACCAAATGATTAGATGACAAAATGACCAAGTGATCAAATACAAGGGATGCGAGATTGTAAACTGCGATTAGCCCTATTCGGGATTAACCTTATCTCATCATAAGTGTCGGAGGCGTAACTATAATGGTGGGTATAAAAGAATTTGTTCTGATTTTTGGAATAATTCTTACCGCGTCCTCATCTTATGGCGAGGTTGAGATTGTTGCAAAATTTGAAAACCGCCCTGGCAACCCTGCGGTTACACCCGATGGACGAAAGATAGTGAGCATGCAGCCTATTGACAACCCAACATACCGGGTTGTTGAAGTTCTTCCAGACGGTTCAATAAAACCGTTTCCGTCTGAGAAGTGGGCTAGAGCCGTAGGATCAGATGGAATCGGTATGCAGGCGGTTATAGGCATAGTAGCTGATGTCAACGGGATAGTCTGGATGCTCGACATGGGAGGAAATGGGCATGCTCCTAAACTTGTAGGATGGGATACGAAAAAAAATACGCTTAAGCGGATAATAAATTTTCCTGCGTCAGCATCTCGACCAAACTCATTTCATCAAGACATGGCGATTGATACCAAGCGTAATATGGCATACGTAGCAGACATGACACGTGGAGACCTGACAGGCGAAAGTCTCCCTGCAATCGTAGCGATCGACCTTGATACGGGTTTCGTGCGCCGTGTTCTTGAGGGGAATGCCCATTTCGCGCCTGGCAATGAACAAATTGTCATAGATGGTAACACCTTTGGCACGAAAACAGCAAATGGAGAGACAGTTCCGCTCTTTCTCGGATTGAATCCCATTACCATTGATGTCGATAATCAGTGGGTGTATTTTGGTCCCATAAACGGTAAGGGGCTTTACCGTATTCCGGCATCGGCATTGGCTGATTCAAATCTTTCGGACGAGGATATTAATGCAATGATTGAACCCTACGGAGAGAAGAGATGCAGCGATGGAATAAGCATTGACAGTAAAGCGAATGTCTACATTACCGATATTGAAAATCATGCGATAGGAGTGACTAATCCTGAGGGATATCGAATTCTCGTTAAGGATGACAACCTTTTAAAATGGCCAGATGGAATGGCCTTCGGTCCGGATGGTTGGCTATACGTAACTGTTAATCAGCTTAATCTTCATCCCCTGCTTAATGGAGGAAACGAGGGAGGAAAGCCACCCTATTACCTTATCAGGGTTAGGCCGCTTGCCAACAGCACGGTTGGGCGGTAATCATTTTTGCATCATTGTAATATTTTTACATTAACATGGTTTGCTTTTTTTGCATGCTTCAATGCAATTGGCGCTGTTACTGCGGGGCCTGCAGCATTGTGCGCCTGTTTCGACGTTAAGACAGCAGCATTCTTTGTCAGAGCAGCTTTCATTTCCACAATTCTTCTCAGCCAGGATGATTTCGGTGTTCGATTCGTGGTCTAAAAAGGCAATGGGAGCTTGGTCAAAGTCTATTTCAACTTGACCAAAGTCCAAGGACTCATTCGACTCCGCGGGTTCGATTATAAAATTAGATTTTCCCCCAACTGATAATGTTACCAAAACCAAAGCCAATAAGAATATATTTAGTTTAGTGTTCATTTATGTATGACCTCCTGGTTCCTTCAAGTGTAAAATAAAAAATTCATGAGTCAATACGTACTGACGCATCGACAAAATAGGGACAGACGTCCCTATTTTGTCTCCCTTAACTAGTGAATTCCTTGTAGCTTTCGACAGCTTTTCGACTTGCCCGTCATTGCGAGGAGTTTTATCCCGAAGCAATCTGCTACTTTAACACTACGACAGGACGTATAATGAAACACTCTCCTAATCGTGCTGGAGATTGCTTCGAGACTTTCTAAGTCTCTCGCAATGACATCTGAGAATTTCAGTCTCTATTGTGATACGCCTGCAGCTTGTTGCAGGGAGTTTCATCTAAAGACCATGAATCTTTTTGAGGGTAGGTATAACCCCTTCTCCAAAAGTCATCAGAGGTACGATAGTGAGTTTGTTAAAAGAGGCTAATCCTGATTCGACACAGAATCCCTGAATTAGATGCGGGTCTTCGGCTTCAAACACCCAAACCAATGTGTGTTCTAAAGCCGAGTGATATTGGGCGACTACCTTATTGATTCTATATTTGGTCAATAATGGTGATAAATCCATTTTCGAAAGCTGGACTACCTTTGTCGCTACTTCTTTGTTATTTACAGGACAAGATTCAGTCGTATGACTTCCATATATACCGTACAGCGCCACAGACAACACCTCCTGGAATCGATAGATTAATGTTTCAATTCTAAATTATTTCACTTAATAATCAATGGTCCGCACTTGTTCTAATCTCACTTGGAGTCTAAGTAATTAATGTATGTATTAAGTAAGGTAATGACCCCAGCTGCCCTAAGCCGGATCGAAGGACTAATAATGATCTATGGGACTTAAGTCGTTGAAAAAATTGCAACTTAGGGCGAAATCGAAACATCCCTGGCAGGCTAGCTTATTGAACGTCAATATGAATAATGATCTAGCTGCATGATTGCATAAATAACAATGTCCGGGGAACTCAGTTGTTAATATATGGAGTGGGTTGTTGCCTCTTGACACAAATTGCATAAACGGACTAGCCGTGGCGTTTCCATAACCTGACATCGTTCCATCCTCCTTTAATCCGAACGATAACTAAAAGAGATCTTTCAGTTATTCAAGGAGTCATATTAAAAGTTTTCTTGTTAAAAGTCAAGGTATTTTTTCTATCATTATCAGAGATATTTGACAAACCATCAGATATATATTATAAATACCCGATTATCTTAGGGGGTGTGATAATTGATTAAGTGCAAATTGTCAACGATCCTCGGGTCGAAGAGGATGACTAGAACAAAATTATTGAGAAAGTCCGGCATTTCTCTTACAAGCCTTAAGCCCTTTTACGATGACACCTGGAAAGGAATCAGGCGGGAAACCTTAGATGCATTGTGTAAGGCATTAGAGTGTGATGTGAGTGATTTAATATCTTTTGAGAATTCCGAGGAAGAGAAAGGCTGAAAAATATGGGGTCATTCATTGACTGTGTAAATTCTGGACTATTTTTTATGAGCTTGCATCGATTTTATCAATAACTTTAACATCGTCCTGAACTTTTCATATTCTAGTAGCTGAACTGACAAGAAAGTCGCCACTCCGTTTTTGTCGGAAAAAACATCTCCCTCGCTCATGATTATGGTGATATAATTAAGCGTTCGGCAAAGGCTCAAACGTTCGACTCGGAGTAAAAATACATAGAGCCCGGAAGCGGACCGAAACTATAAAGTAACTGACTATTTTAAAATTTACGAAAAGGAAATCCTCACCTGAGAATCATTTGATTAAAAAGCGATTCTAGTGGTTGATTTTGCGAACGCAAATTCGATGAGTTTAGTTTTGAAAAGGTTCGAGATCGCTTCTCGAAATTTTAATTATAGACATAAGAAATAATTCGGTGTAAACAAAGTATATATTTGAATAGTACGTTCTAGTTATTCAAATTTAGCGACAGGAGGAATATCAATTTATGAGATTTAACTACTTTTCTATACTAGGTGCCGTTATCTTTTCAATTGGTCTTTTTGCAAATAGTTGTGATAACGGTGGATCCCAAATACAGGAGATAATGAACAAGCGCCTTTATCGAAAGGCAATTTGGGGGTTAAGGGTAGCGGATCTGGAGACCGGGGAGGTAATCTTTGACCTTCAATCGGATTTTGACTTCTTCATAGGTTCTGTGAGGAAGCTTTTTTCAAGCGGTGTCAGTATGAACGAATTAGGAGCTGACCACAGATTTGTTACCCCTGTTCACAGGCAGGGCGAGGTTAATGGGGGGGGCGTATTAGAAGGAGATCTCATTCTTGTGGCATCAGGAGATCTTACGATGGGCGGGCGACGAAATCCTGACGGAACCTTGGCCATCTCGGATTTCGATCATAACGAGGCTAATTCATTAGGCAATGCAGAGTTGACGGCTCCCGACCTGTTAGCCGGTTATGATCAATTGGCCCAGCAGGTTGCCAATTCAGGAATAGTCGAAATAAATGGCGACGTGATAATAGACGATCGTCTATTCGAGCCTTTCAACTTTCGTGGGGAATTTGACGTGAGACCAATTTTTGTGAACGACGATGTTGTAGATGTGATAATCAACCCGACCGCACCGGGAGAGCTGGCATCTGTGGATTGGAGGCCCAAGACTGCGGCTTTCGGAGTCGATTCGGATTTATTAACTGGTTCGGAAGGCGAGGAAGAAGACATTGAGCTCTCTCCAGAATTTCCAAGCTGTATAGGTTTGGATAACTGTTTTGGGATGGTCACCGGTCAGCTCCCTATAGATTTTGAGCCCCCGCTGACAGAAAAATTTCCTTTGATACAGACTTTTAGGATTGTTGAACCGTCCATTTACGCCCGCACCATATTCATTGAGGCGCTTGAGAGAGCGGGGGTCACGGTTGATACAAACCCCGTCGGGCCTAACCCCACTGAGAAACTTCCTCCGAAAGATTCATATACTCCGGACACAATTGTAGCCGTGCTTGTATCTTTGCCATACTCTCAATATATCAAACTCATCTTGAAGGTAAGTTACAATATAGGGGCTGATGTCAGCCTTGTGCTCTACGGACTCACTCAGGGGGTGGATACGATTGGAGAGGCACTCGCAGTGGAAAGGGAGACTCTAGTCAATGATTTTGGGGTACCGGGCGACCAATTCTTTTTTGTCGACGGCAGTGGGGGCGGACTCACAACTGCGACAAATAAAGCTGTTCTAAAGCTTCTTGAGGATATGAGCAAAAAAGAGGTATTCCCCGAGTTTTTTGATGCCCTTCCCATATTAGCTGTAGATGGTTCCCTCGGTTTTGTTCAAGATTTCCTGGCCAATCCTACTCTCAGAGGCGCTAAGGGAAATGTCAGGGCTAAAACCGGGACATTCGTTGAGGGGGACGAAACTGGATTCCTCATCAGAGGACAGGGATTTGCCGGTTACATAGATGCAAAAAGCGGTAGACGGCTTATTTATGCTTTATTTGTAAACAATGTGGAGTCGCAAAACGTCATAGAAGATCTTTTACAGATATTTCAGGACCAGGGAACGATTTCGGCAATAATCTGGAGAGAGAATTGAGTGTTTTTAAATTGGTTGCTGTTTCCAATGACTATAAAAAAAAATAGGAGGCAAATTCATGATCGGGTATAAACTGCGTTTAATTTCCTTAATATTATTACTTGGCGTATCAAGTGCACTATCTGGATGTAATGACACTGAAGGAGGCAGTGCTAGGGACGATGTATTAGTAGGCGTTGATAACGCGTTTACCCCTGTGGTAATATCTGTTCTCGCTCCTCCAGTCCCGGTTAAAGGATCTGACGGCCGTTTTCATCTGGTATATGAGCTTGTAGTTACTAATTCAAACAATTTTGATTGGCAGGTATTGTCGGTAGAGGTTCTTGATGGAACTGAGAACGGAAATGTTCTTACGTCGATTTCCGGAGAAGGGGTCGGAAGCAAGATGCAGCTGGTCGGCACCCGTGCTCCTGGCAACACATTAGAGCCCGCACAAACTGCCTTAATATTTATGACCTTCGCGGTGGATAGTATAGAAGACATTCCACAATCACTGTTACACAGAGTTACCGTCACGGTTCCGGGAGGACTTCCCCAGTTCATAGTCGAGCTTCTTCAACTTCAGCCTGGGCAAGAGGAGATTGTGGAGATTGGCGGACTACAGCAAGTAAGTGACGAGGAGGCAGTTGTCTTGGGAAAGCCACTGGAAGGCACGGGCTGGATAGCGGCAAACGGTTGCTGTGATTCAATAACGCATATCAGAAGCGCATTGCCGATAAACGGGCAGATCCAAATCGCCCAACGCTTTGCCATAGACTGGATAAAGGTAAATGAAGACAACCGTCTTTTTGTCGGAGATCCTCAGGACCTTAACAGTTGGTTCGGTTACGGTCAAAATGTATTAGCTGTTGCAGATGGGTTGGTTGTGACCGTTGTAGATAAGTTTCCAGATCAGACTCCTTTTATATTACCTGCTGACGTTGGCGCAATAACACTTGAGGAAATAGATGGAAACCATGTTGTGCTCGCTTTTGGAAACGGGCAATTTGTGTTCTATGCCCATCTCCAACCGGGCAGCATAACGGTCAAGGAAGGCGACACTGTTACAAAGGGACAGGCAATAGGACTTCTCGGCAATACAGGAAACTCCGGGGCGCCACATTTACATATTCACGTCATGTCGTCCGCCTCAACATTGGGCTCAAATGGGCTACCATATACGTTCGAGGAATTTGATCTGACCGGGAGAACCACGGAAGAATCGTTTTTCGAACAGGGATTGGAAGATACAACGCCATTTATCGATGAAGAAACGGGGTTGATCGAGGGAAACCAGATAGAGGTGCTGCCCGTCAGCATACCAGGGATCCACATGGAGGAATTGCCCCTGGACTTAAGTATTGTAGAGTTTCCCTGACTTAGTTTAGTTGAGGAGTGACGGGTGGCGTTGATGGGTTTATGATTTCGGCGGCGCACAAATTTTCTCGTAATGCTCGTTCCTGATATCGATAGGAGGCATCGGTTCTCGTTCATACCTAGTTGATCGAATAAATGACCATCGAATTCTTGAGGTAATAAGCAGACAATGTGGGCCAGAAGCCATTATCTCAACGGATTAATCAGTAGTTGATACGGGGAACTTCACCACGCTTAGATCAAGCGGAAGTTCGTTTTTATGAATTCCGGGCTTTTCTAGACTAATTACTTCTAAAGGGACTCCCTCTATTTCTGCTTTATCGAAAGCTTCCGTTGAGGGAGCTTTACCTATGAGATCAAATTCATCGATTACATACGGAAGGCCGTTTGAGCCCAGAGTCGATTCCGAAGACATTACATGAAAATGCAAATGAGGAGCGGAACTGTTGCCTGTGTTTCCGACTAATCCGAGGATCTGCCCGCGCTTGACCATATCACCTGTTTTAACCCTTAAGCTTCCGGGTCTCAAGTGCGCATAAAGTGCATATCTCCCGTTACCAAGGTCGAGCACTACGTGATTGCCGTCCGCCTCTTCGAGCGTTATATTGGACGGTAATTCTCCAGGTACCTGATCCTTATATCCGTCAACTGCGGTTACAACCATTGCGTCTGCTACAGCCAGCACCTTCTTTCCGTAAGCAAAATAACTACTTACATCCTTTGAATCACCGACATAGATTCTTCTATCATCATTTATCATCTCCCAGTCAATTGCAAATCGTTGAGCGATGTAAAGCTTGCCGTTTATAGGCATGATGGCGCGTATGTGCCTATGTGATTCGCAGCATCCGTCGGCGGCTACCCATCCTTTTCCTTCAAGTGGGGGCCCAAGCACGATAGCATCAGCCGAGCCAACATCAATCGGGCTCTGGGTCTCCAAGTATTCTTCTGTACCAGGGGGTAGGCCCGCAAAATGGATAAAGCCGGGAGGCATACCCCCAGGAACACCTAAAGAGAGTCGATGGGAAAGTTCGCGAGGAATTTCTCTCTCGTTTTCAACTGCGAAATTTATAAAAATAATTCCGGATTGCCCCGGCGGCGGGGCATTAGTTGATGTTTTGTCTCCCAGTAGCTGCATTTTGGTTTTCACATCGTCTCCGGAGTAAGACGTTAGTGTTCTTTTCTCATTTCTACCATCTCTAAC
>JBAUII010000133.1:0-12349 GCA_049682815.1 Thermodesulfobacteriota bacterium | reverse complement strand
GGGCATTAGTTGATGTTTTGTCTCCCAGTAGCTGCATTTTGGTTTTCACATCGTCTCCGGAGTAAGACGTTAGTGTTCTTTTCTCATTTCTACCATCTCTAACTTCGATTGATTTGATTTCCCAATTGATACTTGTGGCGTTGGTAACTTTTAGCTCATAAACAATGTGGAACTTTCCATCAGATCCCTTAACCGGGTCAGGATTTGCTATAACCGACATTAACACGGGTGTGAAAATGCTTTCGGGATTAGTCCGGGTCTCGGTGTGATCGTCAGTCTTCGCAGATGTCAAAAGGAAATTCAAGGCAATTAATACTGTGCAAGATATGATCACGCATAGACCAGCTAATTTGAACATAGAGCCTCCACCGGATTTAATGAGTGATTAGGTACGGGAAGTATATCACAGTCCAACCTATTGACCGAATTGGGCTTTTACTATCAAATATGTCTGGGTCACCCCTTAGGAGGTTGTTCCATAAGTACAATCATGAATTAAGACATAAGTAATGAAGGCAAAGCTATACAAAGAGAGTTATTTCTGCATTAACATGGAGCCGGCTTATTCCTGCGTCTGGACTCAACAGTGACTTGGAATGTTATTTGTTTAATCAAATTGCTCATCCAACCAATCAAGATAGACAGATGCTGCAAAGGATACATTACCCACCTGGCAATGGGTGTCGGCACCCTCAAGCTCGGTGAACAGGTAAGATTCGACCGGCCCGGACACCTTTTCGCAGAATGATTTGAACTGCTTTTCGGGCTCACCGCCTTCTCCGGTTCCTGCCATTGCAAGACACGGACACTGAATATTGCTTACGGCTTCTTCAACAGCGAATTCACGAAGATATACAAAGGTATCCTTGAAGGTCGGTTGCCCGAATCGCTTTATCAAGTTTGCTGACATAAGCTTGTCGTGCTTTGACATCAATTTCTCGGGGATGTCGGGTATATCCTCCAGTCGAAAGTTCTCGTCTTCCGGCATTTTGGCGAAATCTTCTCCGCCGAAAGCGGTCATATAGTCATGAAGGTTCAAGATCGGGGAATTGGCAATGAGCGCCTTGATCCTATTTTCGAATGCGGTCGCACGTACGGCGAAGTAACCTCCAAAGCTTATCCCCAATAGTCCCAACCTTTGCAGATCCACTTCGGGACGTTTCGCGCAAAAGTCTATAATTACCTTCACGGGATTCTCGAAATCTGGTTCGAAGTGTGCATCCGGGTTAAAACGTAGCGTATCCATCTGCCCGGGTCCTGCGAATAGGACTACGTTAAAGCCTCTCTCTAATGCTGCCTTTCCTCTCATTAAATACTCCTCTTCTGTTGTCCCGTCATACCCACTCACAATTAATAGCGTCTTTCTCTTTTCGACTCCACTTTCCGGAGCCATGAAATAAACGGGCAGTCGCATCTCTTTGTACGGGAGCAGGATGCTTTCATACGTATGTCCGACATACTTCATGGCTTCGTGAAAACAATCTCTCGACTTCATACCGAGATCCCAGTGCTTTGGCTCATAGGCATAGGTATAGTACTCCGCCGCCCGGTAGGAGTTACAGGCCTTCAGGAACTGGTCACGCGCGCTTATAAAATGGCCCGCTGCGACGCGCTTCAACGCATCTTCCTCCTGGTGCTCTGCCAGTTTTGCGAACTCAGTCACCCAACTTAGGGGATCGCCATCTTCAATGCGAGCGGCGGTTGATAGACACTCACCAACCGATGCCCCACCGTAACTCGAAGAACCGAGCTGACGTATTAACTGAAAGTCCATCTCGGCATCATTGAAACCACTTACCCGAGTCTTACTACGTTTTAGCTCCGACATTTTGGCACCTCTCTATAGATGTTTACTTTAAGGACCTTAAAAAGAATAAGGTTAGACCGTATTTTTGGATATCATAAAAGAGATCAAAGTGCAAATTTTTTGTGAAGTCAGAGAACACGTGACTACTACGATTTTATTCATTGATATTTCCTTGGGCAGGCCGATCATTCTATGCAACCCAGGGCAGGCCCTTCGGCTAGGCTCAGGACTCGGTACAGATTCAGGGGTAATGAGATGTTGATAGCTCTCAGAGTTCCAATAAATACTGAAAATCGCTGGCTATCTTTTAATTGGGTATATCAATAACTATATGTATACTTTGAAACAATGGGTGAGATTGATTCAGTAGGTGTAGGTCCGAGGAAAATCTTTTGAATCACATCGACCGTTTTCGTTTCTCCAATGATAAAATCCGACTACCAATATGAATGTTGCCAACACGAAATGAAAGAAAATAGGTATGGTGCCCCCAAACCATCTTTCTTGTGGGTAAAGAGACATCCGGATCACGTAGCGAATGATCATCACTGTATAATAAAGTGAAGCAATACCCAGAAGGCTCAATCCCAGCCTTCGCTTTGGTACTACCTGTTTTTTGGTGAAATTCAGACAAATTCTGACAAGAATGACTATGATGATGACTTGGAAACCTACCAAAACAGGATAGGGCATGACTCTTGAATGCCACGATTCCATCGGTGGAAGAAATGGAACTTGAAAAATGGCTGCGATTAACTGGCCCTGGACTCGAAGAAAAAAAAGTCCAAGCAGCAGCCAAAGGATCGGGGCGTATTTGTCAGTTTGGGTATTTCCCATCGTAACTCTCTAGTCTACGGTTATTTTGAGTCTTCCCGTTCAAATTTGTCAGAATAAAAAGTCCTTCTGATTGAATTTTACATTTAGACCCAGCCCCTTTTTGTGCGGGTCCATACTCTTGCTCACATTTAAGATACCTTTGTTCCCGAACATCAATGGCGGACTGCAAATATCTTCCTCTAATAAATAAGTCCCAAAACCTCCCTCTTGGCCCACTAACGTATCCCGAAATGAATTCGCTAAGGTTATTGCCGCCCTTGTGAGAATACTAGTCTCGCCAACATGGGCGCCGATTATAATCTTGATATTTCTTCTCTTCGCGTTCCTGGCTATATCGAGTGACCGCAAAATTCCACCCATTTTAGATACGCGGATATTTATGATCCATGAATCAGGTGGATGTTCTAAATGTTGAAATTGGACCTTTCGCATGAAACTCTCATCCAGTACAATTGGAGTGTTGAGCTCGGTGGATATATTTAGCAAATCATTATACAGGTTAGTCTTAACAGGTTCTTCAATCGCATAGAATGGATAGTCTAGTGCTTTCAGAAACGCGATAGCTTCACCTGGTGATTTCCACAGGTTGTTTGCATCGAGCCTCACTCTTAAGTCTTTGCGGTCTAAAGTTCCGAGTAAGTCTATCTTCCGCTTATCGATTCTCAGATCACCAGAGATCTTAACCTTAAAATCCTTGAATCCCATCTGAACGTATTGCTCAAATTGAGATCGGAATGTTTCATAACTGCCTTCCCCAAGCACCGCGGAGTAGTAGAATTTGTTACAAATCTCATCTAGATTAAGAAGGTGTTCAATCGACCTGTTATGCTCCTTCGCGAGTAGGTCTAATAAGGCAATTTCTATAGCGCACCATGCCGACGGATTATGATCGATTTCCTTATCATTCTTCTCTACCCAAGTTTTGATGTCGTTAAGGGAATGGAATTCCAATAACGACGCTTTGTGTTTTTTGAAAAAGTCCAGGCAACTTTTGACAGTTTCTCCCGTAACATAAACACGCGGACACCCCTCACCATAGCCAGAATTACGACCAAAGGACTCAGCAATAACTATTACACTCTCAGTGCTTGACCTCTCGGCGGAGGCATGTTTAAAGCTTAGCTTGAACGGTATTTTAAGTGCCCTCATCTGTATATCTTTTATATTCATTATCCTGATACTCATAAATAGACGTGTTTTTCGAAATTAAATTTGCATTCTTTGTTATATTGAAGGGTTAAAAGTTTATACTGTCCCTCTCGTTGTCCAGCCTTTACACAAGCTTTCTTATATGCCTCACCAGTGCCAGGCTTCAAAAACATTAAGCGCAGGGGCTTTAGCCTTTTACTTTTTCTCTTACCTTCGTACTCAATATTCAATTTGAATAACTTTTTTTCGACTTCGGATTCAATATCGATAGCACTAACGGGCGCGTGTTCGATATACAATGCATACTGCAGAGCCTCGGGATCAGCAATCATAATGAAGAAGTCGATATCCAAATTGTGTTCGTTCTTGATGGCTTCTATAGCTTGATTGAGTTGACATTCGTAAAGCTTTTCGCCCGTAATATTGGTCACACCCTTTCCCTTCTGAACAAACTTAATCATGGGCGTCTTATTGTATGTGCCTGTGACTTCAATTATGTCGTTTATGAAGTAGCGGTATAGTCCGCCCGGTGTCGTTACGAGAATATAGTATTGTCTTCCTTCTGAAATTTGGTCGAGCGTCAAGAAATTAGGATTAGTGTTTTGCCAGTCGTCTCTTTCCACAAACTCATAGAAGTTTTCATGAAACGCCGGTACCGCATTATTTCCCAGAACATCTATTACGATACTACCCCGGAACTCGCTGGCGAAGTAGCCCATTTCGACGATGTTCGCAAGGTCAGGTAGCTGCTCTATAAGTTTAGGAATCAATACACTACAGCTTCCTGATGTCCAGGTGACCACTGTCTGTATGTTTGGCCATATATCTTTTAATTTGATGTGCTCCCGTGTCTTAGATAGGTCGTCTAGCTCTCGCGCTCTTTTTGCATTTCTATTAAAATACCCTGCTATTGTCTTAAGTTTCTCAGTTGAAGGTTCATCCACTCCATTGAGGGATCCTGTTTCGATAATCTGAATAAGTTTATCGAGATTTAAATTGATGACTTCTGACAACTTCAAGATGGTCGAAGGATTAGCGGTTGCTATAAGCGTGATATCCTTATGTGAAAGGGCAATTGCGCAAATTAGAAAGTATTTCAGGTCATAGTTATCAATCTCAAATACTGCTGAGGGGATTATGTATTTTGACTTAATAAACTTAGGGGTCTCTTTGTATAAAAGCCCCGATAGCGAACCAAATGGTACGCCGCCGCTTGAATAGCCCTCAACTGCAGGACCTGTAATAGCTAATACCTTTCCTGAGTACGTAGACGGGATTTCGGAATATAGAGCATATGAGAAGAGTCTTTGGCACTTTTTAAAATTTCTGATCATGGTTTCGTGGATGGGTATATATTTGGGTTTTCCTAACGTACCGCTTGTAAGCGCATACATTGCCGTTGGCTCTGCAGTTAGATGTGGTTCTCCTGTTTCCTCCTGCCTTTCTATGTAGCTTCTTAGATCTTCGTATGTATGGACTGGAATCTTTCGCCGAAAGTCGTCATAGGAATTTATGCCGATAAAGTCATATTTTTTCCCGAAGACGGTGTCCTTGTTTTGTTTTAGGATCTCTTCAAGGACTGAGTTTTGTACTTCTCTGGGATTATATGTTTTAATGATGAAAGGCTTCCATGAAATGTGCCTTAAAAGGCACATTCTTATGAAAATTAGAAGATTTAAAAGCCCTTCTATTACGTAGGATTTCATCGTCTACTCTTGATCAATGACTTTGTTGAACGGTGCTTTGAGTTGATCAATGAAGTCCATAGGATATGCCCGATTTTGCACACCCAATTGATCAACTTCCTTTTCCTGAGGCAAATACCAGGAACCAAATATCAAGTCCCAGACAATTAGGTTATTCCCAAAATTATGATTGGATTCCCCAACCAGCATTGAATGGTGCCAGCGGTGAAGCTCTGGGCCGCTGACGATATAGTTCAGGGGACCCAGTCGTACATCGACATTGCTGTGCTGGAAGAATCCATTAACCGAATAGAACACAAAATAAAGGGCGATCACATCTTCGTTAACGCCCAGAATGATAAAGGGGAGGGCATCCAGAAAAAACTGCAGTGTTTTTTCGATGGGGTGGAATCTGCCGACGTTGATCCAGTAGAGCTTTTGCGGGGAATGATGGACGGAGTGGAAATGCCATAAAAATTCCCATTTGTGATGCAATACATGAAGCCAGTATCTAAAGAAGTCCGCAATTAATACCATCATGATAGCCTGCATGTATACGGGATAGCTGTGTGGCCAAATGTTTTTAATAACTAGATTTCTAGACTCAAGTAGGTTTAGAAAACTGATTGCTATGAAAAACGATAATAATTGAGGAAGTAATACCTGCACAAAGCCCATGAAAAGCAGATCATTTTTTACATCATTAGAGTTCGCTTTCCATTCTGTTCTATAAGGGAGTTTACGCTCAAGAAATGTAATAATAAGAGCGCATAAGATTACCGGGACATATGTACTGAGTTGTATACCGTACTCTGCCCTGAGTAATTCGAGGTGTAAGGCAAATCCCAGGACGATAACTACAGGATATGCCGTCCGGGATAGAATTTTATCAAAAGAAGCATTAAGTAGCTCTTTGATTCTCATGATTATTACCCCAATCCTTGAAATTTTTGTCATTTCAGCCTCTTACATTATATTGAACACTGTTAAATTCATATATATCACCTTTTTGAACACTTGTCAATATGTAATTTAACATTGTTCAAAAAATTATGAGATTTGGTTTTTTTCGTGATCTAAGATCCATCATCATCGTGCAACATTACCCCTCTAATATTAGTTATAGAATCTCATTCACGGTATTTTCTGCCAGAATTTGTACGGCTCTTGTGAGAATATCTACTAGTATTTCAGGTTGCGTTTTTAAGTCCTCAATCGGATAACAATCTTTATCTTTATAAAGTTCCTCTCGTTCCCACACTATCTTGTCGTCATCAATCAAAATCATTCTTCCAGATAAGTTAATCCTAACATTAACGGCAAAACGGCTGGGGTTTTTAAACGTAGCGTGTTTCCGGTAATTTACCATTTGAGCCAACGGTTCAATTTTTAACTTAAGTGCTTCCATTTCTGCTTCGATCCCTTGCACATCTTTATTTGGATGACTAGCATCTTTACTATACAAATATCGTTGATCACCACCCCCTACCTGTAAAAGCTTTCTCTCCAAGTCATCTCGTTGTTTAGATAATCTCGAATGCTCTTCTTCCAGATAATCTTCTTGGGAAGGATCCAATAAACACGGCTCTACCTCAAATCCTCTTAAATTAACTTCCAGAATGGTATCGAATCCATTCGCTTTCAAAACATCAGGAGATTTGACTCTGGTTACTTCGGCAGTGAATCCGGCATCGGATGAAGCGAGATAATGTTGCAGTCTATCGGACATTATTTCATCTGGGCTAAACTGAACTAACTCTGACTCCAAAGCCTCCTCGTGCTTTTTATCATCGTGGTATTTATCTATTTCGACTATGGTTGCTGGAATCATTAGAGCTAACTGAGCAAAAAAGGTGAAAGGATCAAACCCCGTCATAGTGCTAGTACTCGGATACATCTCGGCCCATATATTACGTCTGTGCTTCTCGACAGAAACATTAAAGTCCTTGTCCGCTTCAACTAAGATAGCCATGTTTTTGATCTTTAATCGATTGGATTGGGTAAGAGGAGTTTTGGTTTTCGTTTTGGTCGTTGCACAGGAAGCAGTAATTGCAGTTATTAAGGTGGCAATTATAACTATTAGCATCAATGTTTTTCCAAATGGATTATTAAGCAATCTGTTCATAGTATTTACCCCCAATACATTAAATTTGTTTTACACTCACACCGCATATCATAATTGAACAGCGTTTATTTCACTTATATCAAGAAATTGAACACTTGTCAATAGGTAATTTTACATCGTTCAAAAAAAGCAATTTAACACTGTTAAAAAATTATGGTATAGTATGGTTTTATGGGACGTCGAAATGACCACACACGTGAAGAAATTAAGGAAATGGCTATAAAAGCGGGACTAGAGCTAATAGAAGAGGGAGGGTTCTTAAATTGTAGCGCGCGCAAGGTAGCTGCAAGAATTGGGTATTCCGCGGGCACATTGTACAATGTCTTTGAAGATTACGATGATTTGGTATTTCATGTCAACGCGGTGACACTGGATGATCTCAAAAACTATGTTGTAGGCAATCTCGACCCGGAATTGCAAGGCGTTGAAGCAATAAAACGCTTGGGTGTTTGTTATATAGAATTTGCGCATGAAAACGATTTTCGCTGGAAAGCGTTATTCGATTATCGTCGTCCACCAGGTTCAGAACTGCCCCAGTGGTATTTATTAAAACTTAACTCACTCTTCGCCATTGGTGAAAAGCTGCTTCTTCCTCTAGTCCACGGAGATATAGAGAGCGCTCAACGAGTGGCTCAAGTTTTATGGGCGGGCGTGCATGGTATTTGTTCGCTTGGGCTGACGCAGAGACTTGGGCAAGATGGTACGGAACTGTTAAAAACCATGTCTGACTCTCTGATCGAGAATTATTTGAGAGGTCTTACTCAAACTAAAAAATGACTTAATGTATGGGGACAACCTTTTTTTATTAGAAATCACTCTCGACTTAATTCTGCCCATTGAACCGCAAAAACTATTCATCCATCCCAATCTTATGCCCTTCAATCCCTCGACAAGCCCAGTACAGGCTCCGGCGAAGCAATCTGCTACTTAAATGCAATAGTACGGAACGCATATATGCGTTCCCTACATTGCGATACATAAAATTTATTGGTAAGGCTCTGCCAGAAGCGAAGGAGATTGCCACAGGGCTTCGCCCTTCGCAATGACACTTCCAGAATTGTCATCGCTGTAGATGTCAGAAATTTCGTCGACAAAATCCAAAAAGTAATAAATTGCCCGGAATTTTACTCTTCCGTCATCCTCGAATGTTTTAATCGGGGATCCATCGTTTAATTTTTTATCTTCTTTGTCTTGATACAAAGAAGCAAAAATCAAGGGCTGACAAAAAATTAGGATTTATTAAATCAATTCCTCCAGCTAAAAATATTTAATCCAACCACAACCCCAAATCTTTTTTTAACGCTTCCGGAATTGATTTTGGCAATTTTTTGAATGCCCATTTAAAACCTAATATAACGTCCCCGAAATACGTAACATCTACAATCGCGAGTGAAACGAAGCGATCTCCTCCGCCATCGTGCTACAGTTTGCTCCAAGACCGATTCCCCGTCGATGGCATTTCCACACTAGTCGTTGCGATTACGGAAAATCCTGCATATATTTGCCGGCATATTGGGCAGAATTTGGGCATATTGATGAGAATAATAAGCGAAAAGGAAATTTTCATTTATAATGTAAAAAATAGACCTATTTTGAGATCGCATTGATCGTGTTAGTTCATTGTGCAGATTGTAGTTACAATTATCCTTTAGCAAGAGGGGTGATGTTATGAAAGGAATTAAATTTGTTGTTAATGAAAAAGGTGAGAAAACTGCGGTAATCATTGACTTGAAAAGATACGGAGAGCTTTGGGAAGACATTTATGACTCATTATTAGTGCATTTCCGGGCCGATGAGCCGAGGGAGTCTCTTGAATCTGTAAAAGAAAGGCTACACAAGCAGAAAAAGCTCAATGACTGATTACAAGATTATTTTTACGCGCTCTGCTCGTAAGGAATTGGAAGCTTTGGATGCATCGTTGGTAAATAGAATATTTCCAAAAATTGAATCGTTAGCTGTTCGACCGCGCCCTAGGAGTTCTCGAAAATTACAGAGAGAAAAGGATCTATGGCGTATTCGTGTTGGTGATTATCGAATTATATATACAATAGATGACGAGAAATTATTGGTGGATACTATTGCGGTACGGCATCGAAGTGAGGCTTATCGCTAAAAGTGATGCTAACCGTTGCAGTTTGCGGAATGATTATATAAACCTTGACATTCTATGATGCTAGAGAATTTTCACCCCGCTGTTACAAATTGGTTTCGGAACGAATTCGAAGCGCCTACCGAGATACAGGTTAAGGCGTGGCCTGAGATCCAGAAGCGTCGAAATGTACTGATTTCGGCTCCTACAGGTTCAGGCAAAACGCTTGCCGCTTTCTTATCTACGATCGATGATCTGGTTAAGCAGGGTCTCGAAGGGGGACTCGAGGAGAAAACACAGGTTGTCTATGTCTCGCCGCTGAAAGCGCTCAGTAATGATATTGAACGTAACCTTCAGATGCCACTATGTGGGATTGGAGAGGAGCTGAAAAAGTCAGGATTTCCTGGGGTAAAGATAAAGGTTTTGGTCCGCACGGGGGATACTTCAACTTCTGAAAGAACCGCAATGGTCAAACACCCTCCTCACGTACTCGTGACTACGCCTGAATCACTATACCTGCTGCTTACCAGTGAAAATGGGAGAAAAATGCTTTCCGATGTTGACACAGCCATTGTTGATGAGATTCATGCCTTGGTTGGAAACAAGCGTGGATCACATCTGTCGCTATCGCTTGAGAGATTAGATGCTTTAACTAGAAAGGATTTGATTAGGATAGGACTCTCGGCAACCCAAAAGCCAATTGAAAGGGTGGCACGTTTTTTAATAGGTAACAGATCTGCAAAGACGATCGAGGGATTGAATTGCAGAATCATTGATGCGGGGCACGAAAGAAATTTAGATCTTAAGGTTGAAGTTCCCCGCTCACCACTCAATGCCGTCATGTCAAATGAGGTGTGGAGTGAGATTTATGAAAGGTTGGAAGAGCTAATCCATGAGCACAAGACAACACTGATCTTTGTTAATACGAGGCGTTTAGCTGAAAGGATGACACACAATTTAACAGAAAGGCTTGGCACCGAGATCATTGCCGCCCATCACGGAAGCATATCAAAAGAAATCCGTTTAGACGCGGAACAGCGGTTGAAATCAGGCTCGCTTAGAGCGTTGGTTGCGACTTCATCACTGGAGCTTGGGATAGATATTGGCTCAATAGACCTCGTATGCCAGATTGGCTCGCCGAGATCTATAGCCATATTATTACAGCGAGTGGGGCGCTCTGGTCACACCGTAAAAGGGACTCCAAAGGGGAGGCTATTTCCACTATCGCTGGATGAGCTGGTTGAGTGCGTGGCCCTGCTAGATGCGGTAAGGCGTGGGGAGCTGGACAGTACAATCATGCCCGAAAAGCCTCTTGATATTCTTGCCCAGCAGATCGTCGCGGAGGTTTCTTCAACGGAGTGCGAAGAATCGGAGTTGTTTGATCTGGTTTGCCGTGCTTATCCATACAGAAACCTATCACGTGAAGAGTTTGACGCCGTGATTGATATGCTTTCCAAAGGCTACGCCACGCAGAGGGGAAGAAGAGGTGCTTACATTCATCGTGATATTGTAAATGGTAGACTGAGGGCTCGAAGGGGCGCACGGCTTACGGCACTGGTTTCAGGTGGGGCCATTCCGGATAATTTTGATTACGATGTAATTCTCGAACCGACGAATACATTTATTGGAACAGTTAATGAGGACTTCGCGATTGAAAGCGTGGCAGGAGATATATTTCTCTTGGGCAATAACTCGTGGAGGATCTTAGGTGTCCAAGGAGGCAAGGTGCGTGTTGAAGATGCACAAGGTCAGCCTCCGACGATTCCGTTCTGGTTTGGGGAAGCACCTGCGAGAACTGCTGAACTCTCATTTGCGGTTTCCAGATTGAGGGAGGAAATCTCAGGTCGCATTGGAGACTTAGATAATTTAAAAGATGCCCATGATAATGGAGAGGCATTTTTAATTGATGAATGGAAAAAAGAACCTATCGATTGGCTCGTGCGTGCAGTCGGCTTGGGTCAAGAAGCAGCCGATCAAGTGGTGACCTATCTTGCCGCTGTGAAGGCTACCTTCGGAGTAATGCCTTCACAAGAAACACTAGTGATGGAGCGTTGTTTTGATGAGGCCGGAGCGATGCATCTTGTGATTCATTCTCCATTCGGAAACAGGCTCAACCGTGCATGGGGATTGGCCCTTCGAAAACGATTTTGCAGAAAATTCAATTTCGAGCTTCAGGCGGCCGCTACAGAAGATTCAATAATCCTATCGCTGGGAGCGACTCATAGTTTCCCTCTGGATGAGGTATTTTATTATCTCAGCCCCAAGACCGTCCGACATATTTTGACCCAGGCACTACTCGATTCTCCTATGTTTGGGGTGCGCTGGCGCTGGAATGCATCAAGGGCGCTTGCAGTGTTGAGGCGTAGAGCAGGAAGTAAGGTGCCTCCTGCAATCCAGCGGATTCAATCGGAGGACCTTCTAGCTCTGGTCTTTCCCGATCAATTAGCGTGTCAAGAGAACATTACAGGGGAAAGGGAGATACCCGATCATCCGTTGGTGAATCAAACTATTCACGACTGGCTTTATGAGGCGATGGATATTGATGAAATTGAGAACTTATTTGCTTCGATACATAATGGCGAGAAAAAGCTAGTAGCAATGGATCTAAAGGAACCTTCACCACTTGCAGGCCAAATATTGAGCGCCCGTCCATACTC
>JBAUII010000132.1:0-22218 GCA_049682815.1 Thermodesulfobacteriota bacterium | reverse complement strand
TATCGATTTATATATATTTTTATACCCCCGGAGGATAGGCGGGACATTCCTGTCCCGCATATATCTTATCAATTAATTTCTTAATAAAAAGCCGTTAGGTTTCACTATTAAGATCCTATATTAAAATTCCTGGAAATCCCTTCATCAGATGCCAGAAACCTAAACTACAACTTTTTAATACTTAAATTGATTTCTCAGTGTCCTCGATTTAACCTATTAACAGCAAGAGTTTTTATAGACGAGAGATGCCAAAGAAATATTCTAATCTAAAGCGGGATACTCCTTCTTTATTCAGGGCTCCGAAGTCGGCTGTTCCTCTTGCAGAAAGGGTTAGGCCAAGAGTGCTGAGTGAGTTCATAGGCCAGGAACATTTGCTCGGTCGAGACGGTGTTATCAGGAAGATGATACAGGCCGGTAGTATTCCAGCCATGATTTTATGGGGGCCCCCTGGTACGGGTAAAACTACGCTTGCAAGGCTCTTTGCAGGCACACTGAAGGCAGATTTTATTCAAATAAATGCTATTTCATCTGGAGTAAGGGAGTTAAGGGAAATAGTGGAACGAGGCCAGAAGTCGCTCGAAGTCGGAAGAAAAACGATACTATTCATTGATGAAATTCACCGATTTAATAAGGCTCAGCAGGCCGCACTGCTTAAAAGCGTGGAAGAAGGGACAATCATAGTTATTGGTGCGACCACTGAAAACCCTTCCTTTGAAGTGATATCTCCATTGCTTTCCAGGTCTCAGGTTTATACCCTGGATCCCCTGACCGAAAATGATCTAGAAAAAATCTTAGAACGAGCATTAGAGATAGATGAAGTTATCAAGGGCACCTCATTAGCTGAAGACGCTCGCGAAGAATTAATCAGACTGTCCGGTGGCGATGCAAGGGTGATGCTCAATGCCCTTGAGGTGTCCTTCAATTTAGGTAAGGGTCGGGCCCCGGTAACAATCGATAAGAGTAGGGTCCGCGAGGCTTATCAAACACAACACTATAAGTATGATCAAAGTGGAGAAGAGCATTATAATACGATTTCAGCATTTATCAAAAGCGTAAGGGGTAGTGATCCTGACGCGGCTGTTTATTATCTTGCAAGAATGCTTGAAGGGGGAGAAGACCCTAAATTTATTGCGCGCCGACTTATCATTCTAGCATCTGAAGATATTGGCAATGCCGAGCCGTATGCCCTTACACTGACAACATCTTGTTTTACCGCCGTGCACTACGTGGGCATGCCCGAGGCTAATTTAATTCTTTCCCAGGCAACTACGTTTCTTGCCAGCTGTCCAAAGAGCAACTCTTCTACAATTGCGATATCAAAAGCGATGTCGGACGTTGAGGAAAGGCCTTATATCCCAATCCCGATACATCTGAGAAACGCGCCTACGAAGCTGATGAAGGATTTGGGATACGGGAAGGGCTATAGGTACTCCCATAACTACGAGGATCATTTTGTTGAGCAGGGCTATCTTCCCGACGAGCTGAAAGGCAGGATCTATTACGATCCCACCGAAATTGGAAAAGAAGCTAATCTAAAGAAGTATCTCGAAAGGGTTTGGAAAAAACGCAGAAAGGAAAAGGACTAGATTTTCAAAAAGGTCTATGTCGGGACCTATCCGCTCATCAGTCCATATCTTCGTGGCCGCTGGCGAAAAGGGCGCTGCGATTTTATATAAGGTCGAAATACAACTTTAATAAGCCGATGACTTTTCCTTCCTCTCTATCAGCTCGACCCTGTATGAGTCGGGGTCTTCGACAAATGCAATAACGGTTGTCCCGTGCTTCATAGGCCCGGGGGGTCTAACGACCTTTCCTCCTAGCTCCTTAATCTTTTCGCAGGTAGCATAAATGTCCTCAACGCCAAATGCCATGTGACCATAGGCGTTACCCAGTTCATATTGATCGGTATCCCAGTTGTAGGTCAATTCCAAAAATGGCTCAGTGTCTCCGCCATAACCTAAAAATGCCAGGGTGAATTTCCCATCGGGATAGTCCGTTTTTCTGTGAAGTTTTAGCCTCAAAACCTCTGTATAAAATTTAATAGATCTGTCCAAATCGCCAACCCTGATCATGGTGTGTAGAAATCGCATAATAACCTCCTCTGCTTTTTTATCGCGTAAATTATCATACCAATGTACTGGAGTTAAATAAACCTATAATCACGAACCCAAACACATATAATTTAATCTAAATAATAGGTTAATTCGGTAATACAGTAATATAATGTGTTAAAATCTTTACGATATCAAAACATAAAAAGGAGGCTTTACAATATGGCTGATGATCAGAGGTGGTTCGAAAAGTATGCCCCGGAGATGGCCGAAGGATGGTGGAAATTTTACAATGCCGTCGAAGGCGAAACAAAGCTGGACAAGAAAACAAAGGCCTTGATTGCGGTAGCGGTAGCCCTTCACGGGCGATGCCCTCACTGTACTGGCTCACGTATTAAAAAAGCTCTTTCCCTGAAGATAAGTAAAGAAGAAATAGCCGAAACGATTATGATGACCGCGCTGCTTTCTTCAGGAACAGATATTTTCTGGGCCAAAGAGGTATACGATAAATATCTGTTATAAATGTTGTCGATGATGACCGGAGTGATTGCGGGGACTTTAAGTCCCGAAGCAATGTTATAAATACAGCGATCGTTTCGTAGAGCCTGTACTGAGGACTTCGATTAACTCAGTGCAGGTTTATCGAAGTGCTTCCAATTGGAAAAGCTAGAAATTTCGCGGAGAGAATCATAAGAATTATGTTCTTCGTTTATCTTACTTTTCCTCCTAACTTCTTTGTCTTGATACTGAAACGAGTTCAGCACAGGTACGAAGAAGCAAAAATCAAGGCTGTCCAAATCCTGTCCTGAGCTAAAGCGAAGGAGCTGTGAGAGATCTTGTAATTGAGTTGGTAAAAGCAAAGGACAAATCAAAGATTTCTCTCTTTATTCGAAATTGTGGATGCCAAGTAATTCGAGGACAGGCTTTTAGATTTTAAATGGGCATTCAAAAAATTACCAAAATCAATTCCGGAAGCGTTAAAAAAAGATTTGGGGTTGTGGTTGGATTAAATATTTTTAGCTGAAGGAATTGATTTAATAATTCCTAATTTTTTGTAAGCCCTTGATTTTGTTTCTTTGTACCTGTGCTGAACTCGTTTCAGTATCAAGACAAAGAAAATAAAAAATTAAACTATCGGTCCCCGGTAGAAGCATTCGAGGATGACGGATTGTAAATTATCGCGAAATGTATTGGTTTTTGGATTTTGTCTCTGAATTATCTAACATCTACAGAAATGACAAGACTGGTAGCTAGGACTCTTCATTCTCTAGGTCATTTGAATAAATTGCTGAATCAGAGCGACCAGGGTTTCTGGCGCGTCCTCCTGACAGAAATGGCCCACATTTTCTAACTCGACCATAGGGCCGGTCGGGTAAAGTATCTTGAAATCTGCGATCGCCCTTGCCGGGGGTATGGCTCTGTCGCGCATGCCTTCAGCCAGCATCGCTGGCTTCTTGCGTAACTCGTCGATTCCGCTTATCCCCTCCTTTACATAATTGAGTATCCGTTGCTGGGCGACATCGAGGGGAAATTCTATAGCGCCTTTGCACTCCGATTTGTTCTCAAATGGCGAAGAGTACGCCCTGAGCCACGTTTGATCCACAACCTGTGAATTCTCAAACCCCAGCAGCTTCATCACACTCAGAGTAGTAGTATTTAAGTTTCCTAACACCTCATAGTAGGAACCGTCTTCTAATCCCTTTATTACCCAGGTAAACCACGGTGATGTATGTAATGCCGGTATTTTTGGAGCATTCGGCACAAGGGGGCCATAGCCTAGAAGGGTATTCATTAGGCAGAACCGCTTTACTCGATCCGGGTACCGAACGGTGTAAGCACTGCATATCGGTCCACCCCAGTCCTGGGCAACAAATGTTATGTCCTGGAGGCCAAGTTCCTCAATCAACCCTGCAAGATTTTCGACATGGGTCCGTAGCGTATACTCTTTATCCTGAGGCGTTTCGCTTTTTCCAAATCCCATATGATCAGGTACGATCACCCTGTTGGTTTTTGACAGTGGGGGTATGAATTTTCGATACAGATAGCCCCACGTAGGCTCGCCGTGGAGACAGATAACAGGCTCGCCCTCGCCTTCATCTACATAGTGCATCTCAAAACCGTTGACTTCGGAAAAATGGGGCCTAAACGGAAATGTCCCATCAAATGTTTCATCGGCGGGTATCATGTACATTATCTCCTTTGCATAGCTCGATTTTTACAATCTTTAGATTGATATTATATATCTTAAGACGAGGAATAGTATAATCGTGGTGAAAGAATCTCAAAAAGGAAAATCTTTCAAGAAATATCTTCCATATAATGGTAACTTGGAATTAATTGCGTTTTGTCTTCCCGGTGGTTTTTTGTGCATGCAGGGTCGGATTAATCTCATCTCAAGAGGAGGATTATTAAATGGTGCAGATGGCCTTTCAGGATTATCTTCTTAGGAACCATTGCTGGGGTTGTGGAAGCGATAATGAACAGGGTCTGCGATTAAAAAGTTATTGGTCTGGTGAAGAATCCGTTTGCACATGGGTGCCAGGGCAGCAACATATGGCGGGTCCCACAAATGTTCTAAATGGAGGAATTATCGCAACCATCATCGACTGTCACTCAGTATGCACAGCGATTGCGGCGGCATACAGGGAAGAGGGGAGGGGGTTGGATACGGAACCATTTATTTGGTATGTTACAGCATCATTAAAAATTGACTATCACAAACCTGCACATATTGATAAGCCTGTTGACCTCAGGGGCAGAATTTCGAAAATAGAAGGTAGAAAAACCCTGGTTAGTTGCTCGCTCTTTTCAAATCAAATAAAATGTGCCGAAGGAGAAGTTCTTGCTATACGCGTGCCCGCGGAGGATTGGTATCACCAGGTTTAACGTCAACATTTAAATTGATCGATATAAGAGTCTTGTTTGATAGATGGGTCCAGGGTTGATGAAAGGTTTTTAAAATAGGTGAATATAATATGCTGACTTTCATATTTTTTGCGGTTTATTTTCTTCAGCTAGTTAATTTGTTGGCGGAGGAATTACCAACGCCGGTTATATCGGAACTCATAGCAGACGTTTCGAAGATAAAACCAGGGGAAACATTCAGGATAGGCGTCAGGTTTAGGATTCAACCAAATTGGCATATATACTGGAAGAACCCCGGTGATTCAGGATTGCCTACCTCGGTGAATTTTGTTGTTCCTGACGGCTTTATTGCGGGGAATCTCCGTTGGCCGATACCCATGATCTTCAAACGACCCGGAGATATTGAGGACTTTGGTTATGAAGGCACTTTGCTTTTATTTTCCGAAGTCACGGCGCCCTCCGATCTTTCAAACTACGAAACCATACCCATAAAGGCCGAGGCGAAATGGATCAGTTGCTCAGATATTTGTATACCCGGCAAGAGCGATCTTGAAATCTCCTCTTTACCGACCGAAGCGGAAGCTCAAATTAACAGGTCGTTATTCGAGGAATGGGAAAAGCGTTTACCGGTCGATTACGATGCTGGCACGAGTCCATTTATCGCTCTCATAGAAGGGGGCATTAAAAGTGATCAAACAGATTCAGATATTTTGGTGTCACTTGACTGGAGAGAAAAACCGCTGGATGTAGATTGGATTCCCGCACCAGGGAATGAATTAGAGATCGATGATGTCCAGCTTAATAGGAGAAACGATAAAACCGATATCAATTTCAAGGCATTGGTTTATGGTGGTCGAAAACTAGATTCCGATATCCTGGAATCGTTGGTATTATACGTGGATAAAGATGGCAGACGTAATGGCACGGTCTTGCAGATTCCGCTTCAGGGAAATCTTAAAAATTAAACGCAAACAGGCGAATATCATTATCTCAGGAGTCCTAAAACGTCTTCTTAATGCAATGAATAATGCAAAAGAAAATAAGATCAATTCAAGGAGGGAGTTATGAAATTAAATTCATTGATAAAGGTGATCCTTTTTTCAACTTCAATATGTTTCTCATTAATCACCAGTCTTAGCGCCCTGGACAATCAGACCAAGGCAGAAGTCGGATCGCCAGCACCCGATTTCACTCTCGAAGACCAAACAGGTCATGAGGTTAAATTATCGGACTTTAAAGATAGGATAATCGTGCTCGAGTGGATGAACCCTGATTGCCCTTTTGTGCAAAGGCATTACAACTCCAAGACGATGACCACATTGGCGGATAAATATAAAGAGAAGAATGTGGTTTGGATGGCTATTAACAGCACACATTACATGAATAAGCAAGACAACGAAAATTGGGTGAATAAGTTTAAAGTTGGCTATCCTATCCTGCATGATGGCTCGGGAAGTGTCGGTAAGCTCTACGGCGCAAAGACCACACCAAACATGTATATAATAGACCCGTCCGGGATACTCGTTTATTCGGGAGCGATCGATGACGACCCCCAGGGATCAAAGGATGGAAAGGCTCTGAACTATGTTGATCACGCCCTCGAGGAAGTACTTGCCGGAAAGCCTGTCACAATATCTCAGGCAAAGCCATACGGCTGTTCTGTTAAATATTCAGATTAGACCCGGGTCCCGGCGACCGAAGAGGATGCGATGATCAGTGATTTTTGGGTTATTTTTGAACGGCAAGGCCTCTGTCTGTGAATTTCTGGTTTTCTTAGACACAATCGATTTATTGAATTTTCTGCTTGGTTCTGATTCGTATCTTTTGAAACGAAAAATCCGTTAAAGAAGGCACCACAGCTTTGGAGATCTACAAATGAAGGCAGTGATTACCGGTGGCACTGGATTTATCGGGAGCAGGCTCGTAGAGAGGTTAGTTGAGAAAGGATATGAGGTCAGATGTCTGGTCAGAAAATCCAGTCAAATTGAACCCTTAAAGAAATTGGGAGTTGAATTGTGCTATGGAGATCTGTTAGATCATGATTCGCTCAGGAGCTTAACAAAGGGTGGGGATTTGGTATTTCATCTGGCGGCAATGGTCACGGACTGGGGTTCTAAGCGAGATTTTTACACTATGAATGTTGACGCGACCAGGGTGCTACTGGAGGGATCACGGGATTCGGGTGTGAAGAGGTTTATATATATGAGCAGTTCGACCGTTGTCTGGAAATCGGATTTTTGGGAAGTGCATGATATAAATGACATCGATGAGAGCTACCCGTACCCGGAAAGGTACAACGATTATTACAACGAGACCAAGGCAGAGGCTGAGAGGGCTGTAATAAGTTTCCACAAGGGGAAAGGCCTTGAAACGGTCGTACTCAGGCCTTCGAATGTATGGGGAGCAGGAGACAGGGTGATCCTGCCAAGGATAGTGCAAGCAGCTAAGAAGGGTATCCTGTTTCCGATGGGGAGCGGACACAGATGGGTTTCGCCCTGCCATGTGGATAACCTCGCCCATGCACTCGTGCTTTCGGCAGAAAGCGCCAATCTTGGAGGAAATATCTATTTTATCAATGACGGCGTAAAAATAGAGCATATTGAATTCCTAACCAAGCTTCTTGGCGCGGCTAGGATAGAATGGGTGCCAAAATTTACGATACCTTATACAATCGCCTATGGTGTTGCTTACGCAATGGAGACCCTATTCAGAATAGTCAATTCCCAAAATCCTCCCGTGTTAACAAGATTTGCTGTTGCAGCGCTCGCGGGAAGCAGGAGTTATAGTATCGAAAAGGCTAAGCGGGAAATCGGATACAAGCCAATTATCAATATGGATGAGGGACTCAGGCAACTCGCTGATTGGATTAGGGGCATAGGCGGTATAGAGAGATTGTTGAAAAACTGAGCAAAGACTTCCATGTTTCCAACCCTTTGGATACAATCTTCCTATGTAATTATAAGAACTTGTAAGTGTTCTAAATGTAATTTACGAACACCGTTTATTTCGTGATTTTGATAAGTCTTTTATTTTCTTGTTATCGTTTAGGATATTAATAATTGGATACCACCGGCTTCGATATACACATCGAGGGGCTTTCAAAATCATATGGGAGCCTTCAGGCATTAGATGGCATCGATCTTAGTGTCGGAGAGGGAGAATTTCTTACGATATTCGGACCTAATGGCGCGGGGAAGACAACGCTACTGAGAATCCTATCTTCTTTGACCAAGCCTACAAAAGGGAAGGTATTAATAGCAGGGCACGATATAAGAAAAGAACCTCAAGAAATTAGAAAATCTGTCGGATTCATTTCACATCAGCCCTTTCTATATGAAAGTCTGAGCGCATTTGAGAATATTAGATTTTTTGCTTCGATGTATGGAATCTCAAACGCTGACGAAAAGGCCGCTGAGGTGATCAGAAAAGTAGGACTCGAGAATAGGAGACACGATCTGGTTAGGACCTTCTCAAGCGGTATGAAGCAACGTCTGGCTGTAGCGCGTGCGATAGTTCATGACCCTAAAATCCTTCTATTGGATGAACCCTACTCGGGTTTGGATCAGCATGGAACCAGGATATTTAATGAGATGCTGAAATTGCTTAAAACGCAAAAGAGAACTATATTGATGACGACTCATAACATATCAGAAGGGTTTGAGCTGAGTGATAGAGTAGCAATTCTTAGTAATGGAATGTTTGTCTTTGAAGGTCTCACGAATGAGCTAGAAGATGCTAAATTCACCGATATATATTTTAAGAAGGTTGTTAGACCTATATGACAGCTAACCCTGCCTGTAAAAATAGGGGACGTCTCTCCCCTATTTTATTTTAGAGACATGAGAAATATCATCGCTATTCTGTATAAAGACATAATAATCGAACTCAGGACTAAGGAACTCCTGTCAGCCATGTTTACCTTTGCAATACTGTTGCTGGTTATTTTTAATTTTGCCTTCAGCCTTTCAACGGAGCTCATAAAATTTGCGGCTCCCGCCATATTATGGGTGTCGTTCACGTTCGCGGGCGTATTGGGGCTGAGTCGCTCATTCGCAATCGAAAAAGAGGGGAATTCTATAATGGGCCTTCTTCTTACGCCTGTTGACAGGAGCGTTTTATTCTTTGGGAAAATGATTGGAAATTTTATTTTTGTTATTATAGTCGAGTTAATCATACTTCCTTTATTCAGTCTATTTTTCAATTTCAGCTTTACCGATGTCCTACTGCCCCTCTTGCTTGTGATAATCCTGGGAACTATTGGCTTCGTATCGGTAGGAACACTTTTCTCTGCGGTCGCGCTGAATACTAAGCTTCGCGAAGTACTTCTTCCTATACTTCTTTTTCCTATCGTGATCCCAGTAATAATTAGCTCCGTAAAATTAACAGGGTCAATCCTTGAAGGCGATTCAATACTATTTAACGATTCTGCTTTACACATTCTGATATCATTCGATCTGATCTTTATTGCGGCTTGCGCAGTCACATTTGAATATGTCTTAGAGGAATAAGTGGAAAACAATCGGGACAAATGGGTGACAGACACTTGTTTCTTTGATGTGGTTGGGAAATCTAGTTAACAAGTATCTGTCACCCATTCCTGTCACCCATTCTTCCGGGGCTTGCCGGATTTATTGTTATGGGAGAAATGGCACTGCCAGATCGCAATCTCCAGCCGGGCAATCCGAAGGTACATCATCATCGAATAGAAACAATACATTTGCGCCGGGGTCATTCTCAGCCATAAACGCTGGGAGTTTTGTCGAATCAACGGTCTGCTCGTTTTTGCTTGCTATCCCCTTGATTTCCGAATCATTCTGTCTACATGGGTTATTGGGGCACTTGGCTTTATCCGGATTTAGCCTCTGATCCTCTGCAAACCCTGCAGTGTTCGTCCTTGCCGCCTTCCAGTGCCAAAGGTCCGCCCTTCCGTCTGAATTTATGCTCTGCATACGCTCCTCATGGCAGAGTGAAGTGCAACCCGTTGTTTCAAAGCCCTCGGCATTAATATCAAACCATATGGCGATCCTATCCTCGTCAAATTTGCCTGTCTCATCGCTAATACTTGACATTACATTCGCAACACTTGGTTTGCGTTCCCAATCGGTATCACCCGGTCCTAAAAATTCCCAATGGTCCTTTAGGTTATCTTCAACGTCGTTAGGGTCGGGAGCCTCAACACATAAGTAAACGTTCTCTTCATCGAAAGCCGCCCTAAGTGTAAGTTCAGGCACAGTAGAGGAATCGTTGGGTGTCGTTACAAGTGATTCTCCAGTAAAGTCACTACAATCTGAAGGGGTTTCCATCACGGCCTTCAGGTCTGCCACAGAGGATTCGTTCCCAAGAGTATAGGCGGTCGTATCCTGTGTAAACATTACAGCTGCCGCCGCGGCTAGTGGTGGGGCTGCCCCAGTATTGTCTAAGTAGGCTATGCTAAAGAAAAAGAGATTACTCGGACTTGTGAAATCAAACTGGACGTCTTCCTCTGGGAATCCTGTAATGAGGGATCTGACAAAAAACACTTCCCATTTCGAATTATTAGGGACATAGGTACCCTTTGCACGGACATCCGCTATACTCCCCGAAGGCATGCTGGACAACACAAAACCAGGGATGATGTCACCGGTTTGAAAGCCCGGAGATGGAGTAGGCGTGGGAGTAGGTGGAGGTGGTGTCGGAGTAGGTGGAGGTGGTGTTGGTTGCGGTGTAGCCGTAGGCGTTGGGGTAGGCTTTGGACCACCGCCGCCATTATCATTACAACCTCCAATAGTTCCGAAAGCTACAAAAACAGTCAGAAAAAAAGCTAAGAGTTTCCTACTGCTTGTGTCGAGCAAATATTTTCTTGCTTTTTTTCTACACATGATATGCCTCCTTATTTTTTTGTTTTTTTCTTCCTAATTTCTCATGTTTTAAAAAATTTTCTTTTTGTGTAATAGCATCACCCCCCTTTTAATTATTTTTTGCACCTTAATCGATCCACTTTTTTATCAAGTTGATTTCCTAGTTGCTTAGGAAGAGACCGCCAAGGGGCATCAGTCCGCCGAAACTTGGCACGCCAGGGGTATCGGGGCAACCTGAAATCTTTTCCACTATCTCGCTACCATCTCCGCTACCAAAGCCGGTTTCACAGGGAGTCCTTGAATCCCAGGGCTTTAGCCTCATGAAGTCGGCAAATTCGACACTTGGCTGATTACCTAAGTTGTCTAATGAAATACCCACACCCGTGTCAGTCTCTGCAAGGAGTGTGCGAATTGTACTACCATCTTCACTGAAAACCTGGATATGAGCAGTGATAGGTGTTGTAGGACCGAAAACACGCTCCCCTGCATCGCTGGGCTCACGTGTCCACCCGTTGATTACTTGCCCCATTAAAGTCACACTGCTAGCAGTACCTTCCCCGGCCTCCTCGCCACCACATCTGTTATGAAAGCTCCTAGGGCAAGAAAAAACACTATGATAAAAGTAACGTCGAACTTATTCTCTTTACTTTCATGGTAGTATACGTTCTTCAAAAATGTTTTTTTTTAGATCCATTTGTTGAATTGCTTTTGATATTACTTCGTTACTATCGAGTGGCTTACGAATACAAATATCAGCTACTCTTCTTAAGAGGTGCTCGACATCCTGTGTTTGGTCGAAATACAAGTAAATCACAATGACACCCAAGTTGCGTCTTATACTTTTTGCCTCCTGGATAAGTTGTAGCGCTCTTGTTACCGGGACTTTTACATCCACAATTAATACGTCGATTTCCTCCTGACGTAAGCGTTCAAGCGCTTCCTCTCTCGATTTCGCTATAGAGACCTGATACTTATCACGCACAAAGGAAGCTACATCAGCACACATTTCTGGTTCACAATCTGCCATTAGAATCCTTTTCATCTCTAAGCGAATATATAAGCGCAAATTCGATGCCAGGACCGAATAACCTCTGTCGTTTTTTTGTAACTGCCTGTTAGGAAGAGATTTTTTGAGTCGACAGATTATTACGGGTGTATTTCTATGTCTCTTATTTTCTTAAACTTGGGAATTTTAATCCTATAATTTCTTATTTTTAAAAATGCTCTTGAAAAGGGGTCAAGCCCAAAATTGACAATTTTTGTGGAAGCCGGTTGTGGACTTTTTTGATGAATTCGTTGAACCGATTTCCGAATTTCTCATCCTCGACTAGTGGATTCTGTGCCGTTGAGCCTGCCGTGCTTACTGCGATACAAAAAGTAATACCAAATCCGATATCTATACTGATATCTATAATCGTAAGCGTTAGCCCACCCTCTATACGAAATATTTAGATCGCTGCGTCTCTGGGCTGATTTCAGTATCCTAGGTTTACTCCTCTTTAATTTCCCGAAAATAAATCAATATCTATGATAGCATCTAATACTATTTAGGATTGAAGAAATAAGAGATTATCAATAGTATTTTTCGTCTTGAGAAAAGAGGGGAGGACAAAGGCCTTATGCCAGCCTCCCCTTATTATATAAGTATAAGCCAAGGTTAGTTAAAGAGTGGCTAGAAAGTCAGCAATCGCCTCGATCTGCTCAGAAGTAAGGGCCTGAAGGGTCGGAATCATCATGAACTCTACGGTTGCAATGGCGTCCTCAATCTCCGCTGCTGTCTTACCTTGAATATTGGGGCCGATTAATCCCTCGGCATTCGGTCCGTGACAACCTGCACAATTATCTGCGTAGAGCTGAGCACCATTAAGCGGGGCAGCCGTGGGAGTTGGTGTCGGACTCGCGGTTGGTGTTGGAGTTGGAGTAGGCATAGGTGGATTTGGCAATACCTCCGCTGCATAAGCAACAACATCTTTTACGTCGTCGTTTGTCCATCCATTATTGATAGAGCTTGGCATAGCAGTTCCTGGGTTCCCGAATCGTACCTTGTGTATAAATTCCACAGGATTTTCTTCTACGAGATCATGAAGACTAACTCCTTCGGTACCGAATGCTTCTAGACCTTCTCCGTCCATTCCGTGACAAAGAGCACAGACTGAGTTAAACCGACTCGCCCCATTTGCCAGATCCACAGGTTCAATAACGTCTATCAACCCCTCGGTGTCATAAACCACGAGATCTCTGTCATCTATGAGCCCTAATTTAAGAAACCTAACTAAGTCCCATATATCGTCATCCGAAAGTTGGTCCTCATAGCCAGTCATTAAACCTGGTATACCAAATTTGATTATATCAAATAGCTCTTCAGGGGTAAGTTCTCCATTTTCCTGGGCAAACTGCGCTAAATCGTTGTAACCCGAATCTAGGAGCCTAAAGCTGTCGGCGACTTGGAGTAAACCTCCGATGTCTGTCCAATGGGAATTGGGGAAGGCATAGAGGCCATCATCACCCAGGTAGTCCCACCCATGACACTCCTTACAGCGCCAGGTCTGAGAACCCATCCTGCCATCAGGGGGAAACACCTCTGCGTTTGTCGCGCTTGGATAAGTGGGGTTTGTATCAGTGGGTTCCTCACCACCAGTCACACCCCAGTACTTATCATAGAGCAAACCTCCTCTGACCAGATCGGCTCGATCAAAAGGAGTATTGCCACCACCGCCTCCTTCATCATCGCATCCTAACATTGAACCTACCGCAATAAATATGATGGTGAAAAAACCCAGAATTAACTTACTCTTTTGCTGTTTCATCATTTAACTCCTCCTTTAAATCTTTCGTTCATTTGGAAGAGAGATCATGACACATTTTTCGCTCACACTCCGTCATCAGGATCTTTTTCCTCTCTCGGTTTATAGATGGGTGCAAATTCAATGCCAGGACTGAATAATCTTCCGAAATCTTTTATAAGTGTCCGCAAGGAAACGATTTTTTAGGAAAAGATAGTATTATGCACGTATTTCTATGTCTCTTATTTTCTTAAATTTGGGAATTTTAGGTCTATAATTTGTTACTTTTAAGAATGTTTTTAAACAGGTTTGGGCGCTTGAAATAGAGTTACTGCGTTTCCAAGAAAAAGGACCCAGACTCCTCGGACGGACCATATCTACTTGGCCGTACGCCGACCTTTCCCCTAAAAAGATTATTAGAATCACAAAAGATGCGGGTAAGAACGCTCTTTTCAATTCTCAACTCCGTTATCACCATGACATATAGGACACCGGCAAGACCTTTTTCTTCGACCAGTTCTTGTATTTCTCGGGTGGAAGTAGACCCCCGTGCGGTCGACCTGATGAATATCAAATATCGGATAGCATACGAAGCAATCGGGAGGCACGCATCCGTCAGGATGTTCCTCTTCTGTGGCGATCAACCCTTCGGGGCTATCGAAAATATCAACGAAATCCTGTCCCTCATTAACTTCGCCTGTACAACCTTAGAGCAATAAAAACTACAAAATCAACAGTAGTCTCCTCAATTCAAGTTGTCGTTATCAGTTATTGAGCCCGCTCAATACGCCTCTCGGGTGGGAGAGGAGGTAAATGGACCTCCTTTACACCCAGGAACTCACCCACACCGTGACAGCCTACGCAGGCACCATCCGGTTGAGCTCCTCCAGGATGGTTTTCTCCCGTAAGTGCGTCCCCAGCTTCGTTTACAACAAGGCTGTCATGACAAGCAGTACAAGCTGCTATAACCGGCTCAGTAAAGAATGTCTCTGTTACTGTCTTATTAGATTCTTCCCTTATGAACTCGTGATTTGTAGACGGCAATACCCCGCTGCCCAACACACCCCGACCCGCGTCTAAGAGATTTGTCCCGGCTAAATGACAAGTCTCGCAATCCCTCCTGTCACCAGGGAAGCGGACCTCACTGAAGTCAACCGGCCTCTCAACCTGGTCAGGGAATGTCCCTCGAGGTGGAGAGTATAGCAGGTATGGCTTATTGGTCAGATCCTCTCCTGTATGGATCTTATGAATCATTACCTTGTAGTGAACAGTGTTGGTTAGGGTCATTTCTCCGATAGGAGGAAGCTGACGACTCAGTGAATCGTGTGAAGGGTTGTGGCAGAGGACGCAGTATTCACTATCGTTTCTGATGCCACCGTGTATGCTGAAATCCTTTGAGAATACGCCGTGGCAGGCGATACACTTTGTCGAAGAATCGACTGCCATTCGCCGTGGGACAGCTTCGGAATCTGTGACAGGAAAGTAGAAAACTACATTGTGTCCGGCGTCACGAACCTGGTTAAAGGCCTCACCGGGGTCCTCCGTGCCATTTCCATTGGGATCCCTCGTGCCATCACAATTTGTCCCTCCTTTTCTTTGGCTCGCGCCTTGAACGGTTGCACACTTAAACCCTTCGATACCCACGGTATATGTGCCAGTGGCATCGGTCGGTATCAGGGCTGTAAAGGTATAAGTAAAATTGCCGGACGCATCCGGTCCTACAGCACTTTGCCTTGGGTCTTCCTGCTTGTAGTCCTCGGCGCCAGGGGTCCACGGGCTTAATGGGTCTCCAGGTGTAAGTACCCCGTCGTCATTATAGTCTTGGATAGAATAATCGGTTGTTGGCCCGCCGAGGGCGAGTCTGAGGAAATTCATATCAGAGGGTGGAATAATGTCGCCTGCATCGGTCCTGATGTTAAAGGTCACCCTTGGGTGTTCTCCAGGCGCTACAGTATCTGACATCGTCTCCGCACTCTCAACACTCACAATCTCAAAGATTACTCCTGGAACCTGTACTGATTTCAGGGGGATTGTATGAGTCCCCACAACCGAGAGGTCAAACTCATTGCCTGTAGACGGTAGATGGCAGCCCTTGCAATTATTATCACTGAGCTGTATTCCTCCGCCGTGATTCTCACCGCTCGCAAAGTTCACATCGTCATGGCAGGAGCCGCAGGCAGCCCTCGATGGTTCAGTCTTGTAGTTGTCGCTCTGTGTTCCTCCCGTATGACACTTAGTGCAGTTCCTAATGTCCTGAGGAAACTCAACCGTAGAGAAATCAAACACTGTGTCATTAAACCCTATAATCTGATAAGGGGTGCCCGCCTGAACGCTTGGGAGCTCTGCACCCCTGTGAATCTTATGAACCATCACCTTGAAATCCACAGTGTTACCAGTTTCAGGATCAGTGTTTTGAGGGGTATGACAGAGCACGCATAGCCTTGTGTCCCTTCTAAAGCCGCCGTGCAATCTTAAGGGATTGTGGCAGTTGTTACAATTCTCAACCCTTACGATATCACGAATAGTTGTTACACTCCCCCCCGAAGGAACGAAGTCGAAGGTAGCATTTGAAACATATCTCTTAAAATCAACTTCCCTATCTGCATAAATACCCACAGTATGAGTTACATCCCTATCAAAGTTCTCAGGAAGAACGAAATTAAAAGTGTAGCTGAAAACACCTTTACCCTCGTCTTGCAAGGTTCCATCGTCAGAGTTTTCAGAAGAAGGTTGACCATTCTCATTGGTTATGTAGTTCGTATATTGTCTTTCACCATTTTCAATCCGGGCAATGACTAAGCGTATTCTTACACCATCGCTGCTAAGTGGATTGCCCCTGTCATCTGTAAGTCTAATGGTTACAACGGGCTTTCTATCGGAGGGTATAGTCGCATCAAGAATTTCCACGTTTAACTTATTTTCAGAAACCACTAGAGGTGGTATTACTCCCCCTCCGCCTTCTTCACCATCGTCACATCCTACTATTGAACCTAAAGCAAATAATATGATTGCCAGAAAACTCAGAATTAGCTTCTTCTTTCCTTTTCTCATCATTTAATCTCCTCCTTTGAATCAATCGTTGATTGGAAGGCAAATCCGGACGCATTTCCGGTTCACACCGGCTATTTAGAAGCTTTGTGACCTCCCCGTGCGTGTTCAACCGCAAATTCAATGCCAGGACTGAATAATCTACTGACATTTTTTACAACTATTTGTGATAAAAAGATTTTTTTGGAAAAGATATGATTATGGTTGCATTTCTATGTGTTTTATTTTCTTAAGCTTGGGAATTTTAAGCCTTTAATTTTCTTATTTTTAAGAATAGTTGCAAAAGAGGGTTGGTCGAATGAAAACGTTCAATCGACCACGATCGATGTTCAACATATAGACGGAAATCTACGTAAGGGTACCGGGATAAGAGGAACATATTTATTACGAAAACGATAGGCCTGACTCTGTCAACAGACGGGGAGTGAGGAAATATCACTTCTGGGGAATGGCGAGTTCGTCAATCTTGCGGTATAAAGAAGAAAGACTTAATCCAAGAAGCTCCGCCGCTTCTTTTTTGTCATTTCCCGTTTTCTCTAGAATTTTAATTATGTGAATCCTCTCATATTCCCTCAGAGTTTCCTTCAGTTTTTCATCTTCTTTGTCTGTATGTGTTTTTCCTTCGGAAAGAAGTGGGGGAAGATCAGAGGTTGTGATTACGTCTCCCTCACACAGAATCATTGCACGCTCAATTACGTTTTGTAATTCTCTAATATTTCCCTTCCATGAGTAATTGAGCAGGACTCGCATGGCTTGGGTGTCAACTCCGCTTACCATTTTCCTTAGCCCAAGGTTGAACCTATTAAGAAAGTAGTTAATCAGTAGTGGTATATCCTCCTTTCGTTCTCTAAGAGGAGGTAGGACAATCTCAAATACGTTCAAACGGTAGTACAGTTCTTCACGGAAATTGCCCTTTTCTACATCTTTAAAGAGGTCGCTGGCAGTCGCGGCAATAATGCGTATGTCTGTTTTTATAGGTTTTACCCCACCGACCGGTAAGACTTCGCCATCTTCGATAACTCGAAGCAATTTTACCTGAAGTTTTAAAGAGAGCTCCGCAATTTCATCTAAAAATAGGGTTCCCCCATCGGCAATTTTAAAAAGCCCCACTTTATTAGTTTGTGCCCCTGTAAAAGCGCCTTTGACATGCCCAAATAATTCACTCTCAAGAAGGTTATCCGGAATGGCGGCGCAATTTATGGTAACGAAATTCTCCTTGTTCCTAGGGCTACTCTGATGGATTGCACAGGCAATCAGCTCTTTGCCTGTCCCACTTTCTCCTCTAATTAGTACCGTGCTTTTGGTAGGAGCGACTTTCTTTGCCAAGTCGATAACATTGGCAATCTTAGGACTTGTGCCAACTATATTATCAAAATCACATTTCTGTTCGCATTCGGCTTTTAATAGCTCGTTAGCTCTTGTGAGTTTTTTAAAGGCAATTATGTTTTTAACTTTTACCAAGACCTCGTCAAATATAAGGGGTTTAACAATATAATCATGGGCACCATTTTTTAAGGCTTCTACGGCGCAACCGATTGAGCCGTAGGCGGTGGCAATGATAACCGAGGTCTGTGGGCTAACTTTTCGGATTTCATCAAGGAGTTGCAAGCCATCGATGCCGGGCATACGAACATCTACGAAAGCCAGATCGAAGTCCTGATTAGAGATTTCTTGGAGAGCCGCTTCACCATCTGGTGCGGTTACAACTTCATACCGCTCCTCTGTAAGTACCTTTGCCAAGGTATCCCGGAATGTCTTTTCATCATCAGCTATTAATATGCACCCTTTCATGGCTCTCCTTCTTGAAAGGTAGGACGACTGTGAGTGTCGTTCCCCTTCCTATCTGGCTATCAACAAGTATTTGTCCTTCAAAATTTTTGATAATTCCATAGCTCACAGATAATCCCAGTCCCATACCCTTGCCGACCTCTTTGGTGGTAAAAAAGGGTTCAAACATATGCCCCATAACCTCCTTGTCCATTCCGCACCCGCTATCTTTAAAAGTGATCTTCACTTCTCCATTTACCTGTTTTGAGCTGATGGTCAGTTCCCCTCCGGTGGGCATGGCATCAAAGGAGTTTAACATGAGATTGAGACAAGTCTGAAGTAGTTGATCCGGTATGAGGTTGATAAGCGGAATGTCTGGGTCTAAGGACGCTTTCATTTCCACATTATTGCCACGAGGATCATATCTTGCGATTCCCATAGCTGACTTGATAACCTCATTTACGTCGGTAAGACACCACTCATATTTTGGGGGACGCGCAAAGTCAACCATTTCTCTGACAATAGCTGCGATGCGATCAATATGAGAGCGCATTAGGGAAAGCGTCTCTTGCACAGATTCATCATAACATTCCCGTTGGCTATATTGCACAAGCGACGAAAGCGATGTGAGGGGGTTCCCTATTTCATGCGCTACCCCTGCGGCCAGAAGTCCAAGGGCAGCCATTTTTTCTTGATGTATCACTTGGGCTTCGAGCTGTTTTGTTTCAGTAATGTCCTGCATCATAACGAGCACCATGACGATATCACCACCTTCCCTAATGGGACCGGTCGTGAATTGAAAAACCCTTTTCTCGCCCGTACGCGTAAACATCGCATGTTCTATTTGTCTGATGCGTCCGTCACTGAACGTCCCCACAGCGGGACACTCCTCAAGAGTAATGCCAGCCAACTCATAGCACTTTATTCCCTGGGATATATCAATTTCTCCAAACCATTCCGCAAATATATCGTTGTACCAGGAAAGACGATTCTCTCGGTCTATCAAAGCCAGGCCAGTTCCTATACCTTTGACTATATTATCGAGCTTCTGCTTTTCTTTTTCGATCTCCATTGTTCGTGCCTTCACTTTTTCTTCGAGATCAGAAGCATGTTCGTTAAGTCTACTTTGAAGGTCTGAAATTGCCTGAGCCATAGAGTTGAAGTCGTTAGCTAAAAGTTCAATTTCATCGTTTGTCTGAATATCTAATCTGTAACTAAGGTTCCCTTGAGCGATGCTTTTTGTCCCCTTTCGTAATTCTTCTATTGGTTTCGTGAAATGCTTAGAGGCAAATAACGCTGCGATTAAAACCCCAATTAGGAACGCACCTATCGCTGCTATGGTGATAATATATGCTGTGCTCTCAAGATTTTTGCCAGCCGCACTCCTTAGCGCAGCGGAAGCGATGTAGAGTTCATAAACAAGGAATGTAATGAGCGGAATACAGGATGCGGCTAAAAATGCTATGATTAGTTTATACCTTATACTTAAGTACCCAACTAGCTTATTGATATTCAAATCTCTTTTACCCCCAACTTTAAGTCCACGTAAGATTTGAAAATAAATTTTGAATTACATTATTAAGCTTTTTTAGTCCTAAAAATTTATGCTCTGCAGGTATTCCTCATCAAAGTAGCATAGAGGGTCGGTCTCGAGGAAATCGCCATTTACGGCATATGCCCTCGCCCGCGAACCTCCGCATATAAACTTAAATGGACACGCTCCGCACTTTCCCTTGTAAAAGCCGGGGTCACGAAGTGTTTTTAAGATCTCATTATTATTGTAGATGTCTGAAAGCTTTGTTTCCCTCACATTTCCGAGGTTAATCGGCAGGAAGCCCGAAGGGTATATGTCCCCTCTATGGGATACGAAAATTACACCGTTCCCATCCCTCACTCCTAATCCCATTCTTCGGTTCCCGCGTATTATGTCATTCCTGCTTTTACCTTTCTCAAGTTCCTTTAGGAAAAAATAAGCCCTGTAAGATGGGGCTTCAGTCGTCGTTATCTGAAAGGGAGACTCATTGGATTTTTCGTATAAAAATCCGAAAATCGATTCTACTTCAGGAGCAGAAGGCATCCCTAGCTCTTTACCCCTCCCAACGGGGATGAGGAAGAAAATTGCCCATCTGCTAACGGGTGGAGAAAAATTTTCTGATAAGAGATTATAAATTCCTTCTATCTCCGAAATCGTCCCTTTTGTGCAAGTCGTATTAACCTGTACTGGAATGTTGAGTTCTTTCGCATAATTTAAAACCCTCATGGAGTTATTGAAGGTTCCATCAACTCCCCTGAAACTATCCTGTGATTCCTGAGTTGCGCCATCAAGGCTTATACCGAGGGCAAAGATGCCCAGGTCTTTCATCCTCTTCAGGGCTTCGTATGTGGCGAGTGGAGAAGTCGTGGGAGTAACCCCAACTGGAATTCCAATCTCCCTTGCATAGGAAATAATGTCAAACAGGTCTTCTCGTTTGAGAGGGTCTCCACCCGATATTATGAGATGAGAGCCCAATTTCTTCACATCCCTTAAAAATTCCTTCACCGCCTCGGTATTCAGTTCAAAAGGGCTTCTCTCGGGTATTGCCTCCGCCCGGCAATGTTTACAGTCAAGATCGCATGCAATCGTACTCTCAAAGTAGACGTTTATGGGTTTTGAATAGAAGTATCTATCCCTTTTCAAGTTATTCTCATTCATCCTTTAACTCAATATTATTAAAATTTTTGATAAATGTCCCAATTATAAGTAAGGATTATTTAACGCCCTGCTTTGTCCTGAATTCATTATACCAGATATCAATCTCCACAGTCTTGTTGTTGTTTTCTTCAAATGAATAGTATAGGCGGCTGTGCTTAACAGCCTTAGACCAGGAACCAAAATGATAGGTAGCTGCTGAAATTAGTTTTGTCGCCCCGCCTTTCTTCAAATCCTTTGGCCTCAAGGTGTGACCACTTAGATATAACCTTTCAATCTCCTTAGCTACCCTTTCCCTCGACCATTTCTCATGATTTCTTGCTTTTTCATAGTCTATTTCGCAGGCTTCTAAGGCCTTTTTCCATGATCCAAAAGCCTTCCTAGCATTCGAGTAAAGTCTCGGATGCTCTTTAGCTACATTAGAGGGTTTTCTCAGAGAACCATTGTAGAGTGATCTTATCTGATTTCTTATCCTTTTCTTCTTTTCGTTCATTATCCAATTTTCGTTCATTATCCAACTGATGAGCAAGATGTATGCCAATTTCAATGTTGCTCTAATCACAAGAGAATCCGTATAATGTATGTCAATCGTGTGTACGAAAAAATGACACATGACAGAATGCGCCATGGTTATCCTGATTCGGGAGCGCCTCCCGCAACTAGGACTAAAATTGCCCCTTGAATTTCAGGGTTAAATATGATATGAAATAGTAGAGAAATCCGATGAAGTGGAGGATTTGATGATGAGAAATCTAAATTCAACCACGATATTGTCCATATTAGCCGTAGTTTTCATTACATTGTGGAGTATTAGTGGCTGTGATGACGAAGACGGAGGAGGAGGCAATCCGTTTAATAAAGCCGACCTGGTCAGAGGGGGTTTGCTCTATGACCAATATTGGGAGGTGACCGGCGGTGAGGAACCCGTTGACACAAACCCCACTTATCCGAGTGAGACAAACGCCCAGGTGTTTCCACCCGATGGCAGGATGGGCTCTCAGACCTGGCGCTGTAAGGAGTGTCACGGCTGGGACTACCTGGGTAATGAAGGCCTCTATGCTTTCCCCAATTCCCATTGGACCGACATAGAAGGTCTGCTCCAGGTCGGTGACAACCTCAGGCTCCTGGAATCCGGTAACAGCGATTTAGCGCCGTTTGCTCAGGAAAACGGAGAACTT
>JBAUII010000131.1:0-6531 GCA_049682815.1 Thermodesulfobacteriota bacterium | reverse complement strand
AGCAAGATGCAGGGGTATCATAATAGAAACTGAAATCCCCAGATGTCATTGCGAGAGACTTAAATAGTCTCGAAGCAATCTCCTTCGGCATTGGCAGAACGTTTGATTATCCATTCCATTATAGGATTAACCTAGCAGATTGCTTCGCTACCGCTCGCAATGACAAACCAAGGAAACGCCGTAGCAAGCAGGCTACAGGGGATTCTCCGGATAAAAAACTCACATTCGCACCCTCCCAAAGACTGCATGGCGAACACGACCAGACTCGGGTGACATTCTACGCTCTTTAAGTGATAATGACAATATTTGATCCAGAACTCGCAAACCATTTGAAGATTTGATCTCTAAATTGTATAATCGATAACGGATGGAAAAAGACCCAGACGTAATTGAAACGGTAGCTAACTGGATAAAGGAATCGAAAAAAATCATTGCTCTTACAGGGGCTGAACTCTCAATCGAATCGGGGTTGCCAGATTTTTCGGATCCTAGGCTAAATCCTCATATAAGAGAATTTCGCGAAAATAGAGATGTAAGGGCTCAATACTGGAAGAAGATTGGGGAGATCTACCCTATAATCTCAAAGGCGGAACCGAATCCTGCGCACGAAGCATTGGCGGAGCTCGAGATGTTTGGGAACCTCGATTGTATTTTCACCCAGACTACAGACGGACTACATCATAAAGCTGGAAGTTCGGTAGTCATTGAGCTTCATAGTACTATATTATGGATTACATGCACCAGTTGCGGAAAGGACTACTCGCTGGAATGGATTCAGAATGTTCTCGACAGGGGAAAAGATATACCCGAGTGCGAGCAATGCGGTAAAGACACTTTAAAACCACCGATTTCATTTCCTGGGCAACCACTCCCCCATTGGGAAGTTAGAGAGGCCTGGATGAGGCTGAGGAATTGTGATCTCCTTCTGGTCGTAGGAGCATCTCTAGACGTTTCACCAATTTCATCATTTCCTACAGTTGCTTCCGAGGGTGGTGCAAAGGTTGTGATCATAAGCGAGAGGCAGAGCCCTTGGGATGATTTTGCGGACGCAGTTATCTATGAAAAACCTAGCCAGGTTCTTCCATTCCTAGTTGCGAAATTAAAAAAAGGTATAGCACTAGCTTAGTTATCCTATAATTTGTGAAGTGATCTTATGTCCTATATTCTTGATTAGTTTTCTGGCATATGTACATTTAATTCCATTGAATCTTCTACGATAACAATGGCTGAGAAAAGTAGACCAATCGGCGACGAAATAAAACACTACGTATCAAACCTCGATAGAGACATATACACGGTAGGTAATATCCCCGAAGAGGTGATAGCCGTAATCTTTGCCTACGTTAGCAGGAGTCCAAAGAGCTTCAGAGACAACATCATGACCGTGATTCAGGAAGAACAACTCGGCCGGGAGAGAGCGAGCAAGTTCCACGAAAAGTGGGTTCTTAACTATGGCCACGCCTCGGTGGCTGAGCACGCTGCGGTTCACATCGGAATTGAAAGGGTCTCACGCCTCTTCTCTTCACTGCTTGAACTTTCAAACGAATATCTGTCCTTCACAGAATATTCCCAGAGATACCAGAAACCAGAAAAAGGAGATTTTTACGTACCGGAAGAAATAAATAAAGTTCCCTCGCTTCTAAACGAATATATCGAACTCAATAACGAACTCTATGATACTTATTCGAAGATTAATGATAATCTTTTTGAGTTTCTAAGGATGAGTTCCCCAGTCCCGGACGGCAAGGAAGAAAAAGCCCATCTTAGAGCAATTGAAAAAATTGCCTTTGAGGACGCAAGATATGCACTGACTCTTGCAACCCTTACAAATTTAGGGATGACCGCAAACGCGCGCGCAATCGAAGATACTCTCACTAAGCTGTTATCGAATAAATACCCTGAGGCCAGAAGAAGAGCCAAGGAAATAAAGGAAGAGGTGAGATTCTCCGTCCCTACACTTGTAAAATACGCGGACGAAAATAAATACATCAAAGAAACCAACCGAGAACTCGACCATAGTGCTAGTACCTATTTCAACTCGGTCCACGGCAATAATAAAGATGACCGGAGACGGAGGACTGAAGACCGGGCGGTAAGGCTAATCGATTGGACCGGTAGAGAGACTCCCAATCCGGAAGAAAGTGCAATTATGAAGATGATAAACGCAATCCTATTTGAGCATTCAGACCTCGGATACGAGGACATTGAAATATCAACGAAAGCGAATCATCTTCCGAACAACTTGCTTATTCTCAGAAAGGCAATTGAAAACCTCGGAAAGTTCGATAATCCAATAAATGCTTTTAGACTAATAAATTATGAAGCAGAGTTCACGATAAGCGAGGCTTGTTGGCACCAGCTCCTCAGACACAGGAGAGTAAACTGGTTTTATAAGCATCCGAGTGTTTCAAATGGAATCACAATTCCACCAAATATCGAAGAGTCTGGATCAAGCGGGCTTCTTGAGGAAGCAACAATCAGGAGTGAAGCTCTGTTCGAAAAATTAATGAATGAGAACCTTGCACAAGTTGCAAGCTATGTAGTGACAAATGCTCATAACAGGCGTGTATTAGGCAATTTCGATCTATGGGAACTCTATCATCTAATAAATCTCAGAATGTCAGAGGGAGCTCAATGGGACATCAAAAATGTCATAGGTCTGCTTGCAAAGGAAGTAAGCAAGTATCATCCGAATTTAGTGGAACCGGCCCTAACAAGAGTGAAGGCTTAATTAGGCTAGATTATTTTGGGACAAATTAACACTGGCACAATGTCTTTTACAAAATGCGATGAATGTGGATATGAAATCAGTATAAAGACTGATACGTGCCCTAACTGTGGAGATAGCATAACGAGAAGGGTGAGCACCGTTTGGAACATAATTATAAGGTTTATACTAATTATATTTGCCACTTATATCTTTATTTCCGCGATAAAATTTCTTGACTGAAATGAATACCTAACCTCCAATGGTACTTCTCAATAAGATCAATAGAGTTTTTTAATCTCAATCCTGGGGTGCGGATGAAAAGGATTCATGACGTCAAAAATTACAAGGAAGATAATGGCTCCGACGGGTAGAAGTAATGAACCTAGGTTCCACCAGTATTTTGCTAAGCTACCCATAATGGCTCCGACAATATAAGTAGACCACATACAACCCGATAGAAAGGAATACCGAAAAGAGTCCTGCCTTATAGATACCCGCAGAACCTTAGACATCCGACCAAGGGGTCGCCCTTATGTATGATCACGAAACCAGTAAAGAAACCTCACCCCCTCCTCGGCAAAGCTGTTTAAAACACCCGTAACATATGTTGTATGAAGACTGTAGCCCTCAATTCGACGGATTGTCGCGTTCTGGAGTCCCATTGACAACAAAGGCAATGAAACTCCCTGCATCAATCTGAAAGGTATCATAATCGAAACTGAAAGTCTCCGATGCCATTACTGTAGATGTTGGATATTTCGTGGGCAAAATTCTTGCGATTTCATGAGTAAATTTATTTTCATTAATCCTTTTCAGAACGAAAAGGACTTGAACGGCATTCCAAAAATTGCGGCCTGTGCTGAACTTGTTTCAGTATTAAAAAAATCAGGAACGAAGACGTTGAAATCTCCCTAAATCCCTCTTTTAGAAAGAGGGACTTACCCCCCGCGGAAAATTTCCTCCTTTTGTAAAGGAGGATTAAGGAGGATTTTTTGGACAGCCTTGTCCTGAGTAGTGAGCTTGTCGAACTATCGAAAGATTGCTTCTTTGTATCAAGTCAAAGAAGTTAGAAATAACGTTAATACAACTGAGGAAGATACTTTTAGAGATCCGGTCCTCGAAATTTCTGAGATCTACAGCAATGACAGGCGAGGGGAAACCCTGTAAGAAGCTACAGGGAATTCACTAGTTAAAGTAGATTGTTTAACTCTGATAATTCGATCAGAGTTATGCCGGCGGTTCGAATCAGTTCTTTTATCTCATTTCGTGGGATTGAATCAGTTATGATGCGATTCGCCCTTCCTCCAAGTTCGATCCTCAATTGATTAGGGTCGGCACTTCCGTTCTTTTCTAAATGTTTTGAGACTATCTCCTCAAGGCCACTTTGCGTTTCATAAATTATAGTTGGTTTCACTTCAAGTATGTCTTCAAAAAACTCTTCTCTCGTCTCAGCAAAAACCATTCTGAACCCGACATAAATGGCAAGATAGTTTATTATCTTTTCATATGGACTGACCGACGGTAGATAAGAGTAAGTTTGTTCTTCCTCGTTAAGATTAAAAAGTTTTTCGGAAGCAGACTTTAGAGACTCAATGATACCTTGATGAGTAATTTCCGTCTTGCCGCCCGCCGCGTGCGAGCCATAATTGTAAAATACGCAGGCTATACTCTTTGATAGCAGATTGCTGGCGATTTTTCTCAAATCATCTTCAAGTTGCTTTCTCTTTAACATCCCAAATTTAACAAGACTCTTAAATTGAATAACCCTGCCATCATTTCCCCCGTCAGGTCCAGAAAAAACTACTATCCTCTTCAAATTCGACATTCTCTCGGATACAGCTAAGACACTGTTTAAACCACTCGCATCTTCAACGAAAATGAACTTAACGTCATAATCCTTAGCGATTTCAGAAATCCTTTCCGCAGCCCCATTCCTAACAATCGGGATCATTACTCCACCGAGATGGTAGGCTGCTAATTCAGTCAAAAGCGATTCTATTCTATTCCCTGAAATTATTAAAATGGCATCACCCTGATTGAAATCCAAATCCAATAGAAAACAGGCAATGCTTTTTACATCTCTATCGAAATCAAGCCAGGTGATCTGCTTCCAGCTCCAGCCATCCCTTCTCTGTAACAATAACTTTCCGCCATATTTGCTGATTCGATTGTCTATGAGCCTAGGAATCGTTGTTTCAGATTCGGTCATATTTGGCCAACTTAGTTAAGAGTAATTACGTCAGGTAAAGTATTAAAATATACATAAAAACTATATAATTAAAACCATGCAAAATAAACTAAGCCCCATTCATAATGATCACTTCCAAATAGCAAAAGGTATAGTTGGTAAGTTAAGAAGAGCAGGCTTTAAGGCGTTCTTAGTAGGAGGGTGTGTAAGGGATATCGCCATGGGTATTCCTCCGCAAGAATACGATATTGCCACCAGTGCGACTCCTCAGGATGTTATGAAAATTTTCCCCAGCACGGTACCGGTTGGTGTTAGTTTTGGTGTTGTCCTGGTGCTTGAAGGGAATAACAAATTTGAGGTTGCTTCGTTCAGAAAAGAGGAAAAATATACAGACGGGAGACACCCCGACAGCGTAGTCTATAGCACAGATGAAAAAGAGGATGTGATGAGAAGGGACTTTACAATCAATGGGATGCTTTACGAACCCTTTGAAGAAAAGGTAATTGACCTTATAGGCGGCTTAGATGATATAAAAAGAAGAACAATTAAGACAATCGGAAATCCTGATGATAGATTTAAAGAAGACAAGCTTCGAATGCTTAGAGCAGTTCGCTTTGGCGCAGGCTTAGACTTTGAAATCGAAGAAAATACATTTCTGTCAATTATATCATTGGCTCCGCTTATATCTCAGGTGAGTAAAGAGCGAATAAGAGATGAGATTATAAAGATAATAATTCAAAATCACCCCGGCAACGGCCTTAGACTCCTTAAGGAATCTAGACTCTTGAGATATATTCTTCCCGAGGTTGAGAAAATGAACGGCGTGCCTCAGCCACCGGAATTTCATCCAGAAGGCGATGTTTTTAACCATACCTGTATGATACTGGACAAACTTTACGAAATATCTGGAGGGGACAACTCCCCCGAGTTAGCCATGGGTGCTCTTCTCCACGACGTCGGAAAGCCGGATACATACACTGTTACCGATAGAATCAGGTTTAACGGCCATGATAGACTTGGTGCCCAGATGGCAAAAAACATTTGCAAAGATCTCAAGTTTTCCAAGAAGCAAATCGAAATTATAACATCCCTAGTTAAGGAACATCTAAAATTCAAAGACGTTTTTAAGATGAGAGAGGCCACGATAAAAAGATTCCTCGGCATGTCAAACTTCGACGACCATCTTAAACTTCACTTAGCGGATTGCCTCGCCAGCCACGGATCAACAGAAGCATACGATTTTATAGTTAATAAACTGAAAGATTATAAAAAAGAGGAGCTGAAACCGACACCGCTCCTTAATGGATACGACCTCATCGATATGGGATATCCGAGAGGCCCGCTGTACTCAAAGATACTCGACTCATTAGAGGAGGCACAGCTTGAAGGTATTGTGAAAAACAAGGAAGAGGCTAAGAGTTTTATTCAAAAAAGATTTCCCTTAGAAAACTTTATGCGATTTCCCAAAGAGATGGAGGATTGATTATTTTGAGTTTTCCTAAACTATCAAACTTGTCCAAGATAAGAAATTGCTTTGCGGAGTCTGTTCTGAGTAAATCGAAGTATTTACTCTGAGTAACCCCAATGTGCTATCAATGACGCTATCAGGTCTGTCATTGCGAGCGTCAGCGAA
>JBAUII010000130.1:0-19796 GCA_049682815.1 Thermodesulfobacteriota bacterium | reverse complement strand
TTGTTTAAGGACATAAGCCTTGAAGATATTTCAAATAGGGTAAATTCCATCAAGGATTATATTACGGGACGGATAAATGGACTCGTTTGGCTTAATGGCAATGGAGAAGAATTAGAGACGATAGATGGACTTTTTGAATTCTGGTCTATAAAATCAAAAAAGGAGTCGAGGAGATTGGGAAAGGCTTTTTTAGAGAAACTGGGAGCAAAGAGCAGGTTCTTCGTCGGTTCTTCCAGGAGATATGATAGTGGAGAAATCTCAGGTTATATTAAGGACGGAGTATTGAGCTTTAGCGAGTTTAACATATCAAACAGCGTACTTGGATATAGGAATTTATCTATCCAAGTTGATCCACGACGAAATACAATATCTTTGGCACATTTGCTTTCTGTAATTAGAGAAATTTCCAAGAGAGCCGGTGAGGGACACCTTCAGATTGATCTCGGAAATAAGAGGAATTAAGGAGAAAGTCTTATGAATAGATACAAAATAATGAGTCTACTAATTTGTTTTATATCAGTTCCGATATTCATACAGGCTTGTGCTACTATAAATGTTAATGTTTATTTCCCGGCCGAGGAGGTTCGAGAAGCATACATCGATCTGGAGGAAGAACTATTAAAACCGCAGGAAGGAGAGGGCCCCGTAAGTGGACAACCGCCTGTGAAAAAGGAATCAGTACCGGAACCACAAAGCCTCAGGAAATATCCGGAGAAGCCCTTACTGACGTACAGGAGGTTTATAAGGCTTGAGCGTAATTTTTCATTAGATCTGTCGAAATTCGCTTGGGCTCAGGACGACATCTCAAGAGAGATAACAAATAAGATTCGCAATATGCCCGGGGTGGTCAGGGCATTTCAGAGCAGGGGGGCTAGACTTAATGAGATAAGTAAAATGCTGTCAGAACGTAAAGTCGGCGAGGGTAATAAGGGATTACTTGTGATGTTGGGTGATCTTACCAGTCAGGAAAGGGGTGCATTTAATGCCGAAAATAAGGATAGGATGAAAATCATCGAGGGGATGGCCGCGGCGATTGTTGAGATAAATGGCCTCCAGGCTACGCCTGAGAATGTCCAGCGTGTCGCTCCGGAGGCGGCAGAGCAGTTTGCTGCGGTTAGAAGAAGTGAGGCTAAGCCCGGTTGGGCCATACAGCTTCCCAATGCGAGTTGGGTTACAAAAAAATGAACTAGAAGGGGGTCAGGGATACTGTAAAAAACCTCTTAGGCTTCTCCTTTATTAAATTTCGCTCTCAGGGACTTCTTTAATCCCTCTTTCAGTGTCTGCGGTCTTTTGTTGTAAAAGGAATTGACCAGATCAGTAGTTTTTTTGTAAGTATTCAGAAAAGCGACACAGTCAGGACAAATGCTTAAATGTTTCTCTAATTCCGATGCGATATCGGGTTCCAGTTCGCCTGTTATATAATCTTGTATCAAAGCTGTAGCCTTTTTGCAATCCAACTCAAATTGTCTGTCTTTAGTCTTATTTATTTTTTTTCTTTTCATAAATGACCAAATCATCGGTACTATCGATTATCATCTTATTAGACGCTCCTAGTTTGAAATATGATGCTAATTTTTTCGCGTTAATGAATAACGCTACAGCAAGCTGCCGGGAATTCGGGAGCTAACCTTTGAGATTGCTTGGGGATTTCAGTACCCTAGATGGGCCGCTAGCTTTCCCCGTAAAAATAGCCGCGCACGATGGAGTCGAGCCTTTACCGCTAGGATGCTCAGTCCGAGTATTTCACTAATCTCGCGGTTAGACAACTCTTCTAAATCGCTCAAAACCAGCACTGCCTTATCTATTGGCTGGAGCCGATCTAGTGCCTGGCTTATCACACGGGATAACTCCAAACTGCTCGCCAGCTTATCAACCTCTTGAGACCAATCTACCACAGGTCTTACCGAGTGATGACCATCATCGCTGAACTTTGGTAGGAAGTCATCGATTGAAACGCATTCGTCTTTGCTCTTGCGGAGCTTTGTGATTGCCGCATTCATCGTGAGGCGGTAGAGCCAAGTGGAAAACTTTGACTTACCTTGGAAACTCTTCGACTTTCTATATACAAGTAGGAACACTTCCTGAACCACGTCCTCGGCATCAGAACTATTCCCTAGCAGCCTGAGAGCCTGGTTGTAAACCTTGTTTCCATAGAGACTGAATATCGCCTCGAATGCTTCATGATCACCGTTCTTAAGCTGTTCTATGAGTACAGGTTCTTCGTTCTCAAGGTACGTCTTTCGATCCAAGAACGGCTTCGAATCCTTTCCTGAAGATGTTAGTAGATCTACAACGTTAATTGTATCCATTTCAATCTCCTTAACCCTCTAATTTCTATTTCTCGATTCTATCCCTGCTTACCAAGTCGCCCAGTAGCGATTCGATAAAAGGCGAACAGTTGATTATGTCAATCCTCTCATCCTTTATTTTTTGTATGAAATCAATTCCGTTATCATCAATAAAACTGACACCCGAGAGGTCTATTATAATTCTCTTAAAGTCCTCGTTTTTGATCTTGAGGTATAGATTTTCAAATTCTGAGAGCCATTCTTCAACTAGCTTGCCATCCATTTTCAGGTTTATTGTGTTGTCATGCTCTTTGGTCTTGGTGATTTTAAACATTAGTTTGAGTCCCTTTCTAAATCCGCTTTTTTAATCCGATCTTATATGTCTTCGGTGTAGTATCATCGCAAGCGCTGTGCCAAAAAGGTTCGGGCTTTCATGTATATTCGTAAGTGATTCACATTGTTGTGTTTTATGTATGGGCCCTGACAGATTGGTTTTCGATCGCCGAAATATACTTCACGAAATGTCGAGAGTGGTACGAAATATCACGGAGTTCCGGCTAACATGGGGCTAATACGACTAAACCCTATTGATTGAGGGCGATGGGAGCACTATAATATACCCTCTAGGGAGCTATTGAAAGAATATCATAGAACTTCTTTATGGTTGATGAGCGTGGCCCTAATAATACTAGGGCTAAAAAGAATAATCGACGAGGGGAAGTGCACCATAAGGAGCGAGATATTGAGCAATTGGTTAATCCTGATGTAAATTTGTTTTCTCAAAGCTCGAAGGCATTAGAAAAAATGACTGAGGAGCGGAAAGAGTCAGATACGCTCTCACAGCAAGACATTAAGTCTCTGAAATTGCTCCAGCATCTTGCAGAGGGAACAGCCGCGGTTACCGGTTCAGATTTCTTTTGCTCACTCGTGCATCATCTTGCTTCTGCACTTAATGTTAGCTATGCGTTCATCACACAGTGTACAGACGAAGCCTCGACCAGGGTTCGAACCCGGGCCGTTTGGATGGGCAAAGAGTTCGGCGAAAACTTTGAGTACACGCTCGCCGGAACTCCGTGCGAAAACGTAATAAATGGAACTGTATGCTACTATCCCAATTCTTTGCAGACCCTGTTTCCGAGTGACGTGGGTCTTAAGGAGTGGGGAACAGAGAGTTTTCTGGGAATCCCTATTCGTGACTCATACCAGAATGTGCTTGGACACATTGCTATCTTCGATCGCGAACCGATGGCGGAAAAACCGCATGGACTGTCAGTACTTAAGATTTTTGCGGCGCGTGCCGGAGCCGAAATGGAGCGCGAGAAGGCCGTGCATAGTCTAAGAGAAAGTGAAGAGCGCTTTAGGGCGCTTTTTGAATCGGCCCCTATCGGAGTTTCGATCAACGATGCCGTCGGGAGATTCCGACATATCAACAATTCGTTTCAGGAAATGCTCGGATACACCGAAGAGGAGCTCAAGGGCATGAGTTTTAAGGAAATAACCTTCGCGGAAGACCTTGACGAGAGTAAAAGACTGTTCACCGAGCTTGTGGAGGGGAAAATCGGGGATTTCCGCGTCGAGAAACGCTATGTTAGAAAAGATGGTCGGCTGATTTGGGCAAATACAATCTGTTCATCTATCCGCGACGACGGAGGGAATTTCATGTATACGTTTGCGATGGTAGAGGACATAACCGAGCGAAAGAATGCCGAGCAGGCTCTTCATGAGGCTCTATTAGAAGTTGAACAACTCAAAAACCGTCTTGAGATTGAAAATGTGTATCTGCAGGAAGAAATCAAAACGGAATACAATTTCGAGGAGATCATCGGCCAGAGTGAATCACTCAAGAAAACACTCAGTAGTGTGGAGAAAGTCGCAACATCTGATTCTGCCGTGTTGATATACGGAGAGACCGGCACTGGTAAAGAGCTTATTGCTAGAGCCATTCATAACCTTAGCAATCGTAAGGATCGGCCTCTTGTAAAGGTAAACTGTGGGGCAATATCTGCGGGCCTAGTTGAAAGTGAACTGTTTGGACATGAGAAAGGGGCTTTCACAGGAGCGTTGCAACAGAGAGTTGGACGGTTTGAGCTTGCTGACGGAGGCACGATATTTTTGGATGAGGTTAGCGAATTGCCCCTTGACACTCAGGTCAAGCTATTGCGTGTACTTCAAGAAGGTGAATTTGAACGTGTGGGTAGCAGTAAGACTATCAGCGCGGATGTACGTGTAATTGCTGCTACAAATCGAAATCTTACCGACGCGGTAAGGAAAGGGTCATTCCGCTCTGATCTTTTCTATAGGCTAAATGTTTTTCCCATCGAGGTACCACCACTGAGAGAACGAAGACCTGATATTCCACTATTGACGAATTTCTTTCTCACTAAGTTTGCTAAAAAGATGAATAAAAATTTTAAACCCATCTCCAAGGACACTATGGATAGGATAACTTCTTATCCCTGGCCCGGAAACATAAGAGAGTTACAAAACGTGATCGAACGCGCTGTTGTGCTTTCTCACGGATCCGATATCCAGATCGATGAATCTCTGTTGGGTTCAAACGTTTCGTCTGAATTGACAATTGATCAAACCCTGGAGGATGTGGAACGATCTCATATAATTGATACCCTTGAGAAGACCGACTGGGTGATCGACGGGAAAAGGGGCGCGGCTTCGATCTTGAAGATAAATCCAAGTACACTTCGGTCTCGAATGCAAAAACTCGGCATAAGGAAACTGACCTCCGGACAATAGAGTCAAAGAACCCGCAGACGATTAATATATAAGCTTGGGCTTACTCGTGGATTCAGGACGGCCTTCGACTGAGCTCAGGCCGCTCGGCACTTCTCGAGGGAGGAAAACTTTTATCTTCTACAAACTGGAATGTATAGGCTTGCAAAATCCCTTCCCCTTTGAAGGGGAAGGTTCGGATGGGGATGATGGCTCTTTGGCATCCTTCATCATTGATACTTATTCGTGACCGTTTCCGTCTTCGTGCAGTTTTTGCACGAACAAGTTCGTGCCTACAGTTTTTCTTGAGACGATCTCTCTGTGGCTAGCCAGGCCCTAAATACCTCAGCGACTGTCCAAGCCTGGGCGATACATCCCCTTGGAGAAAAGGGTGCATCTCCATCGTAGATTTCGCTCAGAGTCCCGAGGCCATGCGCGAGTAATTGATTAGACATTGATTCTAGAAATTCTCTAGCCCTGGTTGGGTCCTTATAGACTTTAAGGTGTGCTAGAACAAAAGGTCCCAGCAACCATCCCCATACTGTTCCCTGATGGTATGCACTATCTCTGTGAAACTGGTCTCCTCCATAATGTCCTTTATATTGGGGATTCCTATTATCAAGGCTCCTAAGTCCATGCGATGTGAGTAGGCGAAGAGCGCAAATATCTACCACTGCCTTTTGTTGTGGAGTATTTAGTGGGCTTTCAGGTAGTGAGACAGCAAATATCTGGTTTGGTCTGAGAGTTGGGTCATCTCCATCAGGTCCATCTATGACATCATAACAGAATCGATCCTTTTCATTCCAAAACCGACTGAATCCTTTGAAGGTTAGCTTAGCCGCTGATTCATAATCTTCAAATGGTTTTTTAATCCGTTTTGCGATCTTAACCATTGTTCGCAATGCGTTGTACCAAAGTGCATTTACCTCGACCGCCTTTCCTGTGCGAGGTGTCACAACCCAATCGCCGATTTTGGCATCCATCCATGTTAATTGAACCCCTTTTTCACCGGAAGAGAGCAAGCCATCCTCCGGGTCCACATGAATCTTGTACCGGGTTCCACGAATGTGCCAGTCAATTATTTCAACAAGAACTGGAAATAGTTCGACGATGAGATCATCGTCCCCGGTAGCTTCATGATATGCGCGAATTGCTTCAAAGTACCACAGAGTTGCATCTACAGTGTTGTATTCTGGTTGTTCACCTGAATCCGGAAACCTATTCGGTAACATTCCACGATCGACGTATTTTGCGAATGTTCGCAAAATGGAGCGACACACGTCCGGCCTGCCAGTACAAATAGTGAGACCGGGCAGACTGATCATTGTGTCTCTACCCCAGTCGCCAAACCAGTGGTAGCCCGCGATTATGGTTTTGCCGTCAGGCTCTTCTTGCAGGGGCCTGTTGGCAATAAACTGATCCGACGCAAGTGCAAGTTGACTTATCCAGGCTGGAATATGATCTACGCCTCCAGGGATTGTTGAGCGTAGTTTTTCTATGAGCTCCTTTTCATAGCTCATTCGCGATACGAGTGCACGTTCGCCATTTGAAACTGCGTTCTCATCCGTACTTGCCACGACTGTAAGATACTCACCCGGGTTAAGGGTCGCTCTAAATGTTGCGGAGTGCAGATGATCTTCTAAGTGATCGAGACCGCGGTATTGTTCTAGGGCTAGATTGAAGCCATAGTACCAGTCATGTGTGGATTGAGGCTCGGCCTTATCTGATAGGATATAAAAGGGTGTAGCCTCGGGATAGGCCACTATGCGGATCCCCTGGCCGAAATTTTCAACCTTCATGTTCCATCCACCAGCGTGCGTGGTGGCGTGGTAATCACGATAATTAACCAGCACCTTAATTGAAAGGGTTAGTGGTGCGGTCGCGCGGGTCAAGGTGTAGCGGATGTAGGTGGTGTTCGCGCCCTGCTTCATCCATATACGTTTTTCCATTAAGGCATTCGCGCATGCGAATATCCAAACCGCTATGGTGCCATCGAGACTGAACCTCTCTATATTGAGAAAGCCTCGGGGCGATACGGTCCCGTCGCTCCAGCGGTTCGCGAATAGCTCGTAATCCGATCCGTCGTAAGTTACGGTCTCGTCGAGTTTGGAAAGCAGGAGGGTTCTGCCTAGGGGGGGCTTGAGAGTGGCTACGAGCAAACCGTGATAGCGTCGAGTAAGAATCCCTGCTACGGTACCGGAGGCGTAACCACCAATCCCGTTGGTAGCCAACCATTCCCTGTTTTCGGCTGATTCAGGGTAACCGCAAGTTTCGCGGCCGAATTTGACAACCATTGTTAAACGAAGCTCCCGCTACTTGTGCGCTAATTATTGTTTAAAATTCATTTGGGTGGGGAACGCATATCCTTCGGCCAGGCTCAGGACAGATGTGTGTTCCCTACAGATTTAATCATATCTTAAACTGTCATAGATCTCTCGACCCGTCGAGGTGATCTTCATCTACATTCTGTTCTCTTCCTGAGGGTTTTTTATCCGTTCAGGTGCCTTATCTTGTAGACAGTATTCTCCGCATTGCTGTATAAGCTTTGCCACAACTCCCGTCCAGCCCGTCTGATGACTAGCCCCGACTCCGGCTCCGTTATCTCCATGAAAGTATTCATGGAAAAGTATTAAATCACGCCAGTGAGGATCATTCTGGAACTTTTCAATCCCACCGTATACGGGTCTCCTACCCGATGAGTCTCTGAGGAAGATGCTCATAAGCCTGTGAGATAGTTCGGATGCCACTTCCCAAAGAGTCATTTCTTTACCCGAACCGGTGGGACACTCAACCTTGAATCCGTCACCGAGATAGTAATGGAACTTTTGCAGTGCCTCCACCAGTAGAAAATTGACCGGGAACCAGACGGGTCCCCGCCAATTGGAGTTGCCGCCGAAGAGACCGCTCGAGGATTCGGCTGGTTCATAATCGACCCTGAATTCTTGACCATTAACGTGGAACACATATGGATTTGACGCATGAAACCTGGATATGGCGCGTATTCCATACGGCCCGAGGAATTCGTTTTCATCAAGCATCTTCTGGAGTATGCGCCTAAGCTTCTCCTGGTTCACAATCGAGAGAAGTCTCCTTTCGCGAGCGCCGGGTGTTCTCATGCAGGCGACATTTTTCTTAAGTTCCTCGCGGTTATCTATAAACCATTCAAGCCGTCCTTTAAAACCTCGAAGCATATCAAGGGTATCGGCTTCCATTGTCTGAACGGCAAACAGCGGTATAAGCCCCACCATTGAACGGACTTTCATGGGAAGGTGGCGGCCATCCGGTAAATTCAGGACGTCGTAGTAGAAACCATCTTCTTCGTCCCAAAGCCCTCTGCCTTCCCCAAGCAAATTCATTGCGTCTGCTATATAGAGAAAATGCTCGAAAAACTTGCTGGCGATGTCCTCGTAGCTCGGATTATATTTGGCCAATTCCAGGGCTATAGCCAGCATGTTCAAACAATACATTCCCATCCAGCTTGTTCCGTCTGCCTGCTCAATCCTTCCACCTGTTGGGAGTTTTGCGCTCCTATCAAAAACGCCGATGTTATCTAATCCCAGAAAACCTCCCTCAAATACGTTTTTGCCTTCTGAGTCCTTTCGGTTCACCCACCATGTAAAATTGAGAAGTAGCTTCTGAAAAACCCTTTCTAAGAATAGTCTGTCTTCGCGGCCGTACATCTTTTTCTCTATTTTATATACACGGAGCGCCGCCCAGGCATGGACAGGTGGGTTAACATCGCCAAAAGCCCATTCATACGCAGGAAGTTGACCGTTGGGGTGCATATACCATTCGCGCGTAAGTAGTATCAGTTGACGTTTTGCAAATTCCGGATCGATCATTGCGAGAGGAATCGTATGAAATGCCAGGTCCCATGCAGCGAACCACGGGTATTCCCATTTATCGGGCATGGAAAGGATGTCGTCGTTATAGAGATGAATCCAATCGCGATTCCTGCCGTTATTACGCTCCTTAGGAGGTCTTGGGGTGGCGGGATCCCCTTTTAACCAATCTTCTACTATGTAGTGGTAGAACTGTTTACTCCAGAGCATACCAGCGAAAGCCTGTCTCTGGATACTCCTCAAATCTTCGGTTAGCAGGGAGGGTGAAAGAGTGCTGTAGAATTCGTCTGCCTCTTTCAAACGATCATTGAAAATTGATTCAAATTGATCTCCGAGTGGGTTAGGCAAACCCTTTTTGTTGGTAAGACGGAGCCGGATGATATGTTTCTCTCCGGAGCCAATGCGCAGTATATAATGGGGCGATGCTTTTGTGCCTAACTTTTCTGGATTTACGGCATCTTTTTTGTTGTGTACGATGTATTCATCAATACCGCTTTTACAATAGCGGTTTCCGTGATTAATCCCGTATAGTCTTTCATAGTTGGTCTCATTTTCTGTGAAGAGAATTTCATCCGGGTTGTCGCAGTGTAACCACATTTTTCCGAGACCCGGGTGAGAAACTTCCACTAGGGCATTGCCCCCCTTTCCCTTTACGTCCTTCAGATAGGGTTTATCGACGTCACCATTCCAGGTCCATGTGTTGCGAAACCATATGGTTGGTAAAAGGTGCAAAACCGCCTCTTCGTTTCCCCGGTTTACGACGGCAATTTTAATGAGTATGTCATCCGGCTCATCCTTGGCGTATTCCACGAATACATCGAAATAGCGGTCGTCGCGAAATACACGGGTGTCCATGAGTTCAAATTCGAAATCCCTCCGGCTCCTCAGCCTATTCTTTTCCACGAGCTGGGAGTAAGGAAAGGCATCTTGCGGATACTTGTAGAGATACTTCATGTATGAATGGGTTGGAGTGCTATCTATATAAAAATAGTATTCTTTTACGTCCTCACCGTGATTGCCTTCACTTCCGGTTAAGCCGAAAAGTCTTTCCTTTATAATCTGGTCATTTCCATTCCAGAGTGCTATTGCAAAGCAAAGTCGCTGGTGGTTGTCTGAAATACCGGCGATCCCGTCTTCTCCCCACCTGTATGCCCGAAATCGTGCCTGGTCGTGCGTAAGATAGTCCCACGCTGCTCCATAGGGACTATAGTCCTCTCTTACTGTTCCCCACTGTCGTTCACTCAAATATGGTCCCCAACGCTTCCAATAGGCCTTTCTGTTACGGTCTTCCTCAAGCCTTTTTTCTTCATTAGTCATTGTTTTCCTCCCATCGTTGAAATTACAAACTCCAAGCAACAATCTGCAAACAAATTACAATTACCAATATTCAAATCACAAGCAAAAGGTTTAACCATCTAATTTGGAATTTGCTTTTTGAGATTTGTGATTTTTTCACGTCAATGGTGCGACTTCGCAAAAAACCTTAATTGCCCCTTTTGCATTTGTGAGCGTAGTCATCAATTCCTCATAATTTTCAAGCCCTTTGACGGGATGGGTTAGGAGCTTTGAGAGCCAGCCCGGCCATTCGAGGTCTGCCTGTGAAAGATCCTTGACCCCTATCTCAAAATACTCCCTGTTTGCGTTCACGGTGCCCACTACAACCTTGTTTCCGAGTACAAATCCCAGATTAATCATATCCGCTGGAACCTCTATCGTTCTTCCTCCGCCGGTTACACTTGAGAGTACAAGGACACCGTTTTTCCCCAGTATATTCATGGCTTCAAAGACAATTGGCGAAAATCCCGTCGCTTCAAAGATGAGATTATATGGACCATGCTCTTTAGCAGAATTAGTGAGAGTAATATCATCAGTGCTGTGATAGCAGGCTCCTATTTCTCCCAATAGATCTGAATTTAAGTACGGTGGTTTGGTCCTTCCGAATGTGCAGACTTCTAACCCCCTCAGACGGAGGGCCATAGTTGCCAGTATTCCGATCGTTCCCGCTCCAAGCACTGCGGCTCGCCTTGGGTTCCAAATTCTAAGCCTGCGCTGGATCTCATAAGCCTGGACTATACCCTTTTCTATCACGCTTGTAGGCTCAAGAACGACCCCGACCTCCTTCAGCCCCTGTGGCACCTTTACTATGTATTCCGGATCATCAACATAGTATTCTGTCAGGTATCCATGACGAAGGTTTATTCCACGCTCAAAGTACACGTCATCGGTTGTCATGTCATACATTCCAATCTTATCGTAGGGTGAATTGCCCGGACGTCTCACCGTGGCTACAACATAATCACCTGGTTGTAACTCGCTGACATTCGGCCCGACCTCTTCTACAATGCCAAAGGATTCATGCCCTGTTATGAGGTAATCATCCCCCGGCGGTGCAGCGCCATATTCTGCTGCATTGATCTCTTTATCGGTTCCATCCACGCCGACGCGAAGTACCTTGACCAATACTCCGCGCCCATTTGGAATGTCGGTTAGTTTTGGTTTGGGCACCTCTCGCAAATGAATTGAATTTGGTTTGCCTGGTATAACGGCTATTGCCTTCATGTTTAACCTCCCGCGAATTAAGTGTTGCTCAATTATTAGTAGTCGATTATTTTTCTACTATTCTCATAACGTGACCGTCGGAGTCACGAAATAGGACTCCTTTTCTAAAACCAAGTTTATTATCCGGAAGCTCCACGACGCCGGATGAGACAAATTTGTAATCTCCCGCTCTGATTTGCCGTGCCGCATCATCTACGTCATCCACTACGAGGGTTGTCTGCCAGTGCATTATATCGTTTGCGTGCTCGTCAACAGGAATTGGGCGGCCGTCGTCAGGTGCGACATATTCTAGAAATTCGATACCGGGTCCTATTGGCGTCCGAAGGCCGGTTATCTCTAAGTGCGCTCCGAATACGTTATTCAAGTGTTCCTGCTCTGCTCCATAATTTTCACTTCCGCCCTTGACATCAATCCCCAATAAGTCTCGGTAAAACTTTAGGCTTTGATCTGTATCGCCTACAACTATCGCCGTATGATCTATACCCATAAATAATTTGTCGGTGGGGACCTGCCATTTTGGGTCACCTTTTCCGGGAGGGAAGTATATGATCTCTAGATTATGCCCGTCGGGATCCTTAAAATAAAAGGCCTTTATTCCTGCGGCGGCTTTGTTCCAGTCTGGAAGTGTCTGAGGGGCAGTAGAAGCGTGCTGAACCTTGTATCTACGAAGATGCTCATACGCCTTATCCATGTCATCTACGACGATTGCTATGTGCTGAAACCATTTATCATTGCTTCGAGAATCGATTGGTATTGGCCTTCCCTTTGGAGTCAGATATTCGGTTAACTCGATGAACTGATCACCTAGCCTCAAACGCGCGACACGCATACGTATGCCAAAGATTCCCTGAAGGTGCTCGTACTCGGGTCCCCAGACCTCGACATCCGAAACCTTTTCGAAAGGAAGAACACCGGTGTAGAAACTGAGGGAACGATCCATGTCTGAGACCGTCATTCCGAGTGTATCAACGGCCTTTACCTTTGTATTGTTTGTATTGTTGGATGGTTGCTCTGACCAAGCAGTGGGATACCAATGGCTGAGAGCGATTAGATTCCCGAGAACGATCAGCAGGGTGAGAGGAATGAAACGAATCGATGATAAAGGCACTTTCGATCTAGATGATAATAGAGTTTTCATTTCAATTAGTTTGAGCTTTTTCGCTTCCTATTTACAAATACATCGTATCTTGCAGGACACCCAAATACGCTTCCATGCTTCGACTAGCTCAACATGAACGGGAAGGCGCCAATAATTTCGGTATCTTTCCGTCCGTTCACCCTGAACCCTGAGCTTAGTCAAAGGGTCTGAGGGTCGAATGGTGAAACGTCATTTTCCGTTATCCGAGCCGCTCAAGTATGCGATCACCTACTCTCAGAGCATTTGCCATGATTGTCAGGCCGGGATTCACCGCTCCGCACGAGGGGAAAAAGCTGGCATCCACTACGTACAAGTTATCAAGTTCGTGTGCCTTGCAGTTAATATCGAGCGCCGACGTTTTTGGATCGTTCCCGAATCGAATAGTACCGTTCTGGTGGGCGACACCGGCAAGTGGAATACGCTGACCGATAAACAGGTTTCGCGCAAATAATCCCTGATGACATTGATGACCGTGAACGGAGCACTTTGACTGCTGATTCATGAGACTCTCAAGTTTGGCGATCAGTCGCTTGTGACCCTCTTCGTTGTTCGGTTTGTATTTCAGCACGATATTTCCTTCAGCATCTAAGGTAACCCGGTTTTCTGGATCGGGTAGGTCTTCTGATGTGAGCCAGAAGTCAAGCGAATGACCGGCCATATACTTAAGTCCCCATTTTGGGGTAAGTGCAGGTGCCCCGGCCTTGAGCGTTTCCGCATCAAGCTTGCCGACGAAAGAGATGTGCCCCATTGGATATTCCCATTCCATTGAACCGAAATAGAAGTCGTTTACCGAGAGGGTCTTCTGGAACACGGTCGGATTGGGACACTTTGAGATTGCCATCAGCACCGAATTTACGTGACCCATATAGTGCCTTCCGACCACATCGGAGCCGTTCGCCAGGCCGTTCGGATGTTTGTCATTTGCCGAGCGCAGCAGCAATGCGGCAGAGTTTATCGCTCCGCATGACACGACTACGATATTGCCCGAGTAACTTTCTGTTGAACCGTTACGTTTAACTTGAACCCTGGAGATGTCTCGGCCGGTGGGACCGGTTTCCAGCTTCGTGACAAAGGAATTTGTCAGCAGTGTTACATTAGAATTCTGAAGGGCGGGTTCCACACAGCACACATCGGCATCGGACTTCGCGTACACAAGGCATGGAAACCCATCGCAGGTACTGCAGCGAATGCAACGGCTGGCGTGAGGGTTCTGCTCATCCAGCATGACGCCAAGGGGTGTATGAAATGGATTGAGTCCGTGACTCGAAAAGTCATCACTAAGCTGTTTTATGCGTGGCTCATGGCTCACGGGGGGGTATGGAAAAGGTGATCCACAGCGGGGTTCGGTCGGATCTTCACCGCGCATGCCGTGTACATGATAAATCTGTTCGGCCTTAGTATAATAGGGCTCAAGGTCATCGTAGCTAATAGGCCAGGCCGGAGAAGTACCTCCGTGGTGGGCTATCTCGCCGAAATCTTCCTTTCGCAGGCGGAATAGCGCAGCGCCGTAGAACTTTGTGTTGCCTCCTACATAGTAGTTTGTATGGGGATGCAGTTCTTTACCATCTCTGTCTCGCCATACCTCTTTGGTATTGTATTTTGCCTCCACGTTGACCGCGACAGGATTCCAGTTGTCCTTCTCTCTGGGCACGTAGTCGCCTCGTTCCAGCAGCAATATCCTTTTTCCTGAAGGAGCCAAATGGTGTGCCAGAGTACCGCCGCCTGCTCCAGACCCAATGATAATTACGTCATATTGATTTTCGGTGTTCATTTTCCAGCTCCTTAACCTGCATTCGGCTTTAAAGGAGCGGTGCCGAAGTTTACCCCAAACCTACGACACCAGATTGTTACTGCTTTGTATTTATTGTAATCGATATCAGAGGGCAGATCATAGTTCTGATCGCCGACGTTGCCTTTGAGTGCCGCTAAATGAATGAACCCGGCGTTCTTGACCGTATCATTGTCGTTGGCATCCTCCGCTGCGACCAAATAGACCTGTACGTCTGGACCATTCGAAGTTTCGAAGTCCGTGAAGCGCAATACCTGTTTGCCATCTGGCAACTGATAGATCGATGCAGTTCCGTTTGTTTCATGTGCGACACCGTGAAAGCTCCCCTTGTAAAGGAGCTTAGGTTCGTTTTCGGAATCGGTCGTTTCTACCGCCGTCGTTCCGGGAAACTCCTCGTCAACGGTCTTGCTTATGAAAATCCTTTCAGGACGAAACAAATACCAGAGGACAAATATAATTATCAAAACAATGACAATTACTAAATTACGTGTATTCATGATTTGAGGCCCTCCAAATTTTTTTTAATTTTAGTTTCAAAGGTAACATTGTTTTCATTAAACACTAAATTAGATGAAACCTCAATCGATTGTTTTATGGTAGTATTAGACGATTAAATGTCTGAGAAGGATGTAACCGCATAGATTTTGATTTTCAATAGCCTATCCCTTTGGTATTCAGCCTGATTTCATACAGAGCGCAATCGGCCATGCAGAAATTTGAATTCTTACTTTTCAAAAAGTTTCTGATATTCTCCGTACCCTTCTTTCGCTAAATCTTCTTTCGGGATAAAGCGGAGTGCTGCTGAATTAATACAATATCGGAGTCCTGTCGGTTGCGGTCCGTCATTAAATACATGTCCGAGGTGCGAATTCGCGTTCTTGCTTCGGAGCTCGGTCCTGGACATGAATAGACTGTCGTCCTGCCCTTCGACAATATTCTCTTTCTCGAGTGGCCTCGTAAAGCTGGGCCATCCGGTGCCGGATTCAAACTTGTCCAGCGAACTGAAAAGTGGTTCACCGGACACAATGTCTACGTAAATCCCTTCTCTGTGGTTATCCCAGTACGGATTGCTGAACGGCCTCTCGGTACCGTTATTCTGGGTAACATCATACTGAATCGGAGTTAATTTCTTCTTGAGTTCTTCTTTGCTTGTTTTTGCGTATGCTTCGTTTTTGTTCTCCGAAGTTTTTGTTTCCATTTTTTCACCCCATATCTTTTTAATGTAATTGTCGCGCCCGGAAAACTGTCTATAGCTTTTGTACCTTACGGGATTCTTTTTATAGAAATCCTGGTGATAGTCCTCCGCCCTGTAAAATTCAGAGGCTTTAACAATCTCTGTGACAATGGGTTTGTCGTATTTTCCAGATTCGTCCAGCGCTTCTTTTGATCTTTCAGCCAGGCGTTTTTGCTCGTCGTTATGATAGAAGATCGCCGATCTGTACTGTGAGCCTCTATCGACAAATTGACCGTTGGGATCGGTCGGATCTATCTGCTTCCAGAATACGTCCAGTATTTCAGAATAGGTAACCTTTGTGGGGTCGTAGATAACCTGGATAGATTCTAAGTGCCCGGTTCCTCCAGAAGAAACCTCTTCATAGGTTGGATTTGCTTTGTGCCCCCCAGTATAGCCAGATATAACCTCCGAAACTCCCTCTAGCTTCTCAAAAGGCGGTTCCATGCACCAGAAGCAACCACCTGCAAAGGTCGCCTTTTCCAGTTTTTCGTCTTGCAAATTCTCCGCCCGGCTCGATTGGTAATGGTTACTCTTGTTAAATCTCGCGTATAGGAACAATAGGATTACCGCAAGGATCGCTATCGTTAGTATTTTTATCATAACGTTAACCCTCCTAACTCTAAAATATACTTTGATATGGATGTCTTGGATTGAAGTTTAGTACCATTTTACTAACTCTCAATAACTCTGAAATTTTAAGTCGCCGATTTGCTTCTCGTTTTTGACATTTTCATTATAATCACAATCAAGTCCTGCATGATTAAAAATTACCCGCCCATTGTGAACTTGTCGAAGGATTTTGGGCATCTTTCCAGTTTCAAGGAATCGTCCTTCGACTTCGCTCAGGATGCACGGTCGGAACTTACATTATCGCATTCGCGGTGTATGAACCTTCTTGACCTTCGCTCAGTCGAAGGGTGTCATGCTTAATGAACCTTCACGCTTCGACGGGCTCAGCGTGAACGGATTTATTACCTAGCAGGATGCCTGATTGTTCGATAACATTACTAACTTTTCCATCATATGAATCCTCAGACAATTGATGTTTTTCTATGGACGTACTCCCGGATTATTCAATCTCATTTTATATAGACCGCTTTGAGCACAGAGGTATAGGGTTTTTCCATCCTCATCACCCCAAGCCATGTTGTGGATATGTTTGGGGGCAATGATCGTCCCTAAATGCTCGCCTTCCGGCGAGAGTACCCAAAGACCGCCTGGCCCCGAGACATAAAGATTTCCCTGCCGGTCGACCTTTATTCCGTCAATTGCATCTTCACCAGGTGTGCTGGTCATGTCGAAGAAGACCATCCCATTTGACACGGTCCCATTGGGGTTCACTTCATACCGCATCACCACTTTATTATTCTCATCCCAGTCTCCGACATATAGAAACCTTTCGTCCGGTGAAAACGCTATGCCGTTCGGACCGCTCAAATCTTTGGTGAGCAATTGAAGCTTGCCATCGTGTATTGAATAGACGCCGCTAAAGGGCAATTCCTTTCTTGGGTCATCGAAGAACTTTGGAAGCCCAAAAGGCCGGTCGGTGAAGAACAGCGTTCCATCTGAGCGGTATACCAGATCATTCGGGCTGTTTAGTCTTTTGCCGTTATACATGTCAGCAAGCACGGTCACATCCCCCTTTCGCTCTATACGTATGACACGCCGGTTACCGTGTTGATCTACGGTAAGCCTCCCTTCTGGATCTAGGGTCAGTCCGTTGGATCCGGGCTGCCCGTATTCAGCTATATCAGCCCCATCATAACCACTTTTTCCCATGAAGACCGCGAGTTCCCCATCTGGCTTATACCTATATATGGTGTTATTGTTGGGATCGCTGAAAAGTAGATACCCTCCGTCGCTTACCCACACCGGACCTTCAGTAAATTTGAAGCCCTCGGCGAGCTTGAAGATCTTTGGGTTTGGTCCGACGATTTTCTCCATCTCAGGGCGGAGCCTTACTACCTCGACATTCACCTCTTCGGGAATGTGTGCGATTGGCACTTTGCTTTCCTTATAGAATTCGAGCTTTGCATAACGCATGTAAACGAAATTCGTAGGCGGGTTTGAAATCGGTCCGTTTATTCCGAAGATCGCAAGCTGTATATGCTGGCCAGGTTTGACGGCGCGCCCAATGATAAGCCTATTAGGTGCGTTCCAGCCGGCAATTACAGAACCGCCGACCTGTCCGAGTCGCCTGGAGAGCTCTCCATCCACCCAGATTTCCGCATAGTCATCAATCGAAGTCTCGAATACGACTGTTGACCCGGTCGGGTCAAAGTTACCGATGCGCTCCGGAATTGTGATGCTTATCCTGTACCAGTTGAAGCAAATCCGTCCGGTAGAACGACGTTGATCGAGTGTTGTCGGGTCAATCGCTTCCCAATTTGAATCATCAAAGTCCTTTCCTCCGGCGTGCGGAGTGTAGTCATAGGCCTTGATAGGATTGCCTGTAGGCTGTCCTTCTGGCCCCGGTGCCTTAAAATCGACTTCGATAATATTTGTATCGCTGTAACGCCAATCGCCTTTCACCTTGTTCACACCCTCTCTGGTAGAGAGGTCGATGACGGCATCTGGCTTCCCGGAAGGGATATCCTGAGTCGTTTCTGCACTCCCTGTGGCAAGGAAAAGAATCTGGAATAGAAGAAAAAGCTTAAGAAACCGAAGCGATCGCGATTTCATTTTTTACCCCCCTCGATTATGTCGGCAGTCATTGCAGCTCCCACTTTAGCTATATCTTCATCTTCTTGAGGTGTGTTCCCGCTAACACCGATTGCGCCGATGACCGTTCCGTCGACCTCGATCGGGATACCGCCTTGTAAAGGCGTCGCGCCAGGTAGCGCTAATGCTGCGACCCGTCCCTCCTTGATCTGGTCCTCAAAAACCTTGCTGGGGCGACGGAAGATGGCCGCCGTCCGCGCTTTACCGATCGCGACGTCGACGCTCGCCACCTGGGTGTCATTAAGTCGCTCAAGAAGAATGAGGTTTCCTCCGTCGTCGACGACTGCGATCACGACAGTTGCCCCTCTTTTCTTTGCCTCTCCCTCAGCAGCTTCTGTAATCTTCTTTGCGGCCTCGAGCGTCAGCACCCGCTTTAATGGCAACTGTGCATTTAAGGAAGTTATAGCGACCCAAGCACAAGGACAAATGCTAAACTGCCAATAAATTTCATTTATGTTTCCTCCTGTTTATACTCCCTGAGATAACCGGGTAGGCCGCCAGTCTTGCTGGCGGCTTTATATGCGATGGGCAAGGACCGGTGATTATCCAATTGTGAAAATTGACCTTGTTTTGAGCAACCAGCGAAAAATTATCATAGTTAATCAAATTAGCTCACCTTTACGACATAATAGAGTAACGGCGCATTTACCTGTTTGAACCAGTGAGGTGTTCCAGCCGGAACAACTATGACGTCGCCTTTGACGATTTTCCTCTGGTCACCGCCCTTGATCTCCTTTCCGCGGATCTCGTCTGGAGCTATTGTCTTTCCTTCGACAACCGTGCCACCTGTAACGAAGTCCGCTGAGCCCTCGAGCACATAAATGATATCTGTGTCAAGGTTATGTACCTCAGCCATCCCTGGTCCTTCTCTGCGGCTTGCATGAATCTTGTAATTGTTGAATTCCAAAAGCGGCATGCCCTTGGCGAATGCTGCAGAAACCCTTTCTTTGTCAACATACGTTATTTCTTGGTGTCGGACACCTGATGTCCCGATGGAAGAAGACGTTACTGCGTTCGCTCCGGCGATCGCAAGTTCCTCGTCTTGCTGAGCGCTTGCAGCCCCGCTTACTCCCACACCGCCTACTACCTGACCATCAATAATGATTGGGACACCTCCTTGTAAGGGTGTGAAATCATTTAACGCAACCATTGGGGTTCTGCCAGTCCTTATTACGTCTTCGAAAAACTTGGTCGGCTTTTTGAAGATTACGGCAGTCCTCGCCTTCCCGATTGAGATATTTGCCCCAGCCGCAAAGGTGCCATCAATTCGCTCGAGTGCGACAAGGTTTCCCCCGTCATCGACTACAGCAATTACTCCCCCTGGAGCGTCATGCTTTCTTGCATAGTCTTTCGCAGCATTTATAATCTGCATCGCCCCGTCGAGCGTGATCGTTTTCTTTTCTACAACCTGCGCGTTGCCTTTCGCAGAGGTAGCGATCAGGCAGACTAGGATAAAGAGGTACTTAATATGATTCATACTTTCGATCCTCCTCTAACC
>JBAUII010000129.1:0-8039 GCA_049682815.1 Thermodesulfobacteriota bacterium | reverse complement strand
CGATAAGCTTTCCATCTTCGTCACGATTTATACCAACATCGATGACGACTGCTCCCTCCTTAACCATATCCTCGGTGATGAAATTGGGCCGTCCTATTGCTGCAACAAGAATGTCAGCTCTGCGTGTGACTTCATCGAGTCGAGTTGTTCTAGAATGACAGATTGTTACTGTAGCATGCCGATGCAGCAAAAGTATCGCTGTGGGTTTACCAACTATGTTACTTCTTCCTACCACCACTGCCTCTTTTCCCTTGATTTCAATATTGTAAAAGTCAAGCATTTTCATTATTCCGTTTGGTGTGCAGGATATGAATCTTGGATTTCCTTCAACGAGCAGTCCCACATTTTCCGGATGAAAGCCATCGACGTCTTTTGAGGGAGAAACCGATCTGAGAATCTTTGTACTGTCTATTTGCTCTGGTAGCGGGAGCTGGACAAGGATTCCATGAATCTTTTTATCATTGTTTAATCTTTCAATCAGAGATAACAACTCGTTCTGGGTTGTTTCTTTTGATAATTTATACTCTTCGGAATATATGCCTACCTGCTCACAGGCCTTTCTCTTGTTTCTCACGTAGATTTCAGATGCGGGATTATCGCCAACCAGTACTGCCGCAAGTCCTGGAGTTGTTCCAGTTTCATTTTTAAGTTTTTCTACTTCTCTAGCCACTTCTTCTCTAATATGCTGGGATACTTTCTTACCATCAATTAACTCGGCCATTGCGGAATATTCCCTCCCTTATGATATTTGGTTGGCCACGGGTGACCAGGGATGAGTACAACGTTGATACAAGATTCACGATGCAAGATTCATGATAAGGAACAAAATAATAAAACTCTTTAAACATCATGCATCATGCATCATGCATCCTGCATCGTGTATCGTGCATCTTGCATCATGCATCCTGTATCGTGCATCCTGCATCCTGATCATTGAGATTTCCAAAAATGGTTTAACGGGCCGTGGCCCTTACCCAAGTTGAAGGAATTTCTTATCGCGTGTGTAACGTACTCCTTCGCGTCTTCAACTGCATCTAATACGTGAAAACCCATTGCAAGTCCGGCGCAGATCGCCGCTGAATAGGTGCAGCCTGTGCCATGGGTGTTTTTTGTGTTGATCTTTGGCGCTCTATACTTATGAAATTCATTACCATCAAATAAAACGTCGATTGCTTCCTCAGTCGAATCAAGGTGTCCTCCCTTTACGAGTACATATTTCGGACCCAGGGCCTTTATTTTTTTTGCTGCCTTTTCCATGTCGTCTACCGATCTAACTCTTATACCCGAGAGCATCTCGGCCTCGGGTAAATTAGGCGTAACTATAAATGCAAGAGGGAGTAACTCATCTTTTAACGCGACCTCTGCCTCCTTTTTTAATAGTGAATCTCCACCTTTTGCCTTCATAACCGGATCTACAACCAGTTTTTCAATTCCATATTGTTTAATTTTTTTTGCAACCGCCAAGACGATACGTTCATTTGATAGCATGCCAGTTTTCACAGCGTCAACTCCTATATCGCCAATAACTGCGTCAATCTGGAGTTCCACAAAATCGGGAGATGTGTCACTTATACCAATGACAGACTGCGTATTTTGAGCCGTGATAGAAGTGATAACCGACATCCCGTAGACATTAAGTGCGGTGAATGTTTTAAGATCCGCCTGAATTCCGGCCCCCCCGCCTGAATCCGATCCCGCGATCGTGAGCGCTCTCGGTATGATTTTGCTCATAGACGGTTTATATTACAGATACTTTTCAGTGTTTACAAACAGAGCGGGGTCTACGGGTATAATCCCCTGAATTTCTTTGCGGTGGCTATCCGTTCTATGCCAAGCATAAGCGCCGCCATTCTGGGAGAAACCTTTTTTTCTTCCGAATAGGTCGATATTTTGTCAAATATTCTACGCATTCGCTTCTTAAGTTCTGAATATACGAGTTCACTGGACCAGTAGTATTCTTGCAGCCCCTGTACCCACTCAAAATATGACACAATTAACCCGCCCGCATTGGCTATGACATCGGGTACAACGGTAATTCCTCTTTCCTCAAGAATATCGTCGGCCTCGGCGGTTGTAGGCCCGTTAGCTGCTTCTATGACAATCTCACATCTTAACCTCGAGGCGTTATCTTTGGTGATTACTCTACCTATCGCCGCAGGAATCAGGATGTCGCAATCCGTGATTAGTAGCTCTTCGTTTGTTATTTTATCGGAATCTGGTAAATCCTGTAGTCTTCCTCCACTCGAAACAATCTTGAGGATTTTTTCAACCGGAAGGCCCGACGGGTTGTAAATTCCCCCAAATATATCGCTCGCCGCGACGATCTTATAACCCAATCTTGATAACTTCAAGGCAGTGTGAGATCCTACATTACCGAATCCCTGTACCGCCGCCCGCATGCCGGGGCGTTTTTTACGAAAATGCTTTAACGCATCCTCTGTCATATAAGCGACGCCAAAGCCCGTGGCTTCTTCCCGACCATGTGTACCTCCGATAATTACCGGTTTTCCGGTGACTACCGCAGGGGAGGTATATCCCTCAGTCATGCTATAGGTGTCCATCATCCATGCCATTATTTGAGGATTAGTCCCCATATCCGGCGCGGGTATGTCTTTGTTTGGGCCAATTATAGGGAGTATCTCCGCAGTGTACCTTCTTGTAAGCCGTTCAAGCTCACCAGATGAGAGCTTAGTTGGATCAACGGCTACGCCTCCTTTGGCCCCTCCAAAGGGAAGTTCAGCTATACCGCATTTCCAAGTCATACTCATTGCAAGAGCAGCTACCTCCCCCATATCTACATCAGGATGATAGCGGACACCGCCCTTGCACGGTCCTAGTGTGAGGTTGTGTTGAACTCGATACCCGCTAAAGACCTTTATTTCTCCATCATCCATTCTGACCGGACAACTCACTACCAATGTTCGTTGGGGTAGTCGGAATCTTTTTTTGATTGGATCCACCAATTCCAGTTTATCGCATGCCCTGTCAAATTGTTTTAGTGCGTTATCGTAAGCCGGGGACTTGAACAGTTCGTACATAATCCTTCCCGTTTAGATGCAGGATTGACCAAATGATACTAGTATTTTGGTCAATTTCAACTCGGTTCGACATCAGTTAAGGACCCTGCAGCAAACTGCAGAGTATTTTTGCCGAAGAAATCACCTTTAGCTCTCTTGACCTTCAGACAAAAAGATGTTTAGATGCAATCGATGAGATCATATAAGCCCTATGTTGAATTCCGATTGACCGAATCGAGGATTGGGTTGAAAACCCCGGATGGTGAAAATAGAGTTATAAAGATCTCTCCAGGAAGCTCCTTCGGTGCCGAACATCCAACAACCAGGCTCTGTATAACGGGCCTTGAAGAGATTTTCAAAAAACGGACCGTAAAAGCAGTCTTGGATTTTGGTTGTGGAAGCGGAGTACTGGGGATCTGCGCTGCATCGCTCGGAGCCGAAAATGTTTTGGCTGTGGACATCGATCCGGCGGCGGTAAAGGAGGCGGAGGTGAATTTTGAGAAGAACAAACTAAATTCTGTAGGTCGCGTACAGTATGGATCCAAAGAGGATGTTCGAGGGAGATTTGAACTAATTATAGCAAATATCGTTACAGACGATCTCATTGCTTTGGTAGATTGGTTTAAGTCCATGTTAACGGAGGATGGCATTCTCCTTGTATCCGGAATCTATGAGGTGAAGGAGGAAGCACTTGTAACTGCTTATACAAAAGCAGGTTTCGGGGTAAATAACGAGTATCGAGAAAGCGGGTGGGTGGCGATTTGGTTCGAATCTCAATCGGTGGGCTAATGGTGTCTAATTTTCGTTCATAAAAGTTTTGTATTGTATTTGTTGTTTACCTTTGATAGTATATGTCGCAAATGAGAAGCTCTCGCGTAGCTCTTGTCATAGTCCTATTTGCCTTCCTTTTCTATCCGATCTATTCACAGTGTTCTGAACATGATCAATTAATTCTTCTTGGCACTATTGGTACCGGAGGCTCGACTTCAAGGGCGATAATTAAAAATCATGTTACTGGCAAGCTCAAGACTTATTCTGAGGGTGACGCGATTCCTCTGGCTAAAGGTGACTATGCAACCATCACAGGGGTATCAAGCTGTATGGTAATAATTAGAAGCAAGTTGAGATATGAAACGCTTGAATGCGATAACATTCCGTCCGAGAGAACTTTCAAGGTTCCGTCGCCACTTGCGAGGTTTGATATAATCGATGAAACGCATGGACGTGGTATAAAACTTAGAGAAGGTATTAATTATGATAATTTTCAGTCTGAGTTTGAAAATGCAATATTGAATGCAAGTAAAAGATATGGAGTAGATCCTTGCCTAGTTGAAGCAGTCATAAAGGTAGAGTCGAATTTCAATCCGCGAGCTGTTTCGCCAAAGAAAGCGATGGGTATGATGCAGCTTATTCCTGAGACTGCGAGTATATATGGGGTAGAGGACCCCTTTGATCCGGAAGATAACATCGATGGAGGAGTCAGGCATCTGAGAGACTTAATGGAATATTTCGAGGGTGACTTAGAGCTTGCGCTTTCTGCTTACAATGCCGGTAAGGACGCAGTAATAAGATATGGATACGACATTCCGCCGTATCCTGAAACTGAGGCATATGTTGAAAAGGTTTTAGCCTATTACAACCATATTAAAGACACAAGATATGTGTCTTGGAGATAGGTGATTCTTTAAACTGAATTAATATCACTCGTTTTTAGCCTGTTATCAACCGACCACCACTCAGTTTCGTTCTCTGATTTCTTAAGCCTCCTTTTAATTCAAGCTATTACTAATATAATATCCGAGGTATGCCGGCTCTCCGGAAAGGTATTTTAAAATATGTACTAGCTTCAATTGCGATTTTCTTTTCACTTTTCTTCATCTCCGTCTTTTTATTTTCGAAGATCTACCTTGCCAAAAAGGTTCAAAGTTTGGTCGTAAATGTTTCCAAAGAGAAGGGTTATGAAGTCAGAATCAGTGACATTGCATTTGGTTTTTTTGCCGGCCTCGAAGCCAGGGATATACAGATATTTGACTCAACTGATCTCAATGCTTATCCCATTAAGATTGGGGAATTAAAAATTAAACCAGATGTAACATCATCAATAATCGAGCGTAAACTCGTAATCGAAGAAATAGTGATAAACGACGCAGACCTATCATTACCCCAAGTGGGGCTCGATAAACTTAAGAAGCTTAGCGCTGAAATCCGACAAAAGAGGTTAGGTAAAGACGAGGAGAGGTTTATTCCGATTGCTATACAGAGAATAGAATTAAATAAGGCTCAAATTGAAGTTTCGGAGGGGGTAAAGCTTTATGTAAGTAAATTAGATTCCAGACTGAGAGATTACGAATTGCAAGGTCAGAGAAAAATAGAGTTAGAGGGTACTCTAATATTCTTGGATAACGAAATCGGGATCAATGGCTTAATAAAAACCTCTTCGGATGAAACAAATGGAGAACTAAATGTCGATATATCTGGTTTTAAATCGGGCTTGTTATCCAAGGTGCTGGAGGATCAGGAGAATCTTTCGCTACATGCGGACTTAAATTTCCGGATAGCTGAAACAATAGGTTCAAGTGGGAGGATTGAACTGGCAGATGGTGAAGAATTCACAAATACCCGGTCAATTTTATCGACCGAACTCCGATATGACGTTACCTACGACAAAAAATCTGACGCACTGTTGATAAACTCCTTTGACCTTGAAGTAGGAAAATTACTTTTTGCCAGATTTGATGGGAGCATTGATAGGATGACAACAGAAGGAGTTTTTAATATTAATGGTTCTGCATCTACCACTCGGATTGAGGACGTAATTACATTCTTTCATGGATTTTCGCATGTTGCTGCATCGGGGGGAATCGAGGCAAGAGATCTGCAACTTACCGGCTCATTGGAAAAGGACGATGTTACCTTCGGAGGTAAAGCTGTTCTGATCGGAGTCGATTTTGACGATAGGGAGAGAGATATACGGGTGGATCAACTGGGAGGCACCCTGGATATTAAAAAAATTATGTCCCGAAGGGTATCAAGCAGCCTATCGATCGAGGGAAAGTTAAATTCAAAGAATGTTGTAACAAAAATCGGTCTATTGGAAGGTTTAGATGGGGAATTGGATTTTAAAACCGATGGCACGTGGAACAGTTCCGAACTCTCATTTTCTCTTAATGATCTTAAATTGGAGAGAGGTTTAAACGATAAGCTTGAGATATCGAATTTGAAGACCAGAGAGCCGATTAAAATGAGTTTCAAAGGTACAATAGACAAGTCATTAAGCGAGGGTGAAAACCAGTTAACGCAGGATGAGATCTCTCTTGTGAGTAGGGGGTTGACCTTTAAGGATGCTTCATATAAGGGCTTTGAGATTGAGAGGGGAAGCATTGATGACATATTAGTCCTGTACGAAATCAATCAGAATTTATCTATAGAATTAACCGTCTATGGGTCAAAACTTAGGGACATGGATGACAGCATGTACTTTAATAGTGTCCGGGTTGATTTAGCCTCTGATGAAAATGGGGGATTTGGATTCAAGGGAAAGGTTACTCTAAAAGACGGGAGATACGGTGATTTCAAATTTGCTTCTGTTACCTCCGATTATGCATTTGAACATGACGAGATTAAACTCATCAATCTTGAAGCAGTGTTGGAAGGTTTGGGAGAGCTCAAGGCAAATGAAACAACGATAATATTGGGCGGAAGCGGAGATAGATTTTCTAATAAAGTTCAGTTTTCCCAAGGGAGGTTTTATGCGCCTAAATACGGGGTTAAATCGATAGGATTGGGGGGAGAATTTATATTTTACGATGGTGCAAATAAAAAGAAGGGTTGGAGTGGAGAAATCTTTGCTGAGGAAGTTAACATAAAATCTCAAACTATTAAGGAAATGTCAGTGAAATTAGACTCTTCATCAGAGGGCATTAGGGTAGATGATCTTGAGGGCAGCCTTTTCGGGGGGAGGCTAGGTGGTAGCCTGTTATTAAACACAACTAAACCCCTTTCATCCATTTCTTCATCCTTAATAATAAAAGACGCTAATATCCCTTACGGGTCCAATGTTTTTTCTCTTGAAAGAATAGTACTTGACTTTAATGGGACCCTTGATAAAGGTTTAATACCCCAAGGATGGGGCGAACTGAGAATCGAGAATTTGAGAATAAGGGATAATGGAAAGGCCTCCAACATCGGTAGTAGTTTGAAATTTCAAATGATTGGTGAAACTTTGCTATTAGAAACAGGTTTTATAGAGAATGGAGATGGACCAAAGATTGAATTTACCGGTCGAATGGAGAATTCATTGAACGAACAAAGGGTGTTAAAGATTAATTCAAACAGGATCCCACTGCCGGTAGTAATGAATATTGTCAGCCCGTTTCTGCCTGAATCGGTTAAGGAGAGTGAGTTAAGGGGCGACGTAATGTTCGATATGGTGTTTGATCATGTGTTGCAAAAGAATCTATCATGGAGCGGCAAAATGTCTATTGCAAACACCTCCTTTTCCGGCGTTATCGCGGGGGTCCCGACCTCTGTTAGCGGTGTAAACGGCGTGGTTACGTTTGACGAATACAGTGAGTCTGGAAATATCTTGGCTTCATTATTGCGAGAGCATCGTGAGTTGGATAAGGAGGTATTTAAAAGGTTTTTATCTCTTTTGAATGATACTGAAAATTACGGTAAAAACGATTTCTTGACGATAGATGGAATCAAATATGGATTTTTGAGTCTTGATGACATAGAATGTCTGTTTAACATCACGGGATTAAAACTCAATGTGAATCAGTGTGCTTCAGATCTATTCGATGGAAGAATCTATGTCGCCGGTTCCATTGACTATGGTGTCAAAAAAGATCGATACGATCTTTCAGTGTTGTTTAAGGACATAAGCCTTGAAGATATTTCAAATAGAGTAAATTCAATCAAAGATTATATTACGGGACGGCTAAATGGGCTCGTTTGGCTTAATGGCAATGGAGAAGTATTAGAGACGATAGATGGACTATTTGAATTCTGGTCTATAAAATC
>JBAUII010000128.1:0-15069 GCA_049682815.1 Thermodesulfobacteriota bacterium | reverse complement strand
GGCTTATCTCCTCCAAGAGTCCACATCGACGAGGAGGTTTGGCACCTCGATGTCGGCTCATCGCATCCTGGGGCTGAAGCAGGTCCCAAGGGTTGGGCTGTTCGCCCATTAAAGCGGTACGCGAGCTGGGTTTAGAACGTCGTGAGACAGTTCGGTCCCTATCTGCAGCGGGCGTAGGAGATTTGAGGGGATCTGCTCATAGTACGAGAGGACCTGAGTGGACGAGCCTCTAGTGTACCAGTTGTCGCGCCAGCGGCAGCGCTGGGTAGTCATGCTCGGAAGGGATAACCGCTGAAGGCATCTAAGCGGGAAGCCTACCCCAAGATTAGATCTCCCGAACCGTAAGGTTCCTAAAGGTCCCTTGAAGACCACGAGGTAGATAGGCCTAAGGTGTAAGCCCTGTAAGGGGTTTAGCTGATGGGTACTAATTGACCGTGCGACTTAACTGCAGGGCTTGAAAGCCCTTACAAGTAGCGCTAAAAATCTCAGCCCTGTGAGGTGGCTTAAATCATCTCACGGGGTCAGCACAATATCCAGTTGCCAAGGATTTACCATTCCAATTGATCAATCTAAAATTTAAATTGTCATCACTTCTCAGCGGATGTCAATCCGCACATCCTGAGCCAACTTGAAGGATGTTTTTTGCCTTTGTGTTAATAGCACCCATTCAGTTCGATTGACCGAAGCGTGAACCGAGTGTTAATACACTTTGGTGTGCCTCGATAGCCGAGGTTTTCCAACCTCGGATTTAAGTTCATTTAGTTTCTGTGATAGCAACAAACCGATTGCCAGGCTGGGTTTAGCGTTCTTATTCGCCTATTATGAGCTGGGAGTTTTCCGAACTTTCGAAGGATGAGTGTCTAGTCGAAGGTAGTGTGTATTACCGACCAATGCTTGTAGTCCGAAGTTTGGACTTGGTACCATAGACAAATTTGCGTTTTACCACGCTCACACTTCGACCCCCCCCTTTGACTCGGCTCACGGCAGGCTCAATGTGAACCGGTTCTATATGAAAACAAATGGGGCGGGAAGAAGGCTTTCTCTTGGACGAATTGCCGGGCGAGGTGAAAGGCCCCCCTATTTCGCGGTTCGACTTGTCACTACGGGCGCTTCTAAATTTTCCTTATTGACATGAAATTTGGCTTGTTGTAGCATCGAGAAAGCAGCAACAGTTTTGGGTTTAAACAGTCATTAGTAAGTGTTGGCTGCACTGCGTTTGCGTGACTTCAACCCCACCCGAGGTTAGGCCGCGCGAGGAGGATTAGATGAGTAAGGCGAATAACCGGTAGCGGTAACTTGTGGGTGCTCGAGGCAAATCTCGACTATGGTGACGGCGATCCCTACCAGTGCGTGTTCGTGTTCGAGATGCGGGGCGGTCTGATTGCCAAAGAGGTCGCCTACTGGACGAAGCCCTTTCCTGCCCCTGCTTGGCGCACCCCATGGGTCGAGCGCATGTAAAACCCGTACCACCACTCTCACTTCCTTTTAAGGAGGCTGAATGTTTTTGGTGTAGTTAAATTTACCGTTGGTCCTGAGCAAGGTCGAAGGACGTAATGGCAAACATCTATGCGAAGTAGCTCTTTTCGGTGCGAATTGACTAGTGCTCGGGTCTTTCGGTCTCACGAATTTGATCGTGACGTTCCTTCCTGTGCGTTTTTCCCATTTCCTCTTCTTGACCTGACATCAGGTTTTTTGTATCCTAGATTTTAGTTAGATTAGACAATGATTTGCAGAATAGCATGTCTATTTGATGATTATCCTGCATTTTTGCTGTCTAATTCGTAGTTATAGGGATTGAGAAGATATGCAGGGATGACATGAGTGTAACAGAATATTTGCTTATCGATTTTGAAAATGTTAGGCCTGCTGGAATCCCTGCGATTCATGAAAATCAAAACGTGTTTATTTTCGCCGGGGATAACCAGAATAAAATTGATTATGACCTGGTTAAAGCGACCCAGCCCTACGGAAATCGGGTTCAATGGATCAAAATTAAGGGAAGTGGGAGAAATGCCCTTGATTTTCATATTTCCTTTTATCTTGGAAAGCTATCTGCTATTCATAAGCAAGCATCATTTTTCATTTTATCCAAAGATAAAGGCTTTGATCCGCTCGTGAGGTATTTGGAAAATTCCGGAATACAATGTAAGAGAATAACTCAATTACAGGAATTTATATCACGCAAGGAAGTGGATGACGACGGTATATTCGCAAAGATACTTAAGATGCTGCTTAAGATTGATCTGGCAAGAAGGCCAAAAAGAATTCGAACATTGAAGACATTTATCGGATCAAGGGATAAATTGGATAGTGTCAAAGTCGAAAATATAATAAAAAGATTGGCCGACGAGAAAATAATCGTTTTGAATCAAGAAAAAGTGTCTTACCCGGCCGGACAAAAATGAAACAGTATATCAAGCGAAGGGAAATGGGAAATGAGGGGTCAAATCTTTTGTTGACAAATATTCAAATTAAATCTCTTTTGCCAGTAGAAGGTGCCAAATTTAAACTTTGGGCCTGTTCTTCAATTTATGATTACGATGCCTTTTATGAGGTTCTCATTACATTTAAAAGCACTCAAGAAACTAATACTATCAACAAAAGATTTGACCCCTTGATTTTGTTCTCAATTTTTCAATTAATGCTTAGGGCTAAACAAGGGTCAGCCACATTATCTTTCTTGGGCAGTTCGACCTTTTGACAGGCGTAAGGCCTATCCCGAGCGTTCATGCTTCGACTGGGCTCAGCACGAACGGACGAAAGGCTCTACAGGCTGTTTTCCATTTCCACTTCTTGACCTGAGATTGCGTTTTTTGTATTCTGAGTATTAAAGATAAGAGAAAAAATGCCTCCTTTTTTTGTAACAACATAGGTTCACATGCAAGACGGAATAATCCAACACGAAACATTCGGTGATACCTACCCTTTTGCGCCGAACTACCGACGCGTGAATGGTTTCAACATGCACTTCGTTGACGAAGGCAATGGTGATCCTATTGTCCTGCTCCACGGCGACCCTACTTGGGGCTATCTTTGGCGTAGCTTCATTCCAGCGCTCTCCGAGAGGGCTCGTTGTATCGTGCCGGACCATATGGGAATGGGAAAATCAGAAGTGCCTCGGCAGCCTTATCCCTATCGGCTTGCCCATCACATCGCCAATCTCGAAGCGCTATTGATCGGACTTAACCTACAACAAATTACACTCGTGGTACATGACTGGGGAGGCCCGGTGGGTCTTGGCTTTGCGATTCGTCAACCTGACTGCATCAAGCGTTTGGTAATCACCAACACCTGGGCCTCAGCGCAGTGGCCAGGCGCGCCGTTCCCTCGACTCATCGAGATGATTCGCTCTTCCGGCGGCGAGAAGTTTGTTCTCGAAAGGAACGGGTTCCTCGAACGGGCTTTGACCGGAACGACACATCATGCCGAGCGACTAACGGAGGTGGTGATGGATGCTTATCGAGCGCCGTTCCCCACACCGGAATCGCGTGTGGCGATGTTGTGTTGGTCACGCGATATTCCAGTGACTGAGGTTGATCCGTCATACCTCGAGATGCGGCGTATCGAAAATAGTTTATCCCTATTCGCAAAAACGCCCACGCTAATCGTGTGGGGTATGCTTGACCCGGTACTCCCCCCCTCTGTCTTGCGCTGGTGGCAAAATGTCTACCCGCAGGCCACCACTCACGAAATTGAGGATGCGAGCCACTTTCTCCAGGAGGATGCGCCAGAACAGATCAGCGGATATATCAGTGACTTCATTGCTTCAAACCGATAACCGAAGTCAGTTATAAGGATGAAACAAAAGAGTGGTAGGCCGCATGACTTGGAGGATATTAAAGCTTTAAGGAGTCTGAAAAAATGAAATCAGTACGATATGTTTCGAAGGAATATTTAGAAAGATGTGCTTCAATGAAACAAGAACAGATTCTTCAATTCCTCGAAGATTTCAGGACCTTCCATTTTCAGACTAAATCCCAGAGTACAAGGCAAATCAGTATCAAAGTACCCGAGAATCTACTCCAAGCATTCAAAGCGAAAGCTAAAATACATGGGATTCCATATCAAACCCAGATCGAACGGTTGATGGAGGAATGGACGAGATAGCCAGATGAAATTAAATGTTTGGATTGATGAAAATAAGGGTACTGCTCAACATTTATATGGTAATATTCACTTTAGGGAGCATGATCTTATTAACATGATTGGCAATTTTTTTGATTCGGAATCAGGAGAAATCCCAAAAACAAAGATAAAAGATATTGCACAGCTAAAAGAGTCTCTGCGTTTAACCCCTCAATACAACGTTGTTTTATTAGATGACAACGATCACACCTATGAATATGTAATTGAAATGTTGGTGGAAATTTTTGGACATACTAGGGTCAGAGCCTTTGAGATGGCCTGCACGGTAGATTTAATGGGAAGGGTTGTCGTTTTTACATCAACGAAAAAGGCTGCGGAGGAGAAACAAAATCAAATCCTCGCTTATGGACCAGATTGGCGGCTTTCCAGGAATAATGGGTCTATGAAAGCCACCATCGAACCGGCAGAATAACTTATTTGCTGGTATGAAGAGATGCTTATGATATTTTATCCACACTTCGACGAGGCCCTTCGTCGCGGTTCAGGAAATACCCAATCTGAGCTGTCTTCTAAAAGGATCAAAAAGTAAGAAGGTATCTTTATATTTCTACTAGCTGAGGTTCTCTTTTATTACCCTGAGGAAATTGCCTCCCATGATTTTTCTTATCCTTTCTACTGAGTAGCCTTTTTTTAAGAAAAAGTCCGCGATCTTCGGTAGGTCGGCGACCGTCCGAATATCTTCGGGGAATTCATTGATTTTTCCTCCGTCCAAGTCGCTTCCAATTCCAATATGGTCTTCGCCGCAAAGATTTACGATATAATCTGCATGGGAAAAGACGTCCTCAAGAGTAGCTGTTCTATTTCCTTTCCTCAGAAAATTGTTATAAAGCACTAAGCCGATAACACCACCCCGTTCAGCGATGGTACGAAGTTGATCATCGTTTAGGTTTCTCGGATGATTTGTTACGGCCCGGGCATTTGAATGTGTGGCAATGGGAATTGTATCGCAAATCTCCAATGCTTCCCAAAAACCATTTTCATTAAGATGGGATAAATCAAGTGTGATTCTCAAGTCATTCATTCGTTTAACCAATTCTCTACCCTCACCGGTTAGTCCCGAACTTGAATTTGCTCCCGATGCGTATTGATTCTGGTCATTCCAGGCAAGCCCTATGATGCGAACCCCTTTGTCGTAAAATTCGTTTAATTTGTCAGGCTTCTCTATTGGCTCTGCTCCTTCCATGAGGGTGAGAAATCCGATTTTTGAGTTATTCTGCAATTCTTGAAGGTCCTCAGCATATTGAATCTTCATTATGCTATCCTTGTGTTCGTCAAATAACCTTTCATAGATTTCAAACTGTTTTGATGCGACTTTTCTTGTTTTGTTCGGTTTAAATTCGGGATGAACAAATATCGTGTTAAATAAGAGCCTTATATTTCCCCGTTTCAACCAGGGAAGGGTTATCATGCAGGGGATAGTTGGATTTACAAAATCCCTTTTAAAGAAACTCAGGTGAAATGCTATATCTTCATGTGCATCTACAATGAAAAGGTCGTTTATCATGGTACAAGGTGTATGATGCAAGATTCAGGATGTAAAACAACTTCATATAACCTGGATCATGCATATTGTACCATGCATCTAAGTATAGAACCCGACGCTCGCAAAGCTTACAACTGAACCTGTGTCGGGCTCAAGGGCTTGGTCATAATCGATCAATTTACCCTTTTTTGCATTTATCGTTGAGAGAAGGGAATAAATAGGTGAAAGGCCACAGATTTTTCTCCTGTCTTTCTCTTCTTCTACGGATCGATAAAACCCGTCGGAATTAATTTGTTCCGTGAATGACAGGCTTAGTAGATCCTTCTCCCTGATCCACCTGAGGGTCGATTCATTTACAGGCTCGAGATCGCCAAATTTCCGACCAACATGTGCCAGATCCGCTCCCGCGATGATGAATGCCTTACTTCCGAGGGTTGAAGTGATCTCTTTCACTGATTTTAGAAAAGTTGATACCCTTACATCATCCTCTGGAGAATTTCCATTTTGAATCATTCTCTGAAATGAATTACAAAGAATCGGCAATATCTTGAATTGTTTTCGATTACCGAATAGATATTGAAGAAAAACTACTTGAAATTCGATCGAGTGCTCGGTGATGTGGGCTATTTCGCCTTCAAAGAGGTCCCACCCGCAGGATTTTGCGAGCCTTTCAATGAGATCAACATCTGTTTCTACCTCCCCGAAGGGTGATTTAAAAATTTTCCTTGTGAGTAAGAAGGGATTTTCTACTTCTGCATAATGAGATGTTCCAAAGATTATAAAAACATCGGCTTCCGTTTGATCAATCAATTCCTTATACGCCAAGCCATATGAACGTCCGCCTCTCCTGAAGTCTATATGAGGTGAAATAAGACCGGTGATCTTCCCTTTTTCTGAATCAGTTGGACGTAGCTCTTTGACGTTTTCGAGAATGCTGTCAAGCCATTTTATTAATTCTTCTCTTTCCCGAGGGTAGGATAGTCCGGCATGGCTCGGCTCCCTGAAAATTGACTTGTCGAACTCTTCTTGGATTCTCTTTTGATACCCTTCGTAGTGCTCGCTTTGCAGTAAAAGTGATTCATCCAGTTGTTTGATGAGCTTTATTATATCATCTCTGAAAAGTATCGATCGAAATCTCTCCATATAACTTTTTTGAATATCAACTATTGAATGTTTTCCGTCGAAATGTTGTATAATGAAAAGGGTTGTAGGAGATACAAATAACGCATTTCCCTTTATATTACGGGGGTCTCTGAGGCAGATAAGGTTTTGCCCTCGGTATTCGACTGGAAAGGCTTCTATATTGTTTAGCTTGGGATAATCCATCGTTCTTAATTTTATCAATTCCAAGCCACGAAGGCACCAGAATAAGAAGTTGGAATACAGAGGTCAGGAGTCAGAATTCAGCATTTTTTTCTTCTGACTTCTGTATTCTGAATTCTAAATTCAAAGATTTTACGTTTTTCCCCAGCCTCCACCACCTGGGGTCTCTATTCTTAAAATATCTCCTTTTTTCAGTTCTAGAGAAACTTTAGCCGGAAGAATATTTACTTTGTTATTTCTGATCAGGGAATTTCGTCCTTTCTTTCCCGGTTTTCCCCCATATACTCCATAAGGAGCAAATTTTCTCCTTTCTGTAATTAGAGATAATCTGGCATCTGAAAGGAATTCGTATCCTCTGGTAATACCATCTCCGCCTTTGTATTTGCCACTTCCGCCGCTCCCCGTTCGAATGGAATACTCATCGATTCTGATGGGGAGTTCTCTTTCTAGTGCTTCTATAGGGGTGTTGAGCGTATTCGTCATGTGAGTTTGCACCGCGCTTACCCCCTCTTTTCCATATCTACCTCCCATCCCGCCGGCAATAGTCTCGTAATATGCAAATGTTTTTCCCGTTATTGGATTCTTACCCCCGAAAGCGAAATTGTTCATCGTGCCGGAGCTGGCCGCTTGAATCCTTTTTGGGATTGCCTTACTAAGTGCTCCAAATACGACGTCCACGATACGCTGTGATGTCTCTACGTTCCCGGCCGAAACTGCGGCAGGAAATTCTGCATTGAGAATAGTTCCCTTTTTCGCAATAATTTTAATTACTCTCAGCGGGCCCGAATTCAAAGGCAAATCTTGAGGTGCCAGACATTGAAATACGTATAAAACCGCCGCGGTTGTAACACTAAGCGGGACATTCAGGCTACCCTTTACCTGCACTGAACTACCGGTAAAATCGACATTTGCTTTTTCTCCACTGATTTTTACAGAGGTTTGTATTTTGATATTATTTGTTCCTATTCCGTCGTTGTCTAAATGATCCTCAAATTTGTACGCGCCATCGGGTATATCCCTTATAACCTTCCTCATCATTCGTTCGCTGTAATTGAGGAGTTCGCTTCCGGCCTCGCTTACCGTTTGCAATCCGTATTTATCTGTAACCTCTATTATCCTCTTTATTCCTAACCTAAGAGCGCCTACCTGTGCTCTGAAATCACCTTCCCTCTCCTCTGGATCCCTGGATGAATGGATGATTTTCTCAAAAAGCGATCGGCTGAGGCGACCTTTATTGTAAAGCTTGGATGGAGGTATGATGATACCCTCCTCATAGATTGACGAGGAAAGAGGCATTGATCCAGGTGTGGATCCGCCAATGTCAGCATGATGAGCGCGTGTCGCTACGAAGAATTCGGGTTTTCTGTCTATGAAAACAGGTGCGATACATGTGACGTCCGGTAGGTGGGTTCCACCCTTGAATGGATCATTCAAAATAAATATGTCTCCTTCCCGTATATCCAATTGCTCCAATACTGATTTTACTGAAAAACTCATAGAGCCGAGATGAACCGGAATATGAGCGGCCTGCGCGATCATCTCTCCCTTCGATTCAAAGATTGCGCAAGAGAGATCCCTTCTTTCCTTGATGTTAGGTGAAAAAGCGGCTCGAACAAGTATCATGCCCATCTCTTCGGCAATCGAGCTTAAGATATTACGAAATATCTCGAGTTCAAATGGACTTAACGGCATCTTAATTCGTATCAACTTGAAATGCGATATGATTCTGTTTTGTCTGATCCACAGTAGATTCTTATCTTATAAAAACCTATGCTTTTGTCAACCCGTTTAAATAATAGCGATTTCAGCACTTACATCGCTGTTGCTCTTCGTGTATCATCCTGGATAATTAGCGTCTCTGGATTGAAGTTGATGGTTCCCCGCTGCTTGAATCGGGCTTGTTTATCGTGTAAGGGATAAAGAGCGCTGGAGGTAATAAACATAGTGAAGTGTCTAGTAACAGGTGTAGCAGGTTTCATCGGATCACATCTTGCTGAAAGGCTCCTTCGGGAAGGATATGAATTAATTGGTATTGATTCATTTGTCGATAACTATCCAAAGCATATCAAGCAAAATAACATAAAGGGCTTATTGCAGAGTTCTAAGTTTAAATTTATCGAAGCAAGTATAGGCAACATAAATCTTAGGGAAATAGTTGACCAGGTTGATGTGGTCTATCATCAGGCTGCGATTCCAGGAGTACGAACAAGCTGGGGACAGAACTTTGAACAATATACCGTGAACAATATAAACGCAACTCAAATCTTACTTGAAGCATGCAGGTACAAAAGGATTAAGAAGTTTATTTACGCCTCTTCCTCATCAGTCTATGGAGACGCTATCGAGCTTCCCATACGAGAATCAAGTCCTAAATCACCGATCTCGCCTTATGGAGTTACTAAGCTCGCCGGCGAGAACTTAGCATCACTGTACTTCAAATGTTATGGAGTTCCGACTGTTTCTCTGAGATATTTTACAGTTTATGGGCCAAGGCAACGACCGGATATGGCCTTTCATAGATTTATATCTGCCATTCTTGATGAAAGAGAAATAGAAATCTATGGTAATGGGGAGCAGACAAGGGATTTTACGTACCTAGATGACGCCGTCGAAGCGAATGTGCGCGCCTTTCTCAATGGGAAAGAAGGAGGGATTTACAATATCGGAGGGGGAAGCAGAGTTAAACTTATCGAATCTTTGAATATTATTGAAGAGATATCAGGAAAAAAGGCAGACCTGAAATTTATAGAGGCTCAAAGGGGAGATGTAATGCATACATATGCAGATGTATCAACTGCGAAGAGGGATCTTGGGTATTCTCCCAATGTTGATATTAAAGAGGGGTTAAGAAGACATTACGATTGGTTAAAGGAGAATGTAGACATTTATTCATAAATTTTGTATCAAACTTTTTGATTTTGTAAACTTCGAAAAAGGTAGATTAATTCAACAAAATTTTGCCACAGAGCAAAGAAGAGATGCTATAAAATTTGTTCATGTACGCTGTGAACTCTGTGGCCGAGAAGGGAGGTTACAATGCCGATTGATAAAAAGCTTCTAGAGATTCTTGCATGTCCGAAGTGTAAAGGTGATTTAAAGCTCAAAGAAGATGAGTCTGGGTTTATTTGCGAGCAATGCAAACTCTTATATCCCATTAAGGATGAGATTCCGATAATGCTAATTGAGGAGGCTATAAGCATCGCATAGATGCACCGAGCCGATTATCGTTGTAATCCGGCGCTGTTCAGTAGCGGAGGATTTTAGTCCTCAAGCCATTAATATATTAACCAAGGAATTAAAATTAACGTTGTAGGGAACGCATATATGCGTTCCCTACCACATCGCGTTGCCTAAGAATAAGCGGCACCAGGGGAGGATATTGGCAAACCAATATTCCAATTTGTCTTTTAATTCAATCTCAGGGCTTCTTTTAGGGTTTTCCCCATGTCTGCCGGGCTTGGGCAGACGGTAACGCCAGCACGTCCTAAAGCTTCCTGCTTTTCTTTAGCGGTGCCAGAACTGCCTGAGATGATGGCTCCAGCATGTCCCATTCTCTTGCCCTTCGGCGCCGTTGCGCCTGCAATGAATGCGACTACAGGTTTGCTAAATTTTTCTTTAATGAATTCGGCAGCTTCTTCTTCAGCGCTTCCTCCAATCTCACCTATCAGAATCACCCCATCCGTATTTTTGTCCTTTTCGAAGAGCTTTAATATATCAATAAAAGTTGATCCAATAATCGGGTCTCCACCGATTCCCACACAGGTGGATTGGCCTATGCCAATTTCCGTTAACTGCCAGACCGCTTCGTAAGTCAGTGTTCCACTCCGTGATACGATTCCGACTCTACCCGGGGTATGAATATATCCGGGCATGATTCCAACTTTAGCCTCACCCGGGGTTATAACACCAGGGCAATTAGGACCGATTAATCTTACATTTTTTCCCTTTATGTAATTCTTTACTTTAACCATATCAAGGGTCGGAATGCCTTCAGTAATGCATACCACGAGCTTGACGTCCGCATCGACTGACTCTATGATAGAATCCATTGCAAAAGGTGCAGGCACAAAAATTAGAGATGTATTTGCCTTTGTTTGTTCTACGGCTTCTGAGACGGTGTCAAATACCGGGAAACCCTCTATTTCTGTTCCTCCTTTTCCCGGCGTGACGCCGCCGACTACCTTTGTACCATAATCACGGCACTGAGTGGCATGAAAGATACCAGCACTTCCAGTTATTCCTTGAACTATTACTCTTGTGTTCTTATTGACAAGTATACTCATACTTAGACTCCTGTCTGATTTTTATGGACTCATACAGATAGCAGCGAAATGGTCACGAATGTTAACATACGATTTGTGTACATTCAACAGAATGGATGATAATGGTATTTACAATTTTAAAATAATCAACGAAGTAAAAGCCACATTTACTCTATGTTTTGGACTTGCTCCCGCATTTTTTCGATTTCTGAACGAAAATCGATTATTAAGTGCGAAATGGATGCATCCTTTGATTTGGCAGAGATAGTCCCTGCCTCTCGATTCATCTCCTGTAAGAGAAAATCGCATTCTCTACCTATGGAATGATTTTTTTTGATTGTTTCATTCAACTTACTTATGTGTGCTTTAAGCCTTATTATTTCTTCTGTAATATCGGTTCGTTCGGCCATCAATGCGATTTCTTGGTTAAGTCGGCTTTCATCTAGTTGCTTATCATCCAATAATTTACTTATCCTGCTTTTAACGTTCTCTGAAAATGTTTTTTTAAAACCGCTTCTTTTCGCGCTAACCCGCTTCATTATTTTTTCTAATTTTTGTATTCTACTTCTAAGGTCTTTCTCGATCTTCGTTCCTTCGGAAATCCGCGCCGAATCTAGCCTTCTCATAGCATTTCCTAGCGCAGTCTTTATTTTGTTTAAATAGACCTTGTTCAGTGCGGGTTTGGATTCGTACGAGAAGAATTCCTTTAAGAGTAAGACATGTTCAAGCCTGGTTTTATCTTGAATCAACAGTTCCTTCTTTAATTTTTCCAGCATACGAAATGAGTCCTTGGCAAGTTCGATGTTAATAACCGGGGTCCTCCTTCTTAGTTCTTCTGACACGAACACAAGTCTTACTTTACCCCGGCTAACATATTGTTTGATAATTTCGATTAAGTCTGGCTCGATAGATAGAAGCGATTCAGGGAGCTGCATGTTGATATCCAAGAATCTGTAATTTTCGGACTTGGCTTCAACTATTATTTTCCCCAAGTTTGTTTCCACTTCGCTGTTTCCATAACCTGTCATACTCTTCATGCGAGTTTTGTCTCCTCTAGTTCCAGCATGTACGTTTCTCTTAAATTTTTGAAAATTCTCCGTAGCTTGTTTGTCCTATAATCAGGATAAGTCCACTTTAGTGGTCTGAAGTCTTTTTTCTGGTACACAAGTGTTAGATCTGCATAGACACCTCTGCCTAAATATGGACGATGATAATATCCTTTTCCCGTAGCAATAATCAGGTGCTCAGGAGCCATGTAGCCGGGATCTAGGTTTATTTGTCTATTGCCGTTCGTCGAAAAAGACCTTTCCAGTTCGTTGGTAAAATGTTTAATCTTTACTAGCTTATCTCTTTTTATTAGTGTCTTGAAAGTGATTACAATCCTTGATAGTTCGGTACCCATTTCCTTCTCGTAATATGTGGTATAGTGAAAAGGGAGTCGTTCACTTATGAAATCGGTTTTACTTAATCGTTTTTCTAATCTTTTTATACATTCGTAAACTTGAGCATTTTTGCTATAGATAATGCTGATAAATAGCTTTACTGGAACGGTTTCTTCGAGTTTGCTCAACGTAACAAGAATTATGGAGAAGAAGGATTTGTCAAGTAAATTGAGTATATTATCAATGTTTACTGAAATGTTGACTCAAATGGGAATAAAATTTTGATATAATGTCGTAAGGAAGATGATTCGGGGCATTTTTTGGAAGAATTCCTTGATATTTCACCCTTTTGCAAATATCCTATTTTCCAGATTGATCTTCGTACAGTAACAGTCCATTCATAATGAAAAAGCTCTTTCTTCTTATTATTGTGCTTCTAGGACTATTGGGATGCTTTACCAGTACGAAGCCTAAGTCTGGTCCCAAGATTCCTAGAACCTCACCTATTCATACTGTTAGTGGATATCTGGATGCATTAAAAGGCAAAAATTTTAATAAGGCTTATTCTTATATATCCATCTTATACGCGGGAAACCTTGACGAGGAGAGTTATGTCTTAAACATGAAAAATACCTTTGTTGATAAGCTGAATTGGAATTTATCGAATTATCGGATAGAAAGCGTTCAGATATTTGGCGAACAGGCATACGTTACCGCGGAGTTAGACGTAAGTTATAGGCTCCCTAAGAATGACGAACTCGTAAACAAAACAGTTGAAGTTCAATATGTATTGTCTTCGATGGACAATAAATGGAAAATTAATTCTGACGATTTAGTTGGGAAAGATAGCGAGACTCCGAACGCTGACAATTCGTTTTAGGATTCAGAAATGATCAATGTTTTAGTAATGGGCGCTGCGGGGAGGATGGGTAAACAGATAATTTCTCTGCTGCTTCAAGAAGATGGTATAGAAGTGGTGGGTGCCGCAGAAATTGATGGCCATCCTTCGGTCGGTAAAGATGTTGGTGAGATCATAGGAAAAGGAAAAATTGGTATCCTTGTTTCGGACAATCTTGATAAAGCAGCCTCCAGGGCCGATGTTGTCGTGGATTTTACTCATCCCAATGCTACCTTAAATGCTGCAAGTTACGCCTCGTCGAAGGAAAAGCCAATGGTCATAGGGACGACGGGTTTTAGCCCCGATGAGAAAGTGACGCTAGAAAAACTTGCCACCAGGTTTCCTTGTGTAATTTCGCCCAACATGAGCATCGGAGTTAACGTGATGTTTGAAATCACGAAGAAGCTGACTGAATTGTTGGGCAATGAATTCGATATAGAGGTTATAGAAGCTCATCATAGACATAAAAAGGATTCCCCGAGTGGCACAGCAATGAGACTAGGGGAAATAATTGCCGAGTCTACGGGCAGGAATTTTAGTAAGGTTGCAAGGCTTGAGAGGCATGGCCATGTTGGTGAAAGGGGACTGAATGAAATCGGGATCCAGGCCATTCGTGGTGGAGACATAATTGGTGAACACTCTGTTTGGTTCTGTGGTAATGGGGAGCGGGTTGAACTCACTCACAGAGCGACTAATCGTGATAATTTTGCGAGGGGTGCTATCCGGGCCTTGAGATGGATAATAGGAAAACCTCCCGGTGTCTATACGATGAGAGATGTATTGGGTTTATAACAGTCGTTGTTGAGGCGGGTTACTTTTTAATGATTCCTTTCACATAACGTATTTGAACGTTCCTTCTCATCCAATGTTCAGGTTTGAAATCAACAATAAGGATCGACGCACAAAAGCCAGGAGTGGTATGTTTCATACCAGTCACGGAACTGTCGAGACTCCGGCATTTATGCCCGTAGCAACTCATGGAACTGTAAAAGCTATGACATCAAGTGAGATTGAATCAATGGGATTTGATATATTGGTTGTAAACGCTTATCACATATATTTAAGACCGGGACACTCCTTAGTCAAGAAACTGGGAGGACTACATGAATTCATGTCCTGGAAACATCCGATTCTCACGGATAGCGGCGGTTTTCAAGCGTTGAGCCTCTCAAAGGTAAGGAAGATTACAGATGATGGAATTATTTTTCAATCACATATAGATGGAAGCAAACGTTTTTTAACGCCCTTAAAGTCAATAGAGATACAACGGGCACTCAATGCCGATATAATGATGTGCCTTGATGAATGTCCGCCGTACGATTCTGATTATGAATATATGCGCAATTCAGTTGAGTTGACAACGCGCTGGGCTAGGCTATGTAAGGAGGCAAAAAGTGATTGTGAGAACGGACTTTTTGGGATAGTCCAGGGAGGTGTTTTTCCCGAACTTAGGCGGAGATCAGCGGATGATCTCCTCGAAATTAATTTTGACGGTTATGCGATTGGAGGTTTGGGTATAGGTGAATCAAAGGATAAAACGTTTGAAATGGCTGAGATAACCGCTACAAACATCCC
>JBAUII010000127.1:0-12171 GCA_049682815.1 Thermodesulfobacteriota bacterium | reverse complement strand
TTTGTGTGTTCTTCAATCATAAAGTTTATGAGTGCTCTTTCAATTCTTGCCCCGAGACCCTTGTAGAGGGCGAATCGTGAACCGGTGATTTTTGCTGCCCTTTCTAAATCAAGTATATCCAGACTTTTGCCGATTGTTACATGGTCCTTAAATACAAAATCGAATTCCCTTGGTTTGCCCCAAAGTCTAATCTCCAGGTTGTCCGATTCGTCATTGCCAATAGGTACAGATTCGTGGGGAATGTTGGGGATATTTAATAATAGAAGTTGGAAATCATTCTCGATCTGGGTTCTTTTTGTGTTTAGCTCTTTAATGTTTTCAGAGATATCTTTTAACCTGCTCTGAATATTAGCCGCTTCTTCGTTCCTGCTTTGTCTCTTCAGTTCTCCGACTTCTTTTGAGCCGATATTTCGTTGATGCTCAAGTTCCTCCACCTCCCTGATAACCCTTCTTCGCTCTTCATCAATCCTGATGATCATATCAAAGTCTATGCCCTGGCCTCGTTGAGCCAATTTTTCTTTAACGAATTCTATATTTTCTTCCAAAATTTTAGGATCAATCATAAGCTGTCATCTCTTTAGAGGAATTTAGTTGGCTGTCATTTTATTCTATTCGTATGATCTTGGTTCAGAGATATTGATTTACTATTTTAAGATAAATCCGTGGCCTTGGATAAATTAATCTCAACGGGACACCACTTTCCACTATATATCAAAAACAATGTCTACCCTGTATTTATCCTTCGAAGAAATAATTTTCAAATTGTGATAAGTAACTGCTTTAATATTAGAATAGAATTCGTGCCTATCAAAATCTATCTTTTCACCGTATGCTTTGCCGACTGCCCTGGTTCCATTTTCTATTTTGATTTCGAAATCTTTAAAGACCATTTTCTTCACCTCGTGAAGATAAAGAATCTCTTGAAGCCACTTGACCAAGAGCTCCTCATGATTTTCTCCCCGGGCCTCTATTGAAAATTCCTTGGACGGATTCACTTTCTCTACATCGGTGATTATTGCCATCATGGCTTTGGAGGAACCAACGAAAATTTCCTCTAGCGAGTTTCCGAAGACTCTTACGCATATATCGGCTGTATGGTCTATTATTTTATATTTCAATCTCGTTAAGTCTAACATGGATTTTATCATCTAAAATATCCTTGACTATAGTTGCATTGTTTCATCCATTGTGGATAATTTTAACTGGTGAATTAACTGTAGCTTGCTACAGTGTTTCCCCTCGCCTGTCATTGCGAACGGAGTGAAGCAGTCTCATTTCTGGATTGCTTCGTCGCTTTGCTCCTCACAATGACATCTGAGGCTTCAGTTTCTATTATTATACCCCGCAGCGTGTTGCAGGGAGTTTCATTACTCTAATATCAAACTTGTTGACGGAGATACGAACATGGAAAAGTTAAAGCGTGATGTTGAAATTACTTACCTGGGTCATTCTACTTTCAGAATCAGGTCCCCCAAAGGTAAGATTATCTTGATAGATCCCTGGGTACAGGGAAACCCTGCCTGCCCGGAAGGTCTCAAGAAATTTGAGAGGCTCGACATAATGGCAATCACTCATGGTCACTTTGACCATATGAGCGATGCAGTGGCAATTGCAAAAGAGCATAAACCGGCGGTGGTGGCCATATTCGAGATCGGCCACTGGCTGGGGTCTAAGGGTGTAGAAAACTGCTCCGGAATGAACAAGGGCGGCACTCAAATGGTTGAGGGGATTAAATTTACAATGACCCACGCCCAGCACAGCAGTGGGATAGTGGACGAGGATGGTAATCTCATCTATGCTGGGGAGCCTGCGGGATACGTAATTGAATTTGAAAACGGGTTTAAGATTTATCACGCTGGAGACACCTGCATCTTCAGCGATATGAAGTTGATCGCTGAAATATACAAGCCTGAACTTGTTATGTTGCCAATTGGGGATTGGTTCACCATGTCTCCTGTAGAAGCATCCTATGCCTGTAGATTCCTTTCGCCCAGGTATGTAATCCCTATTCACTACGCTACGTTCCCTATTTTAACGGGAACTCCTCGGGAGCTTAGGGAGCTTACGAAGGACATTAAAGACATGGAGATTATCGAGCTAAAACCGGGGGAAACCCTGACATAACGGGGTCAGGGGTAAATAAATGGATTGTTTTCCGCGCAGAAAATCTGCTAACAGTCCGAAACAATGACATCTAGTTCGTCATCCCCGAGGACTTTTATCGGGGATCCAGAGGTAAAAGCATTGATTCCCGCTTACGATCCGCGGGAATGACCGGTTGTGAGACTGCTACAATTTCTGAGTCTGGCCTGAATGGGTAGGAGGGCAAATTTCGTGGTCACGCAGGACAGTAGATCCGTGCATCCGTAAATAATTCAATTATTCACGCCAGACCCCCACCATCGTAAAGGGCGAGGTATCTCAAAACTGGTCTTGGGGATCTACCGATTTCAGAGCTTGAGAATGTTATGTTTGGAGCTATAAATTCGACTTCATATTCGTGCCTTACCAATTCTAATAATAGAGAGGCTGCTCTGGTAATCTGAATTTCAACCTTTGTTTTATCATCGGAAGGACTGAACTCAATTACCGCGCTTTTCGATTCATCATCGTGCAGCTCTCTAATCATTAATTCGCCAATCTTCGCCGATGATTTCCAGTGAATTAGTTTAGGGTTATCTCCGTCTCGGTATGTTCTGATGGATCTTATATCACTACCTAATCCAGTTTTAGCGGATTGTTTTTCGTCAGACCATTGATTGAATATAGATTTTTTAATATCAATTTTCTCAATCTTAGGATATACGAGAACCTCTTCGTTGACAGTTTTTGTTAAGACCTTCTTCCTGAAGAATCCAAATGGGAAGCTTGTCGATATGTATATGTCTGGAATTTCGTTCCAACCTCTTTGCTTAAAGAAGCACCTTATGTTGGCTTTTTTTGTAGCCTTCGCAGGTAAATATGATATGAAGCCCTTTTCTTTGTCGACTTCAACCGTTATGGAATAAGAAGGCAATAAAATCTTCTTATTTGTTATAAAAAGTTTAAAGGATATTGGTGTCAGGGCAAAAATGTTCTGAGGGGTTAAAGATCGGACGTCGATTCTGGATAGATTTATCATAGACATAAATCCGGATATAGCAATGAAGCTGAGCATCATGCCGAAAATCAAATAGAGAAGATTATTGCCGGTATTTAAGGCGGCAACACCTACAAATATGGAGAGGGCGAGAAACGTTATACCTTCTTTTGTTGGACGAGTGGATACGCGGTCAGTCCTTCTGGTTTTGAAGACCTTGAATATATTATAGAGGTATGAGTAAGGCAATTCTCTGGCAGAGGTCAATTTATGAGGAGTCATTTTTTATGCTTCAATATACCTGGTTCTATAATACTCAAGAATACTAGTGCTCAACGAAAGGCTTCAAGTACTCGGCCTACTGATTCAATGATTGAGCCCTTTAGCCTGGTTATATCATTAAATATTGCTACAAACATTATGAAAATTAAGAGCGTAAATCCAATACGTTGACTTATCTCAAGGGTTCTCTGACTCAGGGGTTTTCTCTTTATTGACTCGATTGCTAGATAAAGAACATGCCCTCCGTCAAGCATTGGTATAGGAAAAAGATTTATAATGGCAAGGTTAATACTTATAAATGCGGTGAATTGCATGAGTGATGCTATGCCACTTTCTGCCGCAGCCCCCGAGACCTTAGCTATGAGAAGTGGTCCTGCTAGGCTCTTGCCCGCGGTTCCCAAGGATATTTGTCCGGTAATAAGCTTGTAAAGAAAGGAAAATAGAAGGACGGTAACCTCAAAAATCAGTTTTGCCGCTTCTTTTATCCCTTCGATGATAGCATCAATAAACCCGTACTTTTTGAGGATCTGCTCGCGTTCCGGAGTGATCCCGATCGCTGGATAAGTCCCCTCCTCTATGATCTTCGGGATGAGGCTCACGTTGAACTGTTTATCACCTCTTTTAACAAGGAGGGTAATTTCTTTGTCTCCACTATCTCTGATTATAGAGGACATCTGATACCAATCTGTTATTTTTTTACCGTTTGCCGCCAGTATTTGGTCTCCTTTTCGCAATGTCCCGCTTTGTGCGGCCGGGCTACCTTCTATTACCTCTCCGATTTTGGCTTCGAGTGGTTCTGAAATACCAACTTCGACCACACCCTGAGAAGACGGTGAGGATTTAAATTCAATCGATTTCGTAGTCCCATTTCTATTGACGACGACATTTAGTGGTATATCAGGGTTTGATTGGAATGTTATGTTCAGATCTCTCCATGTTCTTATTGCCTTCCCATTTATCTCTTTTACAACATCGCCTTTCTCGAAACCCGCTTTACTCCCGGCAGAATTAGGCTCAACATATCCAACGACTGGTGCGCTCTCGAGGTAGGCAGGAACACTGATACCGATTAAAAAAACAATCGGCAAGAAAAGAAAAGGTAGAAGGAAGTTCATGAATGGACCGGCAACAACAATCATTAATCTGCTAGCGATCGATTTATTGGAAAAGCTCCTGGGATACTCCTTTTCTGAAAACACGTTTAGACCGTCCAAGCTCTCAGCCATGGAATTTATCTGTATCTTCCCGTCCTGCCTCTCTATTTCGAATATATATTCCCTTTCGTTGTTGGTTCTCAAGGTGTTTGCCAATTCCTTCCAAGTGGGAAAAGAGGTCAGATCGATATCATCAATTTTTAGTATCTTATCGCTCGGTTTGAACCCTATTTTGTCGGCCTTCGAGTCCGGTATTACGTCTTCAATGACGAGGTTTCCCTCTCCTCCTTCTCCATATAGCTTTACATAACCTCCGAGGGGAAGCAGGGAGATCAAGTACTCAGTTTCGCCAGCCCTGAAACCCAGTAGTTTTTTGCCAAAACCCAATGAGAATTTTTCTACCCTGACCCCCTTCCATTTTGCTACGAGAAAATGCCCGAGCTCATGTATAAATACCAAAATTCCTATTACAAAGATGAATGCTAATAATGTCATTTATTGTTTTACTCCCTTTTTTCTAATTTGTGATAATGCCGTCATCCTTGCCCAGTTGTCAGTTTCAAGGATCTGATCAATGTCATCGCCAGGAAGTTTTGTATGAAGAGACATTACACGCTTTACAATTTTTAGTATATCAGTGAATTTTAACTCATTATTGAGAAAAGATTCAACCGCAACCTCATTTGCCGCATTCAGTACAGCTGGCATTGTGCCGCCCTCCTCTATGGCTTCATAGGCTAACTGGAGTGCAGGAAACTTGTCGGATTTCACATCCTCGAATGTCAATTTCTTAAAGTTGGATGGTGATACTACTTTGCCATTTATATGTATTCTTTCAGGGTAGGCCAATGCATATGAAATTGGAATCTTCATATCTGGTGTGCTCAATTGAGCGATTATCGAGCCATCGATGTATTCTACCATAGAGTGAACTATGCTTTGGGGATGAATCCATACTGAGATCTTAGAAGGCTCCATTTCGAAGAGCCATTTTGCCTCAATTACTTCAAATCCCTTATTCATAAGCGTTGCCGAATCAATCGTTATTTTCTTGCCCATGCTCCATGTAGGGTGATTAAGCACCTTTTCAAGGGTTACATCTTTGAAATATTTTTTTGGGGTTCTGCGTAATGGTCCTCCTGATGCTGTCAGAATGATTCTCTTCACGTGCTCCTTATCTGTTCTGTCCAGTACCTGGAATATTGCGCTGTGTTCGCTATCTACAGGCAAAATTTTAATGCCTTTCCTCTTAGCGTTTCTTGTTAATAAGCCTCCTGCCATTACGAGAACTTCTTTATTGGCAAGCGCGATGTTCTTTGATGATTCTACCGCTGCTAGGGTAGGCTTAAGCCCGGACGACCCCACCATGGCTGAGACTACGAGATCGACTTCGGGATAAGTTGCGATAGTTTCAGCACCAGAATCGCTGTAATGAAATTCAATCGAATCATTAGGGAACTCTCTAGATAGTAGAATTGCTTTATGCTTGTCTTTGACAGACACTATTTTGGGTTTAAAAATGCGAATTTGTTCTTTAAGCAGGGATATATTCCTACCCGCTGCTAGTCCCAAGACCCGAAATTCGTCAGGAAATCTTGATATGACTTCTAGTGTTTGGCGGCCTATAGAGCCTGTGGAACCGAGGATTGATATGTTTTTCACGGGACTTTTCTCTTTCCGGTTTGGTCGCTAGTGAGTCCGAATCTTCTTTCTCGACTTTGATAGTTTATCAGGGCTTTTATCAGGTGTTTCTTTCTAAAATCAGGCCACAGAGTTTTAGTAACGTATATTTCGGTATATGCCAGCTGCCACAGAAGAAAGTTAGAAAGTCTAAACTCACCGCTTGTTCTAACGAGAAGGTCGGGCTCGGGAAGGTCAACTGTGTATAGATAATTTGAAAAGCTTTGTTCATTTAAATCGTCTGGTCGTATATTCCCGCTGGAAATAATTTCTTTAACAGCATCAACGATTTCCTCTCTGCCTCCGTAACTCAAGGCAAGTGTTAAGATTAGGGAATTGCATTCTTTTGTCATTTCTATAGTTTCCATTAAGACCAGAAATACATCTTTAGGAAGTTCCCATAATCTGCCAATCGCATTTAACCTAATTCCGTTCTTCACAAGCCTCTTTCGCTCTCTAAGAAGATATTGTTTTAAGAGTTCCATGAGTGCGTCGACTTCAACTTTAGGTCTTTTCCAATTCTGCTCTGAAAACGCATATAGAGTCACCAATCTTATTCCTAACTCATTTGCAGCCTTGACTACCGATCGGACAGATTTCATACCTTCCCTGTGACCGCTAATTCGATCAATTCCCTTTCTCTTAGCCCATCTACCGTTCCCGTCCATTATTATGGCTATATGTGCAGGGATATTTGTTTTATCTATACGGGACTCAAGCTTCATTCTCATAATAAATTTGTTGATGTATAATGATTAGTCTAATAGAGAACACTTAGGATTACTAAATTCAAAGGAGTTCCTATCGGTTTATTCCGGTTTCTCTTTCCGTAAACAGGGATAATGGAATTACGATTAAAACGACAATTAACACTACAGCTATGAGTACGAGAATAGAAAAGATATACGCTATTAACGCCGCGCCAATATAGAGTAGCCTGAGCGGAATGAACCAGTCCTTTGAGATTTGTATCACGCTGTAATTATAAGTTTCGATTAATTTATCGATAATTGCCAAGATCAGCCTTTTCATTTTAGTAATACCTGTGCCAGCGGAGAATAAAAATAGCTTATTTTGGTTATTAGTTCAAGAAAGTAAGGTCGGCCATTATATCGTAATCAACCTCTAATCTTGGTGTGTTTGACAACTCTAGATGTAAGTTTATATTATACTTAAATTTTAATCATAACTCCTAACTTGACAAAAGTCTAAAACGGATTTCAGAAGGGTTAAAGGGGACTGATGCAATGTTGAAAAAAACGTATGATCCTGCTGCTCTTAAAGAAATCGCCAGAAAGGTAAGAATTGATATACTGAAAGCACTTCACAAAGCGAAATCCGGACACACCGGTGGTTCATTATCTTCTGTAGAGATTTTAGTTTCTCTATATTTCTCTCACATGAGGCACGATCCAAATAATCCTACATGGAGTAATAGAGACAGGTTCGTTCTGTCTAAAGGGCATGGGGTACCCGCACTTTATGCGGTCCTTGCTAATGCAGGTTACTTCCCCCGAGAGGAGCTGATGACCCTAAGAAAACCGGGAAGTCGTCTGCAGGGTCATCCAGAATACGACCCTGGTATTGGTATCGAGGCAACCACGGGCTCTTTGGGACATGGTCTCTCGGCAGCGAATGGTATAGCCTTAGCAGCGAAGATTGACGGTAAAGACATAAGAGTTTACGTACTTCTGAGTGATGGGGAGCTGCAGGAGGGCGCGACTTGGGAGGCGATTACAAGTTCATCCTATCGGCGGCTCGACAATTTATGCGCACTGGTAGATAGAAACAGATTTCAGAATGATGGTGCCATGGATAAAATTAAAGATATAGAGCCCGTACCGGACAAATGGAGGGCTTTTGGATGGGAGGTTGAGGTACTTAAGGACGGTCATGACATCAATAGTATCCTAAAAGCGCTTGATAGGTCGAAAAGCGTAAAGGGCAAACCATTTGTGATAATTGCTAACACTATTAAAGGTAAAGGTATTTCAATATTTGAAAACAAGGGGCAATATCATGGCGTTGCTCCAAGCGATGAAGAACTCAATATAGCCCTAAAGGAGCTAGGGGAGGCTGCATGAGCCAATCGGAACTGAGTGATTTTGTGCTGAATAAAATTAGGGACAATGCCTATATCAGGGAGGTATATGGGAGAACACTGGTTGATCTTGGGAAGAGCTACGAGGATCTAGTTGTTCTTGATGCCGACCTGACTGTTTCGACAAAGACAAATTTATTTGGTAACGAATTTCCTAGCCGGTTTTTCACGATGGGGGTATCTGAGCAAGATATGATGGCGACGGCGGCTGGTTTTGCACTTGCGGGCAAGATACCCTTTGCGAGTACTTTTGCCGTTTTTGCGACAGGACGTGCCTGGGAACATGTAAGACAATCAATTGCATTCCCAAACTTGAACGTGAAGATCGTCGCAACGCATGCCGGTTTGACGGTTGGCGAAGACGGGGCTACGCATCAGGCACTCGAGGATATTGCGCTGATGAGGGTGCTACCGAATATGACTGTTATTGTGCCTGCAGATGCAGTTGAAACAGAGCAGGTAATAAGAACCATTATAGATGTTAAAGGTCCGACATATGTTAGACTTGCCAGAGCCAAGTTTCCAACAATCTTTAAAGATTCATACCAGTTTGAGATTGGGAAGGCCCCAATTCTGAGGGAGGGGAAACATGTTGCTATTTTTGCAACCGGGATTTTGGTGTCAAAAGCACTTGAGGCTGCAGAATTCTTAAAGAAGGAAGGGATCAATGCTTTTGTGGTGAATGTTTCGTCAATAAAACCTATCGACATCGAAACTATAATGGAGCTTGCAAGTGAGACTGGGGCTGTTGTGACGGCTGAAGATCATAATATCATTGGAGGATTGGGAGGAGCTATAGCAGAGGTTCTCGGTGAGCACGCGCCGACTCCTATGAAAAGAATCGGAATGAGAGACAGATTCGGCACATCCGGTGATGGTCTCGAGCTCCTCAAGTATTTTGGGCTCGATTCTAAGGATATAGTTCTGGCCGTTCATGAACTTTTGGCGTATAATTCTAAAAGAAAGTCGGTGGGTTGATGCCTCATAAAATTGAATTAATAAATTAATATCATGAAGAGATTATTATCGATCATCTTTGTTTTAGTCTTTATTTTACCGCTCAATGCGTTTCCTGAAGATGAAGCCGTTTACAGGGGACTATCTAACTTCACGAAAGTACTGGATCTGATAGAGAGAAATTATGTTGATAAAGTCGACTCGGAGGAACTTGCAAATCATGCTATCGAGGGAATGCTAAAGACCCTTGATCCATACTCTGCATATCTCTCGCCTGAGCGTTACAAAGAGCTAGAGATAGGTACCTCAGGCGAGTTCGGAGGAGTAGGGATGGAGGTCGCCGTGGAAAATGGAGTATTAAAGGTTATATCGCCGATAGAAGGTTCACCAGCTGACCTTGCTGGAATTAAACCTGGAGACTTAATAACTGAAATTGATGGTAAACCAACCCGGGGTATGGTTGTTTATGATGCTGTGAAATTGCTCAGGGGGCCAAAGGGTAGCAATGTGACAATAGCGGTTACGAGAGAGGGCGAGGGGTCAAGAGACATTACCTTAACCAGAGATGTTATCCATATCAAAAGTGTTAAGTATAAATTATTGGATAACGAAATCGGTTATATCAAGATTTCTCAGTTTCAGGAGAATGTTTCTGATGAATTAAACGACGCATTGTCGAAGTTAGAACTCGACAATGGAGGGAGTCTCCGTGGGCTCGTCTTGGATCTCAGGAACAATCCTGGCGGATTGCTCGATGAGGCCATAGAGGTAGCAGATCAGTTTATTGATAAGGGTCTGATTGTAAGTGTGAGGGGAAGAACATCGAATCAGTCCAAGGAATACTATGCGACAAAAGGGGATTCAGAACGGGATATTTCACTTGTTGTTCTTGTTAATAAGGGTAGTGCAAGTGCATCCGAGGTAGTTGCAGAGGCATTACAGGATAGTAAGAGAGCGACAATCGTTGGTTCTAAGACATTCGGAAAGGGTTCGGTGCAAACGATCATTGAACTCGATGACGGTTCTGGGCTTAAGCTCACAACTGCGAAATTTTATGCCCCAAGCGGGCGATCAATCAGCGATGTTGGTGTAACGCCTGATATCATTGTTGAAGATAATGAATATGCTGACCTACAAATTAAAAGGGCAGTTGAGATTTTAAAATTTTCGGATTTGAGCAAAACAGTTCCTAGGGGTTAGGAGACCATCCTTTTTGCCGAGAAAACAAAAGGGATCAAGGAAAAAAAGTGCTAAACGTCGAAGCAGGGTCTCGAATGCACGTAGGTCAGCAATTTCAGTCCTTGCGATAATTGCATTCCTTTTAGTTGGTATCTATGGTTTGCGCCTGATTGAGAATAGGCTTTTCGTTCGGCTCCCGCAAAAAAAATTAGCGTCTTCCGATTATTCGAATATTAAAAAAGAGCTAGACAGAGACCTATCTGTGGTTTTTTTCAGATTGGGGGTCTCCAGAGACTTAGTCTCCTCTAAAGAGATACCAAAGAAGGGCAAGGGAGAAATCGAATGGAACCTCAGTGAGATGAGAGTTAACCTTCCCAAAGGAGTGTCCGATGAAGATGTCGAATCTACTGTCGGAGATACTATTTCCGATAAAAACATCGAACGGAAGTTTAAAAGGGGTACGGATTATGTTATTTCTGAAATTGAGTTCAACAATTCTCTATTGTACAGGATTCGTTTTGATCTGCATAAGGAAGGTACTGGGGGAACATCACATCAAATTATAGTGGATCGTGATACGCACGATATTAAAACGGGACAATGGAAGACGGCCTCATTTGGTAAAGGAGAAAGATTAAATTTGCCGGCGGCAGATAAAGAGAAGCCGAAGGTAGTGATCATAGTTGATGATATGGGATTTAATAAGGATTCTGTTGATAGACTTTTGGAAATGGAGTTTCCAATCAATTTTGCGATCCTTCCCTATTTGCCGTATTCCCGATATGCTGCCGAGAAGGCAAATCAAAGGGGATGGGATGTAATTCTTCATTTACCAATGGAACCGAAGAGCATTTCCGGATATGTGGGGCATGATGCGGGTGACGGAGTGTTATTGGAGAGTTTACCGAAGAAGGAGATTATAAAGAAGCTTGACGATAATATTTCGGCGGTTCCCAATGTAATAGGAGTGAATAATCATATGGGCTCAAAATTTACCGAGAATCCGGAACTAATGGAGATAGTTCTAAGGGAGTTGAATGCGAAAGGTCTTTTTTTCATCGACAGCAAAACAAGTGCAGATTCCAAGGGTTTCGAAATTGCAAAGGCTTTGGGAATGAAAACCGCAATCAGAGATGTCTTTTTGGATCAGGTGTCTCAGGATGAGCGTTACGTGAATTCGCAGATTCTAAGGCTCGTGAATGTCGCAAAAGAAAAGGGATACGCAGTGGGTATCTGTCATCCCTATCCGGAAACTGTGAAGGCTCTGAGGTATATGCTCCCGAAAATAGAGGGCGATGTTGAGGTCACTAAGGTATCGTCCTTACTAAATTGAGCGTTAAGGTGGAAGTTCTTGTGTAGAATTATCTAATTGGAATTAATCCCTTTTGACGGAGTTTATTATGGGACTTATAGATGACATTAGGAAAAAACGGGATTCATGGACAGCCAGGTTAGAAGAGCATCGAAAGGAGCCGGAAGAAAAAGATTCTGGTAATTCCGATGTCACAGACAACATTGATGAATTGATTCTGAAAAATCGCAGTAAGGTTGGGAACTTCCCGAAGAAGGAAGAATTCTAAAGCAAAGCTTGTCGTGCACCAATGATATCGGTTTATTTGGCGATATGATATCTAATGGCACTGTCATAACTATTTAGAAATGTCCTCTTAGTGTATCTAGAATTTCCACTCTGGTACGCATTGGTATTTAGATACGATTACATCTTTTCCAATCTGAAT
>JBAUII010000126.1:0-3885 GCA_049682815.1 Thermodesulfobacteriota bacterium | reverse complement strand
ACCTGTGGGCCTCATCATGAAGTATTGTTACTTTCTCCCAAAATGTTCTTTCAGGAACAATAGAAACAACATTGACAACTGAATTTTCAAATAGTTCTGGAAAGTTCTCTGCCGCATATGCCTTTATAGTATATTCGCTGCACGGTACCATTGAACCCATTGGTCCAATTTCCAATCTTATTCCTGGTCGCAAGTATTCATGAGAAAAAACATTGGGATATTTCAGATTAACTATTTGCTCATCGCTTGAATCTACTTCTGCAACGCACGGTGGCTGCATAATGTCATTCAAAATAGGCAACAAATCCGTAGCTATATACTCCGCCGCTAATTTGTTTAATCGCTTGTTGAATCTGTCTTGTTGTGTATTGGTTCTCTCTTCATATGGATCCTCATTTGTCAACACTGACCAATCCAATACCAAATCAATATCTTCCGAAAAACGATCAATGACGTGGAAGCACTTTGAGAGAGTTGTTCCCCCCTTAAACCTAAACAACTTTTTTAGATCGTCATGTTCGAACAGCATCATTAATGTCCAGCAGATCCAAAAGTCCTTTTCTATCGCTGCTGGAATTGTCCCTTTCGATGAAGCTGTTTCCCCAAAAAGTTCTCGAAGTTGTTCTTGATTAAGAGTAGCAACTTTTTTCATTAGTGATCCTTAAATACACGTTTAATACTCTCATAGACCCAGCTTGTTGTATATTTTGTATCTTTCAAAATACGACCATGCTGTTCGGAGCTAAAATAATCCAATATTATTTGTCTTTGTTCTTTAGTTAGTGTTTTCTTGCCTAATGCTTTAATGGCTTGAACAATTAATACACTCTCTGGATATTTCATACCTGTATCCTTCAAAGCCGTTTTCTTAAATTCCAGCTGAACATTACCAATCTGATAGACCTTGCTCGTACCGTCAGAGTAATACAGATATCTAGTCGGAACCTGTGTTGATAACCCCAAGACATTCAACGCCGCACTTCCTGAAATCTGAATTTTCCAACCAAATTTTCGTGCTAAAGCCTGTGCTACTTGATCAACATCTGGACTTAAATTCTGTCCCAATAATTTGCTGTATTTTGGGTAATCATAAACCCCTCTTAATACACGGCGAATCTTGCCCTTTTTTAATAAACGATGTAGTGCAAGATCGACAGCATTGGCACTCCCAAGATCGACAAAATCATTCTTGAAAAATGCCCAACCCCTACCATTACCATAAATCCTATTTATTACTTTATTTTCAATAGATTGCATAATATATCAAGTGTTTATTTTGTAAGAAATATGATATCAATTTTCTTACAATTTTCAAGTATTCAGTGATTACGCACCCACCATACGTAAACTGATGAAACTAGCACTGTAAGTTGAATAATCGGAGACAGTTATGTATATATACCTGTCGACAGGCACCCAAAACCGGCCACGTGTAGGCACTTCAAAACCGGCCACGAAGTAGACAGAGTTTCAATTTAGCCTAAGTTCTTTCGATCGTCAACTTTTCTCCTTTCCCGGCTGTGAAGCCGATAGCTTTTACCAGTGATCTGAATGACCTCGGCATGGTGGAGAAAGCGATCCAGGATCGCCCCTGCCGCGGCCGTGTCACCCAGAACTTGGCCCCAATCCTCAAGCGGTCTATTAGTTGTCATGATAATGGAGCCCTTCTCATAGCGCCTCACAAAAACCTCAAGAAGATCCTCAGCCGCCGTGACGGGAAGTTTTTTCATGCCCAGGTCCTCAATCACCAGGAGGTCGGTTTTTAAAAGCTCTTCGATAACCTCCTTCCTTGTACCGGTGGCTTCGGCTTCGGCCAGATCGCCTGCCAGATCAAAGGCACTTTTGTGAAGGGCAGTATGCCCGGCAGAGATGGCCGAGATAGCAAGAGCAATAGCCAGATGGCTTTTGCCTACCCCGGGTGGTCCGATAAAGAGCACCCCTTTTGCTTGAGAGACAAATCTTGCCGTTGCCAGGTCAAATATCAGTTGCTTTGGTATCTTGGGATTAAAGCTAAAGTCAAATGTGTCGATGGTCTTTTTCTCCGGTAACCCCGCCTTCTTGATGCGTCTTGCAAAGAGGCGGTCTCTTCGTCTACTCAACTCATCTTCAATGAGTAGCTCAAGGAACTCCACGTAGGAAAGATTTCCGGAGACCGCCTGCTGGTTTCTCACCGAGAGAACCTCGGCAATGCCCGAGAGGCGTAGATGCTTTAGCTTTCTCGTTAGATCAGGATTCATTTAATTAACCTCCTTTCTTATTTACTTAGCCCCTTAAATCGGCTCAGAGGGCTTCTTTTAACTATCATCTTGGTCAACTATGATACGGTAGTCCCAAAGCGGCCGGATAAGCTCATGGGACTGGGTTAATGAGAGTTGATTTGGGCTTTTTTCTTTAGCCTGGCTCAGAAGCCTAGAGAGCGTGCGGTAGCGATACACTCTGGCCTCATGGGCTATGCGGCAGGCCCAGTTAACCCTTTCCCTGGGGTGACTGCGGCAAAAAGAGAGCATCCCCTGGATTAGCCGGTACGCTCTTACCCCACGCTCCTCTTCTGCGCCTTTGGCCCAGGCAAGTGCCTCGGGTCCTATCTTCTCCACCTTGGCAAAGAGCCACTTCTTATAGCTTAGTTGTTTGGGGTGGAGTGTTTGCTCGCTCCCCAAACCGCTCGAAGCATATGTGCCAGGGGCTATCCGCGGGTGTACGGCCACTATCCGCTCATCCAGCAGAACCTTCACCATCCGATCGTCAAAGCGCACGGTTACATTCCGTCCGATAAGGTTGCACGGCACCGGATAAAAGGCGCCTTTTACCTGTATGTGACCGTCGGGATGGACCATGCGAGTGCCTTGTTCAAATAGTGAGAACGGCAGATCGGGAAGCAAAGGGAGAGCCGGCTTTTCCACCTCAAGAAAGTGGCTGATCACCTGCTTTTTTGTCGTGCCGTGGATACGAAGGGAGCTTACCGTGCGGTTTCTTTTCCTTAAGAACCTGTTCAGCTCATCGAGACTATCAAAGCGCCGCCCCTTTAAGGCATTCTTTAAGTACCCGCCAAACCTCTCAACCTTACCCTTTTCCCTCGGGTTTTGCGGCCTACAGGGAAGCGGGACAAACCCATAGTGGCGGGCAAAGGCGGCGTAGGCCTCGCTTATGTCCGGATCGTAAAGGCAGGCCCGGCTAACCCCGGCCTTTAGATTATCCAGTCTAACTACCCTCGGCACACCGCCAAACTCCTTAAAGGCGTTCTCATGGCAACGGATAAAATGCTCGGTCTTTTGCATAAAAACCGCCTCTTCATACGAGTGACGAGAGCAGCAAAGGGTCATAACGAATAAGTGGGTGCGCCTATACTTACCAGTAGAGACATCGAGTGCCGGGGGGCCAGCGAAGAAATCCACCTGAGCTTCCTCACCCGGGGCCGCGTGCATCACACCCACGGCTCTTCCCTGTGTTTTCCTCAGCTTCCGAGTGTAGCGCAAAACCGAATCATAGCTTCCCGTGTATCCCCAGTCTGAGACAAGGTCCTCATAGATGCGCTGGGCCGTGAGTTCCCTTTTTATGCAAGCTAAGATGAAATCATGATGTGGTAAGGCCTGGCTTCTGGAACAAAAGCCAGCTTCGGAGCCGGCAGGCACTTTGGCCGGTTTTGAATCGCCCTCCTTTGCGTATCTGGCGATTGTTTCCCGGTGCACACCGGTCTCTTTTTGTATCCTCCTGTAGCTCCAGTTAAGAGCAAGAAGTGCCTTTATTTGCTGCTTAAGTGCCATCTTTAGGTAGTTTCCCATCGCCGCCTCCATGTGTTTTACATGAAGGTTGGCGCTACATCTTGTCTACCTCAAGTGGCCGGTTTTGAAGTGCCGATTGGTGGCCGGTTTTAAGTGCCTGCTAACA
>JBAUII010000125.1:0-14701 GCA_049682815.1 Thermodesulfobacteriota bacterium | reverse complement strand
CCTGGCCAAATTGCAGAACACCTGTCGGGCAAGATTGCACACAGGCACTGCACCTAACGCACTCCGGATCTTCCATTGGAATACCTTTGTTTGCAAAGTTCATTACATCTATTCCCTGATGGCAAACTGATGTGCAGACATTACACGAGATACATTTCTTTTTATCAGCAAAAATGCGAAACCGGCTAAATCTAGCGTAGATGTGCATCAAAGCCGCCAGTGGACAGGCAAACCTGCACCATACGCGTCCGCTAAACCAGAAATACAGCCCATACCCTATCATTCCAGCAAGGAATAGATCAACAAACCACTTATAATTGATTTGGATCCCGAAAACACTCCAACGATAAAGAAGCCCCTCATAGATATGATTAAAGAGATTTCCTAGTGAGGTATCGGGCGTTATCCAGCTGACAATTCGAAATATTAAGATGAGAAACGCTACTGCCAATATTACCTGTCCAACCATGTTCAACCTATTCCAAAATGCACCGTGTGGCATCTTCTGCCTTTGTGTGTCACCCAAGGTCTCTGCCATAGCTCCACAGGAACAGATCCAACCACAATACGCACCCTTACCCCAAAAATAAATCAATAGGGGGATCATCACAAAGGTCTGGATCAGACTAATGATCAACCAACCCCACATAGGCTGATAGCTAAAGACATTCCAAATGAAAAGTGGCCAGGCAAGGATAAAACCGAATGCCCTCCAATATTCTCGCCCGTGCTCATAGTTGACTTCGGGAAAGAGAGAGTCGGCCACAGATTTCAATACCCCAGAATCGAACAATCCATTGTGGCCCAGGTACGGTAAAATTATGTATGGTAATAAGAATAGAGGAAGTACCTGGAAAAACGTTAGAGACAACGTCTGCGCTTTGATGTAAGGGGTTTTTCGTCGCTTGATTCTGAGTATACCAAAAATAATGATGAGTGACGTGTACACTAGGCTATAATAAAAGCCGGGTTCTTTAAGGTCAATGGTCAAAGTACCTAATAGAGTAGAAGGATCGGCAGCCTTATCAGCGATAGATGCACCCAAGCCATAAATAAAATCTGGCACATTGTAGGGAAACCAATTATGTGTTTCAAAAAACCTTGATAAATAGCCACCCGATTTCAAATGGTAGACAAACGTGACAAAAAGCAAAAAGAGGGTTAAGCCAACCCAACCTTTTGCGCCAATCTCACCTTTGATCTTGACGCCACTACGACGAAAAAAATCCAGAGGAGCCTCACGACCTATCATTACAAATACTGCGTTATTTGGAATAGAAACGTCCTTTCCATCAGCCTCTACCAGTGACACTTCTTTCTCGGTGACGCTCTTTAGCTGAGTCTTCAACAGTAATTTGATTTTTCCTGGTGCATGATCTGAAGGGATAAAACCACCCGTACTCGTGGTCACGCGCTCTGACGTTGGGGTCTCGACTCCAACGTCAGCCATGGGATTTGAAATCAGTTTGTTAAGCCGTTCTATGTTCTCTGGTTTGGGCCTTGAGAATTCATCCTTCCTGTAGGACAACGTTACGAAACCACCGCACTGCGCTAATGCAATTGCTGTCTCTAAGGCAGCATCGCCGCCTCCCACCACCAAGACATTTTGACCACAAAAATCCTTTGGATCATGCAGACGATTAAAAACCTTATCCAGATCCTCTCCCGGAACACCGAGCTTCCTGAAGTTTCCCGAACGCCCGATCGCAATAATTACCCTTCTAGCAAGGAGTTTTTCTCCCTCGGGTAGAACTACCTCAAAACTATCATCCATTCGTATGATTCTTTCAACCCTTGCAATTCGAGGCTCTATACCAGTTCGAAGTGTCTGTTCTTTAAGCTCGTCCACGAGAGGTTCCTTTACAGTCGCAGAAAATTGGAGATCACCGGCTGGGGTCATATCTCTAGGGTAGGTATAAATAGGTTTGCCCTTCGGGAAATTTACTATCGTTGAGAACGGCTCAGTTGCTTCAAGTATTGCAAAGCGCAATCCCGCTTTCCTTGCCTCTAAGGCCGACGCCATTCCTGACACTCCCGCACCGACGATAACTAAATCCACTACTCCCTTCGTTTTCTCTTCGGATTTCTGACGTTTAAAATCCTCATCTGCTAGAATATTCTTGACCGCCCTGGCCCCGCTATCGGAGGAGAACTTAAGAAGAGGAATCCCCGTTAAATCACCGACAATGTATAGTCCAGAAATATCAGTTGAATAATCTTCATTAACAAGGGGTAGTTTTTCTACAACACCCGCGGGCCAGCGGGTATGGAGCCATTTTGTATATCTAGTGATAACAGATAGCAAAAGGTATTTACACCTTTTTTGAAGTTTAGTCTGTATGTTTATACATAATTGGTTAAAAAAAACAATAAATAAATCTGCCGCGGGATTTCAGTCCCTAAACAAGAAGTCTTTCATGTCATTGCTAGGAGGAAAACGACGAAGCAATCTCCTTCACTATTGGCAGAATACCTCGTTATACATTCGCAGACAACATCAAGTAACAAATTGCTCCGCTCAGTTAACGCCGAGTTTGTCTAAGTGTTCGAAGTGGAAATCCCGTAGCAAGCTACAGGTCATTCGTGAGTCAAACTGTAGACCACTTAACCCTCATGTGAAAAAGTCTTTGTTTCTTCTTCCGAATGTCCGAACAGCACTGCATTTATAAAGAAAGTATCCTCTTTCCGCTATCATACAAAGTTATAGGTCCGTCCTGTGAAACCGTGATCGCTAAGCAATCTGCTTCAGCGCTCATCTTAGCAGCACTGCTGTGGCGAGCACCTTTATCGATTCCAACATCAGCCTTGGTATTGGCTTCAGGTCTGAGTAGAACCATACATGCCCTGAATAGACCCTGATGTGTATCTATAATTGTTGCTCCGTCCTGCTTGGCAAAGTTGATCAGTTCACGATCGGATATCTTTTCTATCGGAGTGCTGAGGAGCGTTGCAAAGGCAGCAATCCCAGGAGGGTCGGAGCGTTTTAAAATTACCTCCGAGTCTCCCAGGACTATTATTGCCCCTAAATTCTCCTCCGACATCTGAAATGCGCAGCGTAATATCCGTGTTAACAATTTCAAATCGATCTGTTTTTCTTCAGCAAGTCTAGCGACAGATTCCTCCAAATACGGTGTACTCTCCGAATACCAGTTTCCATCTGTGTATCGACCTACGAGTTGGCCATTTGCAAATACTCGCACCTGTCTACCACCTGTAGGCACAAAAAACACAACGGCATCACATTTTTCAGAGATGGCCGCGTGATGACTGAACTGTGGCCCAAGAAGAAAACTGGCAGGGTGATCCAGTCCTCTATCTAGCTTATGTATCTTCCTCACGTAGCCATGTTTATCCACACCGTAGGCAAATAACACTCCGTCTACCACCTTTGCAAGGGTAATCACTACCTGACGCATCCGGCGAATATGATCATACCTTTGAAGTTGAATCTCGCTTTCCGGTAAGACATGTGAAACTCTGGAAGGATCCCCGACTATTAATGCGGTGGACAGTGGCTTTTCTTCGCTCTGCATTTGTGCGATTGCTGAAACAGTATCACAAATATGAACCATAGAAGTGATGTCGATCTGCTTCGCCCTTGCAAGGTCGAATAAGAAACCAATACCGGCGTCCTTTATCCATGCGTCAAGAATGTCTTGCTTCTCTAACAATTCACGAAGATGCTCAGGCTCTAGTTCTACCTGAGTTACCGCATTCTCTTCCAATCTAATTGTCATCGGATACATCGCCTCTGTATGGGCAGAATAACGTTCTGCAATTACATTACGGTTGACCTTCATGGACTGTGATAGCTCACCCTTCTCTCCGGAAAAGGGCTGATCTAGAAGTGTATAAGCCTCTATTCGCTCCCAAGGGTCTAATTTGCCATTAACTTCGGCAACCACATTATCTAAGAGGGAATGGACTTCAGGGTGATACATGTTAAGGGTTCCGACGTCTCCTTCTCCATGTTCACGTAGGTGCCCAGCAAGTGCTTCATAATTTGGGACAATCAGGGCCGAGACATAGGGCTTCCCTTCTCCAAATACCACAGCCTGATAAATGAAGGGATTTGAGGTTAATTCCTTTTCAACCGTATCTGGCATTATCTTAAGCCCTTTTGACAGCTTAATCACTGACTGTTTATACCCAGTTAAATATAGAAAACCATCGGAATCGAAGCCTCCCAGGTCCCCCGTATGTAACCAACCGTCAGGATCGATCGTTCGAGAGGTTTCGTCCGGCTTTTTCCAATACTGTTTCATCACAGTTTCACCCCTGATCAGAACCTCACTGTCATCGGCAATACGAATTTGGAACCCGGGTGCAACCTGTCCACAGGTTCCCGCACGGTCGGCATCAGATGCACAAACAGCTGGAAATCCCCCAGACTCAGTAACGTTATACACATTGAAGGTCTTCAATCCTAAAGCCTGTGCAAAGTCTACCAACTCTTCAGATAAATTAGCACCTGCTAAATAAAGCCGCCGAAGTCTACCCCCTAACATCCCCCTGATCTGACTAAAAAATGTCATGTCAGCACGTCTGTAACGTTCGCGTAATTCATTCGACGCCGTAAGACCCGCAGACTGATATTCCTTGCTAGTGGCCAAAGCCCATAGGAAAATGCTTTGACGGGAACCGTGAAACTTACTAAATTCACTCATGACCTTGTTATATATATTCTCGAGTGCAAATGGAATAGTCAGGACAACGGTAGGACTCGTTTCCTGGAGACTCTCAAATACTCTGTCAATACTCTCGGCCAAAGAATTGTTGACGCCAGATAGAAAGTAGTGAAGTGACGCCGTTAGACTTATGGGGTTACCCCAGTTAAGAACCGTAAAGGCCATGTCATCCTCTTCAAAATTAAACCATTTTGACATGTTCTTTAATGATGTATAGATCTGGAAATGGCTAAATACCGCCCCCATTGGCTTATCAGTCACCTTTGCGGTGTAGAAAATTAAGGCGAAATCATTTGGATCAACGCCTTCTGCCAATTTACGGATTTCGGCCGTATCTCTATGAATGATCGACTGTTCTAGAATTGAACTAAGCGATATAACCTCGGACATGGATTCAACCGATTCGTTAACGAGAATGATTGTTTTCAAATCAGGTAATTCTCCGTCATGGTTGCGAATTTCATTATAAAATCTTTGATCTTGAATTACGGCAACCCTGGCGCCTGAGTCTCTTAGGATTGATCGAATCATGTCTGCAGTGAGACTTGTCGATACGGGTACCACGACACAATTTGAAAACATAGCAGCTATAAATACCGCTATCCACTCAGGGGAGTTTTCAGCGACTATGGCAATCCTCTCACCCTTGGCGAGCCCAAGAGATTGTAAAAAAAGGGAGATCCGAGAAACGAACCCTTGAATCAGCGTATAATTGTAATCACGATAACCGAAGCCCCTCTTAACCTTGAAGCATTTGCGCGATGCAAAATTATCAAAAGCGTCAAGCAAAGACCGATTAAAACTATTGCTACTTCCCTTCATTGGTCACGTTCGCTCTATCTGTCTTATTTCACAATCAGGTCAATCAGATCATGCAATTCCAGGGTTGTTCCCTTCGAACGATATATTGCTTGCTCTAGTAATTTATCCAGTTCCGTGACGTTTCCCGGCCAGTCATGAGCTTGGAGATATTCAACAACTTCATGGGGCATTGAATCTATTTTTTTCCCCAGCTTATCTCCATGTTTATCAATAAAATGTTTTGAAAGCAGTCGAATATCCTCTTTGCGATAACGGAGGGGAGGAATGTTGACCTGAAATCTGTTGATTTGATTGTAGAGCTCTTCGCTGAGTTTGCCTTTCTCTAAGAGTTCACCTACATCGATTTTTGATGAAGCTATAACCCTTACATTAACCTTAATCAGGCGGTTATTTGTAGATCTAGTAAACACCCCGTCCTGAATTATCCTAAGTAACCCGTACTGTAGTTCCAGTGGTATTGCGCCAATCTCCTCCAGATAGATAGTTCCATTATTTGCCATTTCAAATCGACCAATCCTGATGGAGAGTGCACCCGTAACCGAACCCCTGGCCTCGTGTCCGAATAGCTCCAATTCAATTGTTTCTTTAGGCAATTCTTCACAGTTTACGCGAACAAACGGACTCTGACTCCTAGGGCTAATCTCATGAACAGATTTTGCTATCAGTTCCTTTCCAGTACCAGTCTCACCCTGAATTAATATCGCTGAATCAGATGAAGCATATTGGTAAACCTTAAAAAGTGACCTTTGAAGTAAGATGCTCTTGCCTTTCACATCTTTAAAAATGTGGCTGCTTTCAAAGCCACCCTGTATATTTCCACTTTCGTCCAGCAGCCGACCTTTTAATCTCTCGACCTCTGAAAGCGCCTCTTCCAGCGCTCCTTTCTGTCTGGCATTACTTAATGCTACCGTAATTTGTGCCCTCACTATTTCCAGGAGTTTCAACTCATCCTCATCAAAGGCATCTTTCTGGAGCGAATTTATATTAATGACTCCAATCGTTTTACCTTCGTATAAAATTGGCATGGATAAATAGCTCTTTATGCCAAACTCCCTACCGGCAGGACCGATGACCGTATCTTGATCCACATCCGCACAATATCTATAACGCTCGTCCATAATAACCTTCCAAGCATATCCCTTTGGATATGGAATTCTCCCAACTCGCTGAATATACCAATCGCTGTAACCCCGCTGAGCTTTTAACACAGCTTCCTCCCCTTCTACTATGTAAATTGCTACACTGTCCGCTCCATCTATATTTTCGCTGATTGATTGTACGGCGTTATCCATAACGTCCTCGAGATTCGTTGACTGGTGAACACTTCTGGTCACCGTGCTGATGATAGTCTCATACCTGTTCTTTTTAGATAATTGATCAAGGCTTTCCCTGAGTGCCCTGTCCGACTCAAGCAACGCTTCAGCCTGTTTAGCATTGTTAATTGCGACTTCTATCTGCTGCGAAATAATCTCAAGCAGGTTTAACTCTTCTTTGTCAAAGGCACTCTCCTTGAGTGAATTTATGTTTATCGCACCTACGGTTTTACCCCCAAAGTGTATAGGCATGGACAGATAACTCTTTGTACCCAATTCAATCCCGGCGGGCCCGATGACTTTATCTTTTTCGATATTCGCAGAATATAATGGCTTGTCCTCCGCGATTGTCTTCCAGGTTACCCCTTTGGGGTATGGAATTCTACTTAAACGTTCTACAAACCAATTGGGGAATCCTCTATATGCTTTCAAAACGGCGTCTTTTCCCTCGACAAGCCAGATGCCCACATTTTCGGCTCCGGCTATATTGCTACTCATGGACTCGACTGCATTCTCTAGCACTTCTTGAAAATCAATGGATTGGTGAACGCTCCGTGTGACAGAGCCTATTATAGTCTCATATCGGTTTTTTCTTGATAGCAGCGAAAGGCTCTCTTTGAGTGCTTCTTCAGCAATCTTTTTCTCAGTTATGTCACGTGAGGCAATCACAGCTCGGACCTCTCCATTGGCAGTCTTCAATGGTTTGCCAGAGCTTTCAATCCATCTCCATTCCCCGTTTTTGTGTTTGATTCTGAATTCCACGTGACCAGAGGAGAATGTTTCCATTATTCTCTGAAATTCCCGCTTTACAGTTTCACTATCATCTGGATGAATATTCTCAAAAATATTTTTGCCCTCGAGATCCTCTGGTTCGTAACCTAGGATCTCTTTATGATTAGCACTCAGGTATAAAAAGCGTCCGTCGATACCTGCCTCGCTAATTAAATCATATGTATGTTCAACAAGGGTACGATAACGCTCTTCGCTTTCACGAAGAGCTTGTTCAGCTCGTTTATGATTCGTAACATCCCGAAAGCTCCAAACCCTCCCGATTATATTATTGCCAATCACCTGTGGTTTAGAATAGCGCTCGAAGTACCTTCGATCCTTAAACTCCAACAGATCATAACTTTCGGATTCAGGTTGATCATATAATTCCTTTACCTTTGAAACAAACCGTTCTGGTTCTTTTAGCTGTTTCAAGACGTATTCTAATGCCATATTGTCATCTTTCGACTCAATAATGGTATCAGGGATATTCCACATATCGACGAATTTTCTATTGAATCTTATTATTTTCCCTTCTCTATCAACCACTAGAATCCCGTCCGCGGTCGATTCGAGGGTCGCAATTAAAAGCGAATGGGACTCCTCCAGTTCCGCTTCTATTTGCTTGCGGTCTCTAGATTCAAAAGCCAGCGATATAAAATCAGCAATAGATGCCGCAAAGGTTTGATCCTCGTTTGTCCATGTACGCGCTGGTCCTACATGCTCGTGACAAACCAGACCAATCATTTTCCCGCCTTTCCATACTGGAGCATCTAAGAGCGAACTAATCCGGTTTGGTAGCAAATATGATTGTGAAAACTCTTTCGTCTTGGGATCGGTATGTGCATCGTGAGCAGCGATGATCCTTTCTTTTTCCAATGCTTCAAAGTACGATGGATAATCCGCGGAAGCTAATTCAACTCCCTTTGAGTGTTGGTTTGAACTCATTTCATAATGGTCAATGCAATATATCTTCGAGCGATCGTAATTGTAAAGCCATACGTTAACCCTATCCACTCCCAGAGTCTTAGCAGATGCTTCTATTATTTCCGTCAGGGCATTCTTCAAATCCCCCTTCTCCATGAATCTGCTCTTAGCGATTTTCACCAGGACCTCATTCTGTTTTCTAAGACGTTTTTCGATATCAATCAATTTATTTTTGGAATCTTTCGCTTTCCGCTTACCCTCGATCAAATTTTTAGATGACGTCGAATAACTTTCAGAGGACCTATTACCCCTCATACGCTTGGTCGGAGTTGGCTCACTTTGTCTCTGGTTTTGCGTATTTTTAACTCTTTTCATTTATGATCCACCAAAACATCAACCCTCCAGAAACCGAGAGGTTGCTCACTCCCTATAGGTTACACAATCTCTGGTTAATTTGAAAAAGGGGGCTGGAGAATTGATTTATCACATTAACCAGCCTACTTGAATGGATAAGACGGTCAGCGGTTTTTCGATTTTGTTTAGACAAATCATTTAATAAACAGTCGCAAGTTCTATAAATTATTTTAAAACTTTCGTTAACGGCTGCCGGTTGATCCAGATCCCGGGCATCAATTACTTCATAGTTCACAGCTAGGTGTTATGCATGTCGTACTATTGCTGATGCAGTTTCCACCAATCACCAGCCCTGACTAGAAGTGCGCGGGCGTACTCCACGTGCGACCACATAAGCGGTTTCGAGAATTGAATGTAACCCCCCTCGCTGCTGGTTTCATCCCTGAATGTGCACCTTTTCCCCGTCTCTTCGTAGGATCTCGACATATTGTTGGCCTCTTCTAGAATCTTATTGAAATCAACATCCTCAAGCAGAATCGGCCTGTAGAACTCCTTATTAAAATCTGTCCCGGTCTTCCATTCCTTCTCCATAAACTCCTCATACCTCTGAACCGTGGACAGATGCTCCGGAATGTCCCCTTTCTCATCCTTATATTTATCAATCATACCGAGCAATTCATCTCCCCGCTTGTTATCGCCCTTCCAATAGTGGTATTGTGCCAGAATGGCTGTGTACTGCGTCCAGGGACCATTTCCTGCATGGATATGAGTTGCAAAATCCCTATAGAATGGCAGGTATCTCATGATCATTCCGAGTTCCGGATCCCATAGCTGTTTTTCGATGTACTGGATACTGTTTTCCATCTCGTGCTTGTAGTGCAGAAAACCATAATAAAATGGACTCAGGAGAGTGAAATCTGGACGCATATCCATACTGCCCTGGGGTTCTATGCGCCTCACATATCTGTGGCCCGACATGAAGAGTTCACTAACAGAGTACAAAAATTGTTTTCTGAAACTCAGGTGATCCCTTGATATTATGTCCCTTCCATCTAAGAGTGAGGCCACTTCACAGGCCAGCGAAAAGGCATAGAGATAGGAAAAGTTGACCCAGCAGGTATATCCCTCTTCCATGGAAGACTCATGAACCGAGGTAGTTGAATAGAATAGATTTAATTCCTTTGTGTACGAATATCTCATGCTATAATCCAGCGCACCATTCACACATTGTAGATAATCTTCCAGATTCTCGATGTCTTTCTTTAAGTAGTTGGCGGTCAACAAATAATTACAAATGATCGATATTCCGTGCGCAACGTTGTCCTCTTGTCTATATATACTCTTGTCATCTCCCTCTATGCTGTACCGCTGACCCCAGCACCCATAGGTCGATAGGCAATCCTTCATGAATGCTGCCATAGACTTGATGATCTCAAATGCCTGATCAGCTACGTCGTAACCATTGTGAGAGCCGGCCAGACGCCTGAACAATTGAACAGCACAACTCGTATCCCTTGGATAGATGTATGGGTATCTCGAATCAGGTGGAGACGCTAGAAGCAATTTCCCATATTTAGCCGATGGCAACGTACATTTCATTATTATTCCCATATGATGTTTCAGCTGCTCGTTCAGGGTGGCAAGATCGCTCTTTTTCAGAGACATTAGTAATCACCTCCAGATTTTCCACATTCTATCACGAAGGAACTTCGATACACGACTCCGTGAGAAACCCAAAAGATTTTTACACATACTGCGACATAAATGAGTTCCGATTATTATTGACCCGGCATCGACCTAAACATATCTGTTTTTCCACATTCCGGACAGGTGTAAACCTCCTCAAGTATGCCACCAAAATCAAGGTCAATAGAATCAGGATCATCCAGGCAGCCGGTGTAATCGATCTTCTCAGCATTATGGTTCATGTCCACGCCACATTTATCACATTGCCTCTTGATTTGTTCAGACATATATCCTCCTCGTTTGGCTTAAGTAATTTATTTGTTTTTGATTATTATTTCATTAATTTTTTAATCCCTGTTTTCAATCGATGGATATGTTCTCCCGACCATATCTTAGGACCTTGGCCATCCATATAAGTTCCTTTAGAAATTTTTCTGCGCGTCTTACAAAGGCCTGATCTAGCAATTTCCCATTGCTGTCGAAAACATTTTGAACTTGAGAGAAGTTAACATCCCAAAAAATAGTAACTAGTCCCAATTCTCTCATCACTGGTAGAAGGTTTTCAATGACCCTCGAACCTCCAAATGGACCGGCAGAAACCCCACAGAGTCCCACGGCCTTATGTATATACTCCTTGAGGTTGGTATCGAGCAAATGCTTCATCGGGCCAGGATAACCGTGATTATATTCAGGGATCACAAGGATCAGCGCATCTGCCCTTGAGACTGTTTCTGAAAATTGTGGATCCTTTATCTGTTCTCCGGCATCGTTTAAAGAAAGCGGAATATCCCTGACATCGATTAGTTCAGTTTCAACACCTTCACGCTTTGACACCTCGCCACGAATAAACGTCGCCGCATTCTCACTCATTCGCCCCTGCCTGGGGGTTCCAAGAATCACTGGTATGAATAATGGTCTTTCTGAACCCATAATCGATCCTCCTGATCTCTTTCATTATTGATCAATCAATCTTAATTAATCTTGTCGACAAAACACTATGCATTTAAACGATCAATCAGTCATAAAACTAACACGGCCCAAGTTATTGGAATGATCCTATAATTTAGGAACCCCGTCAAATGGCATTATTGCACATGACAAAAAACGTTGTCAAGGATATATTTATAACCGACGATACGACTCCTGAACAAGGAAGCAGTGATTCATGCCGGTCATTCCTAACTACCTTTACTCGGCGTCGAGTTCTCCGTCACTTTAAATGAATTTGAGAAATCGCTTTTTCATGGATCTTGGGCTGAATTGTAAGGGCCTACTCCCTCGCAAGCCCTAAATGCAAGCGCCAGTCCGGGGGATTGGCCCTACATTTTTAAATTGTACCCCTTTACCCCTGTTCCGATATGTTCCCGGCGGGGATCCTCGGACATGACAGCCCTCGATTATGGTCTATCACACGCTCATAAGCTCTATCTTTGGCAAAAACACCAGATGCTTTCCCCTGGGAGAAACTCCGAACCTTTTTTCAATCGCTTTACTATAGAGATCCAGCTGACTCCTGTACTTCTCCATATCGTTTGGTTTGATGTTTTTTAGATCAGTATACTTGTAATCAAAAAGCCTTATATTATTGTTCTGTCTTATCAATAGATCAATTTTCCTCCTTTCGGGTTTACCGCCAATTTCAACATAAAAAGGAGACTCCCTTTCAATCGAGTGGGCCATTTGTATATGTTCGAGAAGCTCCGATCTTAAAAAACCTTCGCCCAATTGAATTAGTTTATTCATGACTGAATTGCTAGCGAAATAACTTTCATTTAGAACATAGCACGCCGTATTTCTTATGCTTTCCCCTTTAAAGTCCCATATCTGCAAAAACCTGTGCATAAGCGTTCCGATCTCCAATTCCGAAGGTTTTCCTCCAAGTTTCTGAATGATCCTTTCGTCCTTCGCATCGTCTGACAAAGATCCGCCACGATCCACGTCGGTAAATCTCTCGATGATAGTATCTAATTCAACTTCTCTGCCAATCCTTTCTTCTTCTACTGACGGCGTAGAATCCTCAGTTTTCCATATTGGTATATTCAACCCCAGCACACATAAGCTTTTATCATCTAAATTTGAATCTATCTGAAAAACGGTATTGAATAAACCTGCAAACGACGACTCATTAATTTTAATTTTCCCGCCTTTTTTGATTTGTCCACCAAATGAAATAATGAGCAGATCCTTTGCCCTTGTCTCAGCAACGTAGAGTGATCGCTTCTCTTCTTCCAGGTTATCGCTGCGCTCAAGTTCATTGATAGTCTCCCAAAGTTGAGAATTACTGCCATCATATCGAACCAGGAAACCACTGTCTCTCCTTGCAATAACACTCTCATTCCCGCCGCCTGTCCCATGGTTTAAATCCATGAGAATCACAACAGGGAATTCTAACCCTTTCGCTTTGTGAACTGTTAAAACCTTAACCGAGTCTTCCTCCTCCAGTTCCCCCTGTGCCAAGGGCTCGCTATCCTCTAAAACGCTCTTATCTATGTATTCCAGTATTTCAACTATTCCATGGCCGAGCGACTCAAGCCTACCAAAAATGTTTATCAGCTTTTTTATATTCGCATATCTCGTTAAGCCCTCAGGTAGAGCTAGTAGTGCAGCAGCATAGGAGGTTTTTTCCAATATGTACTCCAGCATAGCCGACGGAGTGAAACATAAGGCTTCTTGTCTTAGATCTGATAAAAACAAAAGATACTCATTTACATGTTCAACAGATTTTCGATTTGTATAATACGCCAGCAACTCACCATCTGAGGCCCCAAGAAACGGAGATCTCAGCACAGAAGCCTCAGAAATCATATCGCTGGGGTTTAGAAGATACCTGATGAACACAGCGACATCGCGTATTTCTTGCCGACCAAAGAATCCACTGCCGCTGGACGAGTAGAAGGGAACACGGTGTTTGCGGAGCTCATTTTCCAACAGATAAATATTGCTTGTCGATCGACAAAGAACTGAAATATCTTTGTAGTCATACCCATGATCGTGTAACTGTACTATCTTTTTCATTACACCGGATGCCTCCTTCTTCCTCCACTCCGAGGCATCATCATCAAAACTAAATATAAACTCTATGAATCTTTCGCTATTATTCGCTTCAACAGTAGCCTCCATATGTTCATAACCCGCATGAAAGAGCCTCTCGAAGAATCTGTTGTAGAAGTCAATTAAAGATTTATCAGACCGGTAATTTTTTAAGAATTTATCTGTCTTGCCCGCATCTTTCTTTATATTGGTGAAAACTCCCAGGTCCCCTCCCCTGAACCTGAAAATCGATTGTTTGGGATCTCCTACAATAAACGTATTGGCACCGCCATTCTGGGAGAGAAGTTTAATGATCTCAAACTGTATAGGATCCGTGTCCTGAAATTCATCCACCATAATAAACTTGAATTTGCGGCGGTAGCGACGCAGGAGGCTACGATTATTAAGTAATGATTTTCGGCAGACTTTCAGTAAGTCCTCATATTCGAGGTAAGAGGCCTTTGCTTTTTTACGAGTCACAAATGAATTTGTTCGTGAAGCCAATTTCAAATAATTCCCAGTCAATTCGGAATCATATAGATCCAAGATGCTGTTAACCAGCTCCAATAAGGAAGCGGCAACTTCCTTTTCAAACCCACTTGCACCTTTAAGTCCTAGGATCCCTTTGTTTGTATCCAACTTATTCTTAATTTCTGAAAGAAGCGTAGACCTGCCAGCCTTGCTATTCCGATTCAACAGATAAGATGAATTAGTCCTTACCGATTCTATTCGACTTTGTACATAGCCGTTGGATGAATCTGGCAAGTCTGATTTCACCCTTTGTATTAAAGTAGTTACCAGACGATTGCCATCAAGACTAGATTCTCTATCCTTTGAAAAGACTTGACATTGATGCTCAAGATCGATATGGAGCCTACCAGACAAAGAAATGATAGAAAAAAGCCTTTCCCTGACCCTGTTGCGGTCATAGCCCTCCTCTGCCAGTACCCAAGACACAAGTTCATCCCGAGACTCCCAGAGCTTGATGATAAATTCATCAATAGCCTCTTCGATGAACAACCTCCGTTCAATACCTTCTATGATTGAAAAGCTGGGTGGCAGCAGAGACTCAAATGGATTTTCCTTTAGAATCCTTGCGGCGAAACCATGAAT
>JBAUII010000124.1:0-85644 GCA_049682815.1 Thermodesulfobacteriota bacterium | reverse complement strand
AGCAAGCTGCAGGGTATCATAACAGAAACTGAAAGTCTCAGATGTCATTGCGAGAGACTTAAAAAGTCTCGAAGCAATCTCCTTCGGCATTGGCAGAGCGTTTGATTACCCGTTCCATTATAGGGTTAACCTAGCAGATTGCTTCGCTAACGCTCGCAATGACACGCCAGCGGAAACCCTGTAGCAAGCTACAGGGAATTCACTAGTTAAATCTAACAATATATATTGAGTTAGGTTTTTATCCAATTCTCAATCTTTTTAGTATAGTCAATTGTTAAATTAGATAGTTCATTTCCCGTATTTGCTTCAGTATATAGATGTATCAATGATTTATACTGATCCGGGAATATTAGGACCCATGAACCATTAAATGAGATTTTTACGCCATCAAGGTAAGATGCTTCCATGCCCATTGCCTCTTGAGATGCCATCCTCATCACCACCCCCTTCGCCTCCCAGGGACAAGGAATAGTCGCGTGATGAAAATTAAACTTAGGTATAGCCTTGGAGACTTCCGATAGCCTTATATCCAGTTCAGCCATAAGCTCAAGCATTTTAGCAAGTGTAAACATTCCATCATAAGCAATCTGAAATTCGGGAAATATAAACCTTCCATCCGGATAGCCTGCTATTTTAACATCTCTATTCCTTGCCGACTCAGATAGTGCCCTTACGCTATTTTTTGTCCTTACGACATCAAAATTATTTTCTTTCGCGATATACTCAACGCTTGAGGGGACGAATAAAGGTACAGCACACACCCCTGACTCCTCAGCTTTTAGAATCAGGTTAAACAAGAGAAAGAAGGAATCGAGATCCCTATAAATTCTCCCTTTTTCATCTACGAAGTATACCCTCTCAGCCCAAGGATCAAGCCAGAAGCCAGCAGTCGAATCAGTTGCCTGAACAATACTGGCTAGGAGGGCCAGTGCTCTGCTAGGATCGACTCCGCTACCATGTTCGACCGTGTATGCGTTGAGGCTGATCACCTCGCAACCCAATTCATTTAGGATCGAGGGAAAATACTCCGAAGAAGGTCCAAAAGAGAAATCCACGACAATTCTGAATTTCTTTTCCTTAATAATCTCTTCTTTTATAGAACTTATAAAACCCTCTTTATAGAAATCGACAATACCGCTAAGGTCACTGATTCTACCTACACCACCCTCAGATACCCGTCGAAAATCTTCTCTATGGAAGATCCTTTCGAAGGTCTTCTCAAAGGACACAGAAGTCTCGAACGCTTGTGAGTCATAAAATAGGATCTCGGTTACCTCTGGATTTTCCAGTGAGTATCTGAAATAAACCCCCCCGACCTCACCAAATGTCTGAAGTTTATACCTGAGAATAGGAATAGGGACAGCTTTCAAATCCTTTACGTTAACTCCTGCGGACAGAACCCCTGCGACAAAAGCCCTCTTTATCATCCTAGGTGCCCGATATGTATCCCTTCCCATCAGGACCGAAGAACCCTTAGGTAAAAAAGATGCTAATGCTGCACCAAGCTTCGCTGCAAATTCAGGAGTAAGTTCAAAATTCGAAAGGCCGGACACCTTGGATTCCTCAAATAAGCTCCTCTTCCACCTTTCACCCCAGATAAGGTTTGAAGACACGATGGCTCTTGATTCAATTTCCTTACTTGGCCAAATCTTAACACCCTCCCTTACAACAGCCTCATCCCCTATAGAGCAATTTTCTGAGACAACAACGCCGGGCTCAATTAAGACATCCTTGCCAATTTTTACGTTGGAACATATAACACTGCTATCGATACTAGTACTCTCGCCAACGTTCGTATCATCCCATATTACACTGTCTATAATATTAGCGTTTTGGCCAATAATCGTGCTGTTTCCTATTATAGAATTGGCTATCCTTGAACCGCCATTGATTCTTACACTCCTGCCAACTATGACGGTCCCCTCAAGCTGAGCATCGTTAGCAATTTCTGCATTTTCCCCCAGCCATATATCTTTACCAACTACATCCAGCCTGCTTCCTGAACCCTTTACATTAACCCTGCCAGCCAGAATATCCATATTCGCTTGTACATACGAGGATGGATCTCCGACATCTCGCCAATAGCCACTCAATATATACCCATAAATTGGTTTGTCTTCGCCAAGAAGCCTGGGAAACAAATCATGACTGAAATCAAATGACTGTTTCCCCGGTATATAGTCTAAAATCGCAGGATCAACTATATATATTCCGGCGTTTATAGAATCACTAAATACCTCTCCCCAACCGGGTTTTTCAAGAAATCTCACAACCCTGCCATCCTTGTCCGTGATTACTATTCCAAACTGCAGAGGATCCTTGACTGAGGTCAAGCCGATAGTTACCATTGCATTTTTTTCTTTGTGAAATGCAAACATTGCCTCAAGATCAACGTCCGCAAGTAAATCTCCACTTATAATCAGAAAGGGGTCGTCGCCTCTCAATTTATCAGATGCATATTTTACCGCTCCCGCGGTACCATAATCCTCCGGAGGGATCATATAATTTATCTTAACCCCTAGCGTCGATCCGTCTCCAAAGTAATTTTTAATTGCATCCGGCTGAAAATACAGCAAGAATACTAGATCACTGAAGCCATTTTGCTTGATAAGATTTATTACATGCTCAATAATCGGTTTACCCCCGAGCGGAAGCATAGGCTTGGGCAGCGAATAGGTTAGAGGCTTAATCCTAGTACCAAAACCTCCCGCGAGAACAACAGCCTTCATTATACCTTCCCTCTCAATTTCAAAACTTTGTTAACCTCCTCCAATAGCTCCTCCGGAACACTCGATTTCACCAGATAACCATCGGCAAGCCATGAGGCATTATCATTTTGAAAGGAAACATAAGCCGAACATAATAGCACAGGTGTACCTGGAAACTCCTTTGTTATCCTCTTGAGTATATCAAGACCGCTCTCGGACCTTAATTTTATGTCCAAAAGTACAAGGTCAATTAGTTCACGGTTGAGGATATCAAATGTATCCTCCGCCGATTGTGCCTCAAACACATCATAACCTTCCTCGGTCAATACCTCTCTGAAAACAAATCTTATGTTTTGTTCATCATCTACCACCAAGATTTTACTCATAATCTTCTTTTTCACCCGCCAGAGGAAGACTTAATGTTACCGCACAACCCTTATCCTTCACACAATGTACCGAAATTTTACCACCCATTTTTTCTATGATCTCTTTTGATGTATATAGACCTAGCCCACTTCCAACACTTTTGGTTGTGAAAAAGGGTGTGAAGAGGTTTCTCATTACTTCTTCTGGAATACCCGGACCTGTATCAGCCACCTCAATGGCAATTGAGCCATTCTGTGTTTTGGTGGCGATATAAAGCGCACCGCCTTCAGGCATCGCCTCTATGGAATTGTTCACAATGTTTTCAAGACATGTATAAATCTGATACTCGTTCCCTAAAACAGGCGGAAGATCTTCAGTGAGACCGAGATGAAAAGTAATATCCGGTTGTATACCAGCCGATTTTTTCTCCTGGTATAGAAGTCCGACAACCTTGTTGATATCTATCTCTGATGTATCTGACAAGTATTTTGTTCTCGTAAAAGCAACAAAATCTCTTAGCGTTTTTTCAAGTTTTACGGCTTCTTCGAGCAAAGCACTTGCGTGTCGGTAAATAGGTTGATTTGGTTGGATCTTCTTTTTTAGAATCCTGGCTAGACCCGCAATTGCAATCACTGGATTTTTAAATGAGTGGGTTAGTTGGAGTACCATATCCCCAATCTGTGCTTCGGCCCTCAGCTTAGTGATAAGTTCGTGATGCTCCTTTAACCTCACATTTGCCTCCTCAAGAGTTTCGACCTTCCCTTCGAGTTCCTCATACGTGATTCCGCGCTCTAGTGCAAGTGAGATCTCAAGTGCAAAGATTTCTAAGGCCTTCACTTCTTCAACTGACGGCTCTTTTTTCGTGAGAAAGTTGTCGAGCAACACAACACCTAGCGGACGTCTTAGGTGTGAAAGAAGAGGAATAATCCAGAAAGGCGTATCTTTATAAAAATCACAAAGAACGACCGGTAACCTTTCTCCACCCGAGATTCTGATACTGTTTTCTGATTGAAATACACTTCTGAATGGATCTTCCTCTAAGCTAAATTCCATAGCTTCCAGAACCGCTCTAAACTTCTCCCTTTCCTTATGGAATACAGTCGGAGAAAATACAAGAAGTTCCTCCAGAGTGAGTCTTTTATCTGATATTTCGTGCCAAATAGATAAGGCTTCATGCCGGTCTAATGGACCAATTGCGAAATGACCTGAAAGTTTCTTATCATCTGCAAGTAATGAGATCGCCCTGTTAAAACCGATGCTACTTCCTGCGGTAAAGGCCACTAAAGCCTTATAAAGAATTTCATCCACATCCAGCACTAATTTCAGAGAGGTCGATAGATGTACAAGAATATCGAACATTTCTTCTTTTATTTCCAGGGACTTCCCAAATTTCCTGATCTTCTGCTCCCTTTTTACAAGCTCATCTAATACAACAGGCAGTACTTCATACGTAGAGCCCTTTTCCATTGAAAGAAACCTCAAATCATTACAGAGTTCCTGACAGCCTATACACTTTTCCCTGATTCGAGCCTCGAGATCATTCAACAGGTGCTCTTCACCCGGTTTGATGAAAGGACAAACGCGTGGATCATTCTTAATCAGCCAACAATAGGTATCCCCGAATTTTGCCATCTTTAATTGTTAAGACCCCTTCGTAATTAGGGTATCATCTGGGCGAAATGGTGGCAAGGTAAAACTCCTTTGCCGTAAATATATTAGTGGTCAAATATTTTTATCATGATCCACAATCTTTTGCCGGTCCATCTTCCCCAACTAGGAACTATAAACACAAAACGACCTTTTAACCGTTCTCCATTTGCATCGAGCGTTATTTTTTCGTTGCTCATGGTGATGATATCATAATGACCACTGTCCCATATCTCCGATTCACCAGTACCATACTGATCATCTATTGCGCTCATAAATACGTCTGAATTAAAGGCACGGTCCTTCATTTCAATTCCTATGGTCTTGACACTATCCTCGCAAGGAATTCTATTCGGGAGAATCCATGATTTCATCGATTCACCAAATTCCAGCTTAAGATCGAAATGGGGATGTTCAGTATGATGTTTTTGAATCAGGAATCTATGTGTTCCATTCATATACCAATCTGAGTCCTTTCAAGGAGAGAAATTCATCTATATACTGCAACGATTTACTCTCAGAAGCAATTACGCTGGCAAGCCCCCCTGTTGCAACTACCTTTGGGCTAGTACCCATCTCATCCTTGATCCTACCGACAATTCCGTCTACTAGACCGGCATATCCAAAAACCAGTCCGGCTTGCATGCAATGAACCGTGTTTTTCCCTATCACCGTTTTTGGTGTAACAATCTCCACCCTTGGGAGTTTTGACGCCGATCCAAAAAGCGCCTCTGCGGAGACAAGTATCCCCGTCGCAATAGTTCCACCTATATATTCGCCCTTTTCGGACACGCAATCAAATGTCGTAGCAGTCCCGAAATCAACCACTATAACGCTACTCTTATACTCATCAAAGGCAGCCACCGCATTCACTATTCTATCAGCACCCACATCCTTCGGATTATGATAAAGAATGGGCATACCTGTTTTTATTCCGGGCTCCACAACTAGCGGGTTAACATCAAAATATGACTTCAATGCTTTTACTATTACATCCAGTAGGGTTGGTACGACACAGGAGATAACTGCTCCGCGAATCGAATTTACCTCAATGCCCCTAATGGCAAGTAGATTTCTAAAGAGAACCCCATATTCATCAGACGTCTTATTCTTGTCAGTTCCTATTCTCCAGTGATTAATCAGATATCGTTCCTTAAATATTCCGAACATTATAGTAGTATTTCCTATATCTACTGTGAAAAGCATTTATGGTTATCTCCGCGCGGAACAATCTCGGATATAAGTCTTAATTTACCTGTTATTTGAGACCCCATTTTCTTCGTAATATCCACTCAGAAGACAAAAGGAAGACCAACAAGATAAAGACCCAGTACTTATCCCATAGCTCCTCCGTCTTATAACCTGTTATCTTCTTAATCGGAGTAGATTCGGTCGCTAACCTCTCTGGACCATCTCTTAATGTTATGGATTCCCCACCCGTTTTATCGGCGAGCAGTTTGAGTAGAGTTTCGTTAGTCGTGGGTCCTTTGATTTCATTTTTAGGTGGCTCAACGAGGAAAACTGTCTCGGCGGTGATGTCCTTCTCAACAGAGTTATCTTTTCGCTCGATTCGCGCCTTTATTGTATAAATCCCGTTTTCTTCAATATGAGGTCGGGAATTTGATGTATCACTCGACACACTTTTGACATCCAGTCTTACGTCTCTACCGTCAGGTGTTACCATCGTGGCCTCGATCGTCTCATCTTCTTGTCGGTCGTTAGTTTTCAAAACATCTATCTTTGGTGTTTCTCCGACCGTATAAGACGACTTATCGGTTTTTAATCTAATTTCTCTAAGTTGTGGATCATCTATAAGCCACAGGAGCAACCTATTCCAGAACCTTTCATAGTAAGCGGATATATTTCCTTCGCCTGCGCCCATGAAACCCCATTTCCATGAAGAATCAGAAAGGAATGTCGCAACCTTGCCTGCACCTAATTGGTCTATGACCAAAAGAGGATCTCCTCCCTGCGTTGTTAAAAGAGGTATGGCCCGCGATTTTAGTTCCCTTACGCTACTCAAACCTTCCAGTCCGGGCAATTGCATCCAATTTTTTTCATTATCATATTCATTGGTGATTATTCTTAAGATCGGATGTCTGATGCCTACTTCCGTTAAAGCAGTTAGAAACTCTCTGTCATCGAATGAACTGTTATCTCCACCGGAAGAGTAACCTAACTTGACTGGCAGAATATCGGCAATCGCCGAGCTTTCATAATCTATACTGTTAAATGACTTGCCACCTCCTATAACGAGAAAGCCTCCCCCGTCTCGAACAACAAAATTCTTTAAATTCTCTAGCTGACTATCAAAGATGCCGTATGGTCGGAAGTCAAAGTTCTGAAATATGACAACGTCAAATGAACCGAGCTCTTTCCCAAATATCTCAGTTGCGGGAAATGGAATTAAACTTAGATCATCCTGAGGCGCAAAGACCAAATCTGTAGCTTCTCTCAATATAAAGAAAGAGACCAAATCGATATTTGGGTTTCTCTTTAATGCCTTACGTAAAAACCTTACATCCCACGATGGGCCTCCAGAAATATGGAGTACGCGAATCTTATCGATAATAACATCACATACAAATGATAATTGATTGTTTTGTTGAATAAAATCTCCCTCAATCCTAGGCATACTCACCGTGTATACTTTTCTACCGAGAGAATTTGGCGTAACTAAAAAATCTACAACACCCTGACCAGAACGACTATCAATCAAAATATCTTTTATTGAAATTACACGTTCTCCTTCCTTTAGTGTTAGAGGAATAGGCGTGTCTCCAAAGCCGATTGATTTAACGGTCACTCCTATGTGAATGGGATATCTTATAAACGCGACATCTGTTGATTTGATATTGTCTATCCAGAGGTCAGGCAAATTACTATCGTCCGAAGCAAAAACAGTGTTTATCCTAAAATCGATGTCCCGAGCAAAACTCTCAGGAATTCCTTCTAATCCCTCATTTTCGGCTCCGTCAGAGAAAATTATAACAGAATCGACTTTATTCGGAGCCTGGTCTGCAACCAGTTCCTCTAGGGAATTAACTATATTCGTAGCCGCTCCATCTGGCTCTGTACTATTAACGTAATCCAACGACGAGGCGTCAAGTGAATTATCGAATGTGTAATACTTGACGAAGAATTTCTTTTCAATATCAGAGATAAAAGCCTTGTTATTACTGATATAATCCCTCACTTTTTGAATTCTCGAGACACCATCAGCACCAAAGGGGAGGTTCATACTCCATGAGTTATCAATAAGAACTGCCAGCGTCGGCTTTTCTTCCATGTAATTTTCAACTTTCAAAGCAGGATTCAACAGCATTAACAGAATCAGTGAAAACGAAGCTAAGTACAGAAGAGCAATGATAATCTTTTTCTTTATAGAATCTAAGCGTTGTATGCTTTCGAGAGTAGCATAAGCCACTATAACAAATATAATAGAAATTAATATTCCTTCTATAATTCCAGGAGGGTTGAGAAAAATAATCCTCTTAACAGCCACTTCCATCATCATAAATTTACCATGGAGCAAACCCAAAATTAATTAGAAGATCGAGAGTTTACTCATATATTTATACTCTTTGGGCATTGATGATCAAGTCTATAATATAATTTTAAGAACAAACTACCATGTGTGACACAGTGTTACTAGCCGCAATTCTCCGCCAAAAGTCATTCCCGAGGACTGTTATCGGGAATCCATCTTTCTCTCCCTTTGATAAATGGGAGGACCTAATGTCCCCTCCTTTACGTAAAGGAGGGTTAGGGAGGATTTCGGACAGCGTTGCCCCAAGCCGTTCACCCTGAGCCTGCCCTGGATCGAAGGACAAAGTCGAAGGGTGCAAGGCTAGTCATCGCGAGGGGCCCAGCCGTGTGGCGGTCTCTCCGATTTGTCATTTCGATTGAAAAGAGAAATCTTTCAGTTCTAAATCTTCTCAAGATAGCTTCTTTATACAACAATCCAAAAATCGGCAGAGAACGAAGACCAAAATAACTCATTTTTTCATGCCTGGCTCCTAGCTTTGTTCTCGGGAAAGGTGCCGTATTGACATTGTTCGCAACATTGCGAATAATTTAGAGATAAAAATTGCCTAAAGCGAGGGTAGTATTCTATTGTGAAGCAGATGGAGCAGTCCCGGTCCTTGACTGGCTTGATGCTCTTCCCGACAAGGTTAAAGCCAAGTGCCTTGTAAGAATTGAGCGCCTCAAGGAGCAAGGGCACGAGCTTCGACGACCTGAAGCTGACTATTTACGTGACGGCATCTATGAGCTTCGCGTAGGCTACCGGGGCGTCAACTACAGGATGCTATATTTTTTTCATGGCATGACAGCCGCGGTGGTCTCACAAGGTCTTCCGCCGATAGAAATCAGGAAGGCTCTCGAGCGGAAAAAGAAATTTGAACGCGATCCAAAACGTCATACATTGGAGGGATTTTGAATATGCGAAAGAAAAAGAAGCAAACGACTGACGCCGTTGAAATTCTCCACCGCCGATACTTTGAGGGCAAGCCTGAAAGATTGGCCCTACTGGAGGAGGAACGTGCTAACGCTGAGATCGCACGGAAGATTTACGAACTCCGGACAAAGGCTGGCCTCACCCAGCGGGAACTAGCGAAACTTGTAGGAACTACCGCCTCCGTAATCTGTCGGCTTGAAGACGCTGACTATGAAGGGCATTCACTGGGCATGGTGAGACGCGTCGCTGCTGCCCTGAATAAACGGGTGGAGATACGCTTCGGCCCTATGAAACGGAAACGGCACCTTGCTTGATTACTCGGTTGCCTGGAAAAGTCAATTTGCATGTCTGGCCCCGAGTGTTGTACATTCTGTGATAGTGTCCATGATTATCAAAGGAAATCAGCGAATTCTTAGCAATCACTTCCTTCCCAAGAATAAGAGAAAATACCTAAAAGAATATCTTGAAAATCAAACGGGACGCAACCCTTCAAAAGCGAAGAAACCATAGAGCTTAGCACCATTAATACCCTTAAAGGATTGCCCCTATAAAATACTCCGTTCTCATCTACTTCTAAAGTTGGGAGGCTGTCGTTTATTCCCTGACCCTTATTCTATGGACTTCAACCAAAAGTAATTTCCCTTTGTAATGATTCGCATCGGGGTGCGCAATTAAGTAATCTTTTAACCTCGCCATGAGTTGTGGAATAACCTCTGGGTGGTTCTTCACCTGAAGAGCTATGATTCCCTTAAATTTGGCCGGAGGGTAATTAACTATGTCACTAAAATCTCCATTTAAAGAGACCAGAGTGGAGTCGATCTCCTGTGCTTTTGAAATCACATCTGTGTCCGATGAATCCGTGGGAATGTGATCCTTTAGCTGAAAAACTTCATGTCCTGCGTTTCTAAGTTCCCGGACTACCAGGTTCGAAACGCAGTGGTCTGCAAAGAATCTCAACTTGCTCAAACAGCGGCCTCAAATTCCGATAACTCGCGGGCATAATCCAAACAAGCAGAAATATGTTCCTCTGTTAGATCTGGATACTCCTTTATAATTTCTTGGGCAGTCTTACCTGACGCCAAATACCCGAGTATAAGGCTAACTGGAATTCTAGTCCCCTGAATCCTCGGCTTACCCCGTAGCACATCAGGCGTGCTTATTATGCGCTCTCTCCAACCTTTCTTCATCCTACTATCATAGCATCTGAGGGTTAATTAACAACCAATCACCAATTATTATAACAATTGCCAGACGTTTAAGACACCTCCGGCATCAATAAAAGAACTAGCTACCGTCAACCCTGAACCTTGTACCAATTTGATCCTAAAATATCTTAATTTTGTCGGATCATTCCTCTAATCATCTTTTGGACCGACACAAGATAGCTTAAACGTCCCCTTTAGACAATCCAAGGGTGGGCAAGCCCAATAACCTGCCGGAAATCCCCAGACTTCTCCCAGTTCCGAAATAGTCAACTCTGTAATGTGATAAAAAGTAGAATCCCATGCGTGGCTCGGTGCTAACAGCAGCAATTCTCGAAGAACTAGGATACTTTGACGAAAAGAAGGCAAAGGACAAGAAAGATGAAGTTCATAATGGGGGAGGTGGTATAGATAACTCGCAAAACCGCGTGGAAGAGGAAAAAAAACAAAAATAACTCATTTATTCATGCCTGACCCCGCGATTTCCCCATATTCGAATAAACAGATGTTCAAAATCACGAGCCATCACGAACCGCAGCCACGAAGAAGCTGCCACCCTTATCGAGACCGGACACGCCGCCACTCATGAAATCGACGAAGCCCGCGATGTTCGGGTCGCCAGCGCCCGTAGTGGACGTCCAGTAGCCGGATGACTGTACGTCCGTGAATGCATCACCGTCTGTCCATTGGGCCGTGCCCGCCGCGTTCGAAAGGGCGGGGTTAAAAAATTCAAAGTTGATCAAACTCAGAAGTTCCAGCACGTTCGGCAAGCGCCAGTCGTTGAAATTAGCGGTGTACGCATCACAGTCGTTCCCATTCATCTGTTGAGAACTGTTAAGCTCAGCCACATCGGCGAAAGCTTCGTCCCAATCCCTGACTCCGTCAGGACAGTTCGCGTCCTTTAGCCAGATCAATCCCGTCAGTTCGTCCATGATTGTCCCGTCTCCTAAGTCAATGAACCGCGGACTCGGTAGCGGAACTCCAGCCTGCACTTCACCATCCTGCCCCGTACCGGCACAATTTATCGGGTTACCACCAGAATCCCAACACATCGTCTGACCCGTCTGTGGCACCGGAGCCGGCGGCGCGCCACCCTGAACTTCGCTATCGTTGCAAGAAACAGAACCAATCATTGCGAATAAAAGCGACACAAATAACAAAAGAAATACCTTGTTCATGCTCTTTACCTCCTTTAAAATGAATTGGTTATCAAGTATACATTCATACATGAATTAAAAAAGCGGGGGTCGCGTCTATGGCGTGGAATTCCTCGCAGTACAGATATTCTAAACACGTCATTGAATTAGAGGGTTGCGTCCCCTTTAATGATACTTATACAAGAACGAACAGGCCGCAAACAAATGGGAAGATAGAAGCATTTTTCAAGATAGTGAAAAAGGAATTCTTTTACCCAAATAAATTTGAATCTGGAGAAGATGTAATATTGAATTTAGGCAATTTTCTTTTTGTATATAATCATCTTCGGAGGCATGGAGAATTAAATTATGAAACACCATTTGATAAACTACAAAAAGTTACCAAATTAGTGAGCTAGTACATGCGTCCCCTTTATTTGGACGCGATGACGTCACTCCTCCTCGGTTTTGACGAGGCGCCGAAGTTGATCGTCAGGATACCGATGCTGGCGAGAACGAACCCATTCGACAGTACCTTCACCGTCAAGGAGCTCTGTATTAGCCCGCAAGAATTTGAGGAAGAGAGTGGGTGTTACGGCAGAAATACCACTAGTAAGTGCCGTATCTACCGTCGGTATCTCGCGAGGTCCCTTAGGAAAGACGCCAAGTTCCTGTGCCGCGGCGATCTGCCGTTCTAATGCGGCGGTATCGTCAAGCTGCTCCTTAAGGAACTGCACGAACTCCCAGAGGAGAGTGCACCACACTCGATCTGAAAAGTCTTTCTGTTCCATCATGCCCTCACATGATCACGGTATAGTTAATTTATCTGCGACCTAAATATCAATTATACAGATCCTTTTCAATAAAATCATGTTAGACGAAGTAAAGGCAACAAAAGGTGTCCCCTTTTCTTTCCATTATAGCACTTCTGAGCTTTTTTGTGTCGTCGTTTTTTATTACCGGAGGATTTGGGCAACAGCCCGATGAGAGGCGACTCCTCGTAATCCGTTGGACTGGGATGAAACCCCACAGCCGAGGTGAATTAATGAGTTAGGTTTCTCTCAGTTCCTCGTCCACGCGGTTTTTCGAACTATCTTTGCAACTTCCCTAATGAGTAACCTCCTCTAAATGAAGCAAAGGGGACGTTACCCTTTAGAATCTTGATTGGTGGAGAAACAAAATCCTTAGCTGGTCCTTCCTCAAATGCGACTTTAAAAATTGTAGCGTTGCCTCGATGGTCGATTTTTATGACATCGCCTATTTTATCCCCAACCCTGACCTTATCACCGATTGTAAAGTCGTTATGTAGCTGCATTACGACCCTAAACGCTTAAATTATCAATGCTTTCATCAAGTTATCTAATAATACATTATGCCTTTGATGAACACCAAACATGGCTTTAAGACTGATTATCTCTATATAGAGAATCTTCGTCACTACGAGTCCTTTTTAGTCAGAGGGAGGGACTGGCTAGAATTATGATCTTAAAGCATTCGCTTCATATAGAAAATTCCTCGTCTACTATGAGAGATGTATAGGAAAAAACAGGGGTCATGAATAAATGAATGAATTATCTCTAATTAAAGGTCATGCACCCCTTTAATTATGAGCTATAGAACGGCCTCCTATAACTCACGGCACACACGGCTTTTTGCTCAGCCCATCAAGACGCGGTCCATCGCTTTAGATCGAAGGAAACCAGCCCCAAAGCACTTCGTTCTGGAAATGTGAGTCTTTTCATGTAGATAAAACGGCTTTTGGCTTTTTCAGGTTTCCTATGTGAGTTATAGAACAGACTTCTATAACTCAATTTTATGTGTTATAATGAGCTATAGCAACGAGGTAAATGGCTCATGACATGGAACTGGCAGCAGAAAAGCTGGGCTGATTTCAGCTTCAGAGAGGACGGCTTATCTGAACTGGAAGCACAATTCCTCCGTCAAACAGGGATCATGATCGGTGCGCTCAAGCATTTTTCCGATGATGATAAAAACGCCCTCACCATCGAGATCATCACCGACGAGGCGGTCAAAACCTCTGCCATCGAAGGCGAAATCCTGGACAGGGATTCTGTTCAATCATCCATTGCCCGGAATTTCGGCCTTAGTACATTAAAGCGGAATATTCCGCCGGAAGAAAAAGGCATCGCGGAAATGATGGTCGATCTCTACAAAACCTATGATGCGCCCCTGTCTCAGAAAATGCTCTTTTCATGGCATCACATGCTGATGGCCGGCCGGACCGATTTAAAGGATATCGGGCGGTACAGAACGCATCAAGACCCGATGCGTGTGATATCCGGCCAATATCACGAGCCGAAAATCCATTTTGAAGCGCCGCCTTCAGCCCGTATGAAGGCAGAGATGGATCAATTTATAAAATGGTTCAATCAAAAACGAACCACAGGCGCGTTGACCCATGCCGGGATCGCTCATTTATATTTTGTCTCCATCCATCCTTTTGAAGATGGGAACGGCAGGATAGGGCGCGCCATTGCAGAAAAATCGCTGTCCATTAGCCTAGGACATCCGACGCTGATTTCATTATCTTTCATGATCGAAAGACACAGGAAGGACTATTACAGAGCGCTTGAGCTGAACAATAAAGACCTGGAGATAACCGACTGGCTGATTTATTTTGCCAAAACGATTCTCGACGCCCAACGCTACACGCAGAGCCTAATCAATTTCCTGATAGAGAAAACCAAATTCTATGACCGCCTGAGAGGAAAGCTCAACGAAAGACAGGAAAAAGTTATCGCGCGCATGTTCAGGGAAGGTGTTGACGGATTTAAAGGCGGCTTAAGCGCTGAGAATTATATCAGCATAGCAGATACGTCGCGCGCGACAGCCACCAGAGACTTGACGGACCTGGTCGAAAAACAGGCTCTTAAGAAAACCGGCCAGCTGAGACATACGCGCTACTTTCTGAATATCGAACATGAGAGCGCGAGGTCAGCCTGATCTGTTGGCACCCCACCACGGCAACAGCCGGAATCTTGCCATTTTATAATATAACTTATGAAAAATCTAAGGCGCTTTTGGCAATGAGGCCCCCAAGCCGTTTGCGGGCTGGCTTATTCTGATCGAGGACGCGCAATATCTGGGGCCAGGCATGAATAAATGAGTTATCGTTGTTTTTTGTTCTCCTCTCCCGCTGTTTTAAATGATCATAAAAGAAGCAAAGGGGACGTTACCCTTTAGAATGTTGGTAGGTGGAGAAACAAAATCCTTTGCTGGTCCTTCTTCAAATGCGACTTTAAAAATTGAAGCGTTTCCTCTATGGTCGATTTTTATGATATCGCCTATTTTATCCCCAACCCTGACCTTATCACCGATTGAAATCTCGGCATGTAGCTGCATAACAAGCCCAAGACGCTTAAATTATCAATGCTTTCATCAAGTTATCTAATAATACATTATGCCTTTGATGAACACCAAACATGGCTTTAGGGCTGATTATAATATGCGGCATGAATAAATGAGTTATTTATATGTTTGTCCTTCCTCCCCTCCATTCTTCTAAATCGCCTTTGGCAGTTTTCCCAGCAAGAAGTTCCGCTTACTTGTCGCGTTTCTCTATTTCATTATCAATCAGAAGAAGAGTGGAGGACTAAAGTCCTCCGCTAGTGCTCAATTTGGGGCTGACCCTCCGACGGTTCTCACGAGAGCTATACATATTGACACAACAAAAGAACGGCGAAAGGCTGCAATGAGAATCCCTTCCTGGGCTACGAAAATAGCCAGAAAAGAGATTTTGACACTTATCATGAATTATCCACACTTCGACAAGCTCAGTGTGAACGGGTTAGGATGCAGAATACATGATGCAGGATTCAAGATATACGATTCAGGATCGCAAGAGGGAGCGAATGGAAAGAGAGCGTTAAATTGAAGATTGCTTCGGGGTAAAACTCCTCGCAATGACGCTAAAATCCTCCTTAATCCTCCTTTAAAAAGGAGGAGTTCAAAGCGTACAAATGAAATTTCAGGAAGATTTTCAAATCTCTATCTATAAACAACTTAAAGGGAATGCAACCCTTTACGGATATTTATGGTGCTAATCTTTATCGAGATGCACCTAACAAAACAACGGGTTAAGCCAACTATCGACAAGCGTTTTAACTTATTTTTGTTCTTCCGGTCGGAATTTGAATACATTTATTAGTTTGCTTTTCAGGAGCATCTCCTTTCTTGTCATCTTTCTCTTCGTGGAGACACTCTAGTTCTTCAACAATTGCGGTATGAGCTTTAGGTCACACATTGGATTTAATCCTTTATTAGATTACAGAATTGAGAAATTGGGAACCGGCCAATATCTGTGAGAGTCACGATAGATTCTATGTAAAAAAATGGATATTGGGGACAGCCATTAGCCAAGCACCTAACGTGTACGGTTCAAGGCGGACCCCTAATCTCTCTTGTTTAGGAAATTAGCTCTTAACCAGGCTTGGCAATGGGCAAGCAGTACATTCTCAATAGATAATCCCTTAGAGTCTGACGAACCTTCCCTCGTCCAATATTAGTTCATCGTCCACATACACAGATGGATTCATTATGACGCCGTCTAAATGGCTCGCAACCTTTACAAACCCTCCCATGCTTTTATTATCGCCAAAAGCTATATGTACAGTACCAATGGCCTTTTCATCCTCGAGTACACTACCTGTTATTCGTGCCTTGTCGTTAGTCCCTATTCCGAGCTCAGCTAAATTAAACGCTAGCTTACCTAATGGCTTCATTATCGATAAAAGTTTTTTAGCGCCGGCCGCCCCGTCTATTCGGGAAGCAAATCCATCGATTACTTCGACCTTAATTATTTCGTCTCGGAGTTTTCCAACTCCTGCCATAGACCCGTCAAAAACAATTACGCCAACAGACTTACCTTCTACTGGAGATATGTAACCCTCGCCAGCGGGTAGATTGCTAAAATCACCCGGATTGTGGTTAAGTCCAGTATCGGCAAGTCCGACCCTACCATCAATTGACAACGCAACATCAGTGCCGCGGTTTGATGTTATCCTAACGATACTGCCCTCATGTAAAATATGGGCAATCTTTCTGCTTCTCTCAGCGATCTTATAATAGTCCGCACTAAGGGTCCTAATCATAGTTTCTTCGGTGATCCCTGGAAGCGTCGCAATCCTCACACCTTTACCACTTGCGTCGCGCCTAGCGTCAGTGTGACTGAGTGACATTGAAGTGGGTATCAGAACGACATCTACGATTTTCATCAGTTCTGCTACAGCCGACGGCGGCTCTTCACCATTAGATCGCCTTGGTATTATCTCAGTGATTATGGATTCTGCAGCTAGTTTTTTGGAGGCTTCCCAGAGCGCATAGCCTATCTTTCTCAAAGGTTCGTCGGTTATGATGAGTACTTTCTCATCTTGTTTTATTGCCATACAATCTCTGGCAGCGATTAAAGCTGCGGCTCTTATTCTGTCCATTAGATTTCAGCCCTCCGGAATAGGATTTCGACCTTTATATTTTCTTAAGTCTCGGATTGTTCAGCAACCATTCTAACCCTCACAGATCTTAAATAAATTTTAAACACAATGAGTAATGATTGAAATATCCCAGGTGCTACCACCGATTGAAAGTCGGCAGGAGTTAACCATACCAAATAGAAAACGTTTGCCCTTGCATTCTTGACCATAATCTAAAATGTACTAAACATTTGGCATTATGGCTCCTTTCTTGCCAACCAACAGTTTGCATTTGGTTGTATAATTTCAATTAGATGGGCAACATTTGCAAATCTTGTACCGATTACAACTCTGCCAGATTCAGAGAGGTAACAGATTTGGAAAATTATTTTTATTAAACGGGACAGGAATGTCCCGCCTATCCTTTGTTAGGGCAAGCGATAGCCGGGATTTTCCAACCCTGGATTTAGAAAAACGAAACTTCGTTCGGGAAGCTAACATAGTATCATAATAGATACTGAAGGTCTCAGATGTGACCGACTATCAGACTCGCACCCGAATTGTCATTGCGAGCCTAAGCCGGAGCGCAGCGAACGGCTGGCGAAGCAATCGGCTACCCAAATGCAATAGTACGGAAGGCATACCTGTCCTGAGCCTGGCCGAAGGATATGCGTTCCCTACATTCCTACATTCTGGAACATACAATTTACCAACAATGCTCTGCCAATCGGAAGGAGATTGCTTCGAAATAAGACGTTTCTCGCAATGACGTTAAAAAGTGTTTAGCCGCAACTGGAGCGACACGCTCTGCCGATGCTGGAGGGGATTGCTTCGAGACTTTTCAAGCCTCTCTCAAATGGTTCGGCAGGGAATTACCTGATTAGATGGTCAACAGTTCTAACAAAAATTTATCGAATCTTACTTATGATCTTAGAAAAAACGCCGGATGGTTTTGCCTGAATGACCTGGCAGAATAGTGATTCAAATTATACAAAATCCTTGAGCAGTATCCCTATTTCACCCTGCCTCATTTTCTTCATGGAACGTCTCTCAATTTGTCTGATGCTCTCTCTGGTTAAACCAAAATATTCTCCGATTTCATCTAGCGTGAAACCTTCTTCATAACCAATTCCAAATCTCATTCTTAGGACCTCTTGTTCCCTCGTTTCAAGTTTTGACAGGGCTTCCAATATTTTTGATTTCAAAATACTTTTTTCCATTATTACGTCGATCCTTGGTCGATCGTCAGTCATGTAAAACTTTTTCGAACTATTACTATCTTCGAGAGTTGAAGCTGAAGTATCGATTGAAACAACACTCGTTTGAGTCAATTTGGATATTTTTTTTAACCTACTGATACTAATTCCGGTTTCTTTTGCAATATCTTCAATTGCTGGCCGTTCACCTTTTTCTTTCCTAAGCTTGATCATTGACTTCTTAATTTTATTAGCCCTCTCCAGTACGCGGACCGGTACTCTTACAATTCTAGTCTGATCAAGCAACGCTCTAGAGATACTTTGGAAGATCCACCAAGACGCATAGGTCGAGAATCTGAATCCCTTTGATGCATCATACATTTTGACTGCCCTAATTAAGCCAAGATTACCCTCCTGTATGAGGTCTGCTAGCGGAAGTCCTCTGCCTACGAACCTTATTGCCATGCTCACGACCAGCCTCAGATTGGCTTTAATGAATCTATGGTTGAAGTCATTTGCTTTTTTTGAACAAGCTATCATCAATGATGAAAGCCTTTGTATCCTTTTTAAACAGTTTGAACTTTTCTCCCTTTTACCATCGACCTCGGAGATTTGTTTGTTCTTTCTTAACGGCACGGTAACTCTACAAGCACGTCTATCTTCAAAATCAGATATTGATTTATGAAGAATTTTCTTTAACTCTTTAGCCTTCTTTTCATATATCTTCATCTTCACTGAAATCCGAATTTCTTCAACCGCATTGAAAAGTGGCTCGTTACCAACCTCCCTGAAATATGTCTGGAGAATCCTTGTGTCATCTTCATTTCTAAACTTCCTATCTCTAGTGTCAGAGTATTTGCTGTGACTCATATCATCGGTTGTTGCGTCCGGTCTATTCACGCTCAATTTACGTGAAATATCTTCTATTGAAGATACAGATCGATGCCATTTTTCTCTTTCGCGAGACATCCGTTAATACCTTATTACACCTATAAACGGCAATGAATGTGCCAAGTGATCCTATTTTTATAACTCACTGAAATTACTGGTTATATATGTTTGCGAAAGATCGATTTTACCAATTTTTGGCAGCTTTGAGATAGCTTTTGACAAAAGTTGTCAGAAAGTTGTATTTACGATCTAAAAATCAATTAAGTTGCAGAATTTATTATCACAGAATAGTTTCAACGATTTTTGGCAGTTAGAAAACTAATATTACCTACTCATAAATTTATCTCCGTAAAAACGATCGATTGACAATACGATGATTTATTGTATTAATATTAAGTCATTTAAAAAGATCGAGGAGGGCTGGTAATGACATTTAAGAGAATTTGTTGGGACTGTCCTGACGCCCCTGTAAGAGAATGGAGCATCCTCTCTGAATCCAGGGCAAGGGAAGGTCATTTGATTAATATAAGTTGTCCGAATTGCAAAAAGGAATCAAGAATATTTGGATGGATGGTAGGTTGTGATTGTGATTCATGTAAGGCCCAAGTCATAGGTGCAGCCAAATAGAAATCGATTCATTGCCATTAAACAAGGATAAATATAGATCTCATTTTAATCTTAACTTGCAGAGTTTTTTATAACACGGGTTTAAAATATACAGAATGCTTTTTTCTTCTCTTGGCCGACGAGAACCAAAATCAATTATGCGTGTACGCTGACTCAGGTCCTAATAGACAATTTAAATGAAAGTGCTCTTAACAGGTGGTGCAGGTTTTATCGGTTCCTGGGTAGGAGAGGCTCTAATTGCCGACGGAAACGAAATTTTTATCATAGATGACCTCTCCACTGGCAACATTCAAAACATACCAAAAGATGCAAACTTTGTTAAGGCCGATATTAAGGATCGAGACCGGCTCAAGAAAGTATTTGAGGATTTTAAACCAGAAGTAGTTAATCATCATGCCGCTCAAATGAATGTCAGGAACTCTGTGGAAGATCCTATATTCGATGCGCAAGTGAATATACTCGGCACCATAAATTTATTAGAGCTATCGATACAACACGAAATAAAGAAATTCATCTTTGCATCGACTGGTGGAGCCATCTACGGAGAGCCTGAAGTCATCCCCTGCATAGAAGACACGCTTCCAGCACCTATTTCTCCATATGGAATTTCAAAACATGCGGTCGAACAATATCTAAATTACTATAAAGCAGTTCACGGCCTTTCTCACGTCGTTTTGAGGTATTCTAACGTATACGGCCCTAGGCAAAATCCACATGGTGAAGCAGGAGTTGTGGCTATTTTCTGTGATCGAATTAAATACGGCAATCCATGCGAAATTTTTGGAGACGGAAAGCAAACAAGGGACTATATTTATGTAGAGGATGTTGCCAGGGCAAATATTTTAAGCCTAAATGCTAAAGATGTTATACTCAACATCGGAACGGCGATTGAAACATCTGTAATTGATATCGTAAGTAAATTGAAAAGAGTCACAAATAGGGATGTGCAAGTTGTATATAGCCCACGCCGCAGCGGAGAAGTAGATAGAATTGCCCTCGAAATAAAGCGAGCAGAGGAACGCCTGGGATGGTCTCCGCACGTGAACTTAGAAGACGGCCTTTCAAAGACATGGGAATGGTTCAGTAGCAAACAGGCCGGCTAAACTACCTTGAATATGTGACCTAAAGCACTCAAAGATAAAAATGGAATTCTCCGAACTCAATCGTTTAAGTAGCGGATTTATTTTATCTAGAATTATTCAGGTTGCTGTAAGAATAGGAATATTTGAAAAAATTGAAGTCCGGGGAAGCACCTCGGAAGAAGTAGCTTCATGTATTAATAGTAGCCCAAGGGCAACAGAACTATTTTTAAATGCCTTAGTAGCGATGCGACTACTATCAAAGGTATCTGGAAAATATTTCAATACGGCAATCTCACGCACCTATTTAGTTAAGATCTCCCCCAAATACTTTGGTGGGATGATTATGTTCGAACACAATTTATGGGATATGTGGGGCAAGCTAGAAGAGTCAGTAAGAACGGGAATGCCTAGCAGAAAACCTGATATGTTTCAAAATACAGAAGATGAAACGGAAAAATTTATTTTGGCTATGCACTCACTCGTAAAGGCTAGAGGAGACGCCGAAGTCGTAAGTCACCTATTAGATCTTACATGGGCAAATTCGTTGATCGATATAGGTTCAGGACCGGGGACCTATCCAATTGAATTTATGAAGAGATATCCACAACTCGCGATTACAATATTCGACCTGCCGGGAACCCTGCGCATAACAAGGAAAGTCCTAGAAGAGGAACATAAGATAGGTCAAATTACCTTATTCGAAGGAGATTATAGGAAAAATAAAATACCCGAAGGTTTTGATGTGGCATTTCTTTCAAATATCATTCACAGCGAAGACGAGACCACGAATCAAGATCTGATGAAAAATATTTATAGAGCATTAAACACTGGAGGACTGCTAGTAATAAAAGATCATATTTTGAATGAAGATCTAACCAGCCCCGCTGTGGGAGCTATCTTTTCTATTACAATGCTACTAGCAACGAATGGTAGAGACTATTCATTTAAGGAAGTCTCTACGTGGCTGGAAAAAGCTGGATTTAAACATATAGAATGGAAAAAATTATCAAATACATTAGAATCATCGCTGATCACAGTCCGAAAATGATTGAACATAAGAACTCATCTTGGTATCATAAATTTCATGGAGGTAAAGTATGGCTAGTAAACCTGATTTCGTATATGACGTGAGAATTATCGAAAGATATCTGCGTGAAGGGAAAATCACGAAAAATGAGTACGAACAGTACCTGAAAAATCTTCCAGATATGGTAGATGAAAGCTGTCCCTTGATTATAGATGATGAACCCACGGGCGAATTAGAAGTTGAATCGAATGATAATGAGGAAGAATCGTCATGAATTGGGAGTACAAAATAATCTCGGTAGATGAATTGTTTTCAGAACATGAAGATCATGACATAGCCGTTTCAAAGCAGGCCGCTTCATCACGGCGGTCGAGAATAGGAAAAGGTCTTGAACACAATCTGAACAAGCAAGGTGAACTAGGATGGGAACTAATTAGCATTTTTGGTGAGTTTGGAATTTTCAAAAAACCCAGCCTTTAGCGAATTCATCTCGTTACTCCCACTCTATGGTGCTCGGAGGTTTGGTTGAAACATCATATACCACACGGTTTACACCTTTAACTTCGTTTATGATACGTACTGATATGGTTTCCAAAACCTCATAAGGTATGCGAGCCCAATCAGCAGTCATCCCGTCTACGCTTGTAACAGCCCTCAGGGCAATTACATTCTCATACGTTCTTTCATCGCCCATAACTCCCACTGTTTTAATCGGCAGAAAAACACAAAAAGCCTGCCAAATATCATCATATATTCCCGCTTTCTTTATCTCCTCAATGAATATCGCATCGGACTGTCTAAGACCTCTTAATTTATCCTCGTCCACTTCACCGATGATTCTAATTGCCAGACCAGGACCAGGGAATGGGTGACGTTTGAGAATGTCTGGATGGATTCCAAGCTCACGACCTACCTCTCTTACCTCATCCTTAAACAGCTCTCTCAATGGCTCAACCAGCTTCAGCTTCATATTTTTAGGAAGACCCCCCACATTATGATGTGACTTAATCGTCGACGATGGTCCCTTAACGCTGATACTTTCTATGACATCAGGATAAAGGGTCCCCTGAGCAAGAAATTCGGCGTTATTAATCTTAGATGCTTCCTCGTCAAAGACCCTTATAAACTCTTCACCGATTATTTTCCTCTTTTCCTCCGGATCCTCTACACCCCGAAGATTTCGTAAGAATCTATCTTTCGCATTTACATGAAATACATTAAGCCCCATCTTTCTGTAGACATCCAAAACCTCCGATACTTCATCGAGTCTCAAGAGTCCCGTATCGACAAAGAAACAGTAAAGTCTGTCCCATACGGCACGTTGCAAAATCAAAGCTGTAACAGACGAATCGACTCCACCAGAAATTGCACATACTACGTTGGAATCTCCGACCTTTTCTCTGATTTCTTTTATCGCGTCTTCGGCAAATGATCTGGGAGTCCAATCGCCTTCGCACCTCGCGATCTTAAATATAAAATTTGATAGAATCTCTTTTCCATATGCCGTGTGCACCACTTCTGCATGGAATTGAATGCCGAAGATCTTATCTCTATCACTTTTTATTGCAGCAATCGGGGTATTGACGCTCGATGCAATAGCGGAAAACCCGGCGGGCAACTCGAGCACTCGGTCGCTGTGAGACATCCAAACAGAGATTTTTTGGGGAATACCCGAGAAAATGTCCGCATCATCGGTTATCTCAACTTCAGACGGTCCAAATTCTCTTCTCTTGGAGCGCTCAACTTTCCCTCCCAGCTGGTGTACTATTAGTTGCATCCCGTAACATATACCCAGTATTGGGATACCTAATTCAAATATCATATGACTTAAAGAAGGAGAACAATCATCCCACACGCTTGCAGGACCACCAGAAAGAATCACCGCCTTGGGTTGAATTTCAACAATTTCGTCTGTTGAAATATTGAAAGGTCTGATCTCTGAAAAAACACCTAGCTCTCGAATTCTTCTTGCTATAAGCTGTGTATACTGAGATCCAAAATCCAGTACTAATACCTTTTCTCTCATATAAGAACATTAAGATAATATGGGTTTGGTCAAAATCTAACGTCTGGCAATGGGAAATTTGTGCTCAAAATAAATTAAGAGCTATTCAATCCTATAATTGGGAGCTTCCTTTGTTATAATAACATCGTGAACATGGCTTTCACGAAGGCCTGCATGTGTCACTCTTATAAAATTAGCATTTTCCTTGAGCCCGGGGATAGTACGGCAACCTGTATATCCCATTCCCGCTTTCAATCCACCAACAAGTTGAAAGATCACTCCACCAAGTGATCCTCTATACGGAATTCTGCCTTCAATGCCCTCAGGGACGAGCTTCGCTTCAATCATCTCATCCTGTGCATAACGATCACGACTTCCCTTTTTCATCGCTTCTAATGAACCCATCCCACGGTAAACCTTGTATGTCCTTCCCTGAAAGAGGACCACCTCACCAGGTGCTTCGTCCGTACCGGCAAACAGGTTTCCAATCATCACAGAATCTGCCCCAGCCCCAATTGCCTTAGGAATATCTCCAGAGTATTTGATTCCTCCATCTGCTATCAAGGGAATGCCATTTTTCCGTGTCACCTCCGCCACATTTCTTATTGCCGATATCTGGGGCACGCCAATGCCAGCAATAACCCTGGTAGTGCAGATCGACCCTGGCCCTACGCCAACCTTAACGGCATCTGCACCCGCCTTTATCAGAGCCTCGGCACCGTCAGCAGTTCCTACATTTCCAGCAATAATTTCTATGCCAGGGAAATTTCTTTTACTGGAAACTATGGCATCAATTACTCTTCTTGTATGGGCATGCGCAGTATCAATTACTAAAACGTCACAGCCGACTCTCAAGAGCGCCTCGATTCTTGCTTCTCTTTCAGTATTTATTCCGATTGCAGCACCGCACCTCAGCCTCCCCATTTCGTCTTTGCACGCTCTTGGGTGCTTTTCTATCTTTTCAATATCTTTCATTGTAATTAGACCCCGAAGTCTAAATTCCTCATTTACGACAGGCAACTTTTCAATTTTATATTTATGAAGTAGTTCAGTCGCCTCCTCCAATGTCGTTCCTTCATTGACAGTAATTAGTTTTTTCTTTGGAGTCATTAACTTATCGACTGTGTAGTGAAGATTCTTCTCAAACCTGAGATCCCTGTAAGTTATGATGCCTAAAAGTTTACCGTCCGAGTCCGTGACAGGCAGTCCAGTGATGTTATGTTTCAGCATTATATCCAGCGCCTCTTGAACACTGTGCTTAGGCCGCACTGTCAACGGATTAACTATCATTCCACTTTCATATTTTTTGACCATTTCAACTTCAGCGGCTTGTGATGTAATATCCAGATTCCTATGAATAATTCCGATACCTCCTTCCTCAGCCATTGCTATTGCTGTCTTTGCTTCAGTCACTGTATCCATTGCCGCACTTATAATTGGGATATTTAGACTTATCCGAGCAGTAAGATTAGTGGATACTTCTACTTCGCTGGGAAGAACCTCTGAATAGGAAGGAAGCAAAAGAACATCATCAAAGGTTAGCGTTTCCTCGATATTGTCCCTCGACATGTTCTATTATCCCTTCTTTTTCTTACGCGACTTTATAATGTTATTCGTTAATTTCTTGGATCGACTCTTTGTTTGTTTCGGAAGCTTCACAACTTTCGCCATCGGTGCTTGCTTTGCAGGGGTTTTAATAATTTCGATAACCTTTTTCCTCATTTCAGGTAGCGTCACTCCGAGCTCAATTTCGATTTCCTGCTCCTTTTCACCAAGATTGACGAACACCGGAAGCACACCAACAAAAGTTGTAGAATCTACTCGTTCAAATCCGAGCGCCTTTAGTAGCTTTTTGGGCAACACGGGGAACTGCAGTATAGCAACATCGGCAGTTTCCTGGGGAAGCAAACCATCCTGACTTACACTTATCTTTAGCCGTGTCGATTTCATCTATCCTAAAAAAAAATTAAATCAGTCTGTAGATTTTCACTTAAAAACAATAAATCCTTCACATACAGATTTTTACTTTTTCTATTATAAAAATCCCGGAAGGATAGCCGTCTTTTATTAATTCGAGAAATCCTAATATGAGCTATTTATTATACTGGAAATATCGAAAAACATCAATAGCGACCATAACATAGCGATTTAAACATCGAGGTATCATTCTTGATCATGCGACGCCGTCTCGAATTCCGACACGTCTATATCATATTTTAATCCCAAGATTCTCCTTTTTGATGGAAAAACAATGTAAAAAGGGATCGATTCTCCGGGCTTAATTCCATAGTTAAGCCCGGCGAGTCGTCTTGGGTCGTTAAAATCTATATCACCGCTCTTTCTCTTTAGTTTCAATATTGTATCCTCGATCGGAAGGGTCTTGAGTTCATTTTCTGACAGTGAATTCCCCGCATAGACCGTTTGCTCATAAATATTCTCTCCAGCACTCTTAAACTCGCTCTTGAGTTTAACAAAATTGACTACTTTACTCGAATTATTTGTAATCTGACCAGACACGAGGTACACAAGACCATTCCTCGTACTTACCCACCTGCCAACGCTACCCGTGACCACAACGTCATCGGAAGAGATCTTTGGAAGTGTAAACGCAAGCTTTGATCGCAAATAATTGCCATAGCCAGAAATCCTCTCACTCGATATCAACTCAAGACTCATCAATATCGTAAAAACTGCGACAATGATTATTAGGGTAAATAAGAGTATGATGAAATAGTTGAAAGCACTTTTTAAAATACTGCCCCCAGATTTTCTTCCCATATAAGCTCCCCGTTCGGGTTCATAGTAGGATGATCCGGGAGTCTCAATATTTGTTTTTAAGACCTTCTCTCTGTCTACATCAAGCCTTTCAGAATAGGATTTTCTAACAGGAGAAATCCGTTCATCGGCTATTCCAGTCTCTAGCTTGTCAGAGTTAGCTTCGAACGACGCCTCTTCGGGATCATCGAATAATTTTGGATAGGTATATTGGCGATCCTCTGTTTCACTATCCAGTCGCAACTCCCGCCAATTAAAGGTTTTTTGGAGATCACGCTTGTAATTAGCATCGATTTGTTTTTCCTTGTCGGCATCCCTTTTTAAATCGACGCTTTCTTTGTCATCCCCGACTTTGGTTTCTTTTGGGTCCATATCCGGCATATCGGAAAAGTCTATCGTTTCTTCCTCATAACGAGCCTCTGATTTCCCTCGATTCAACTCTCGTTCAAGGTAAAAAACTTCACCACAATTCGAGCAACCAAACCAGATGCCTGAGGTGGCTACCTTTGACTCCTCAATATTGTATATGTTACTACAATAATTGCATCTTACAATCATATCTATGATTATCTAAACTCATTCTCATACCACCGGCCCTAGCAAATTACCAGCCAGCCATATTTTATAGAAAATTATCGCTAATCCCGATCGATGTCAAGATTAAACCTACTTTCAGTATTATGAATTTGAAATACGAAAAAGTTAATAAGGGGGTCAGAAGATTTGGAAAAGGATTTTTACCATATTGTACAGAATAACACTGCCAGATCTGCACCATGCTCTGGCAGTGTCATGATTACAATCCTTGCGGTCAAATAGAATAGCTAGTTTCATTATGCTGACTCAAATCCAAACCCAATAGCTCCTCTTCTTCGGTCACCCTCAGTCCCATAGCGGCCCTGAGAATAGAGAGTATAACTAGAGTGCCAATAAAGACGAAAACCCATGTTGCAACCACAGCAATAAGCTGAATCAAGAACTGTTTCGGATTTCCGAAAAATAGACCGTTGCTTCCACCAGGATTGACCGTCAAAGAGGCAAACAGGCCAGTGGCCAATGCACCCCAGGTGCCCCCTACCCCATGAACACCCACAACATCAAGTGCATCGTCATAACCAAGCTTAGTCTTGAGATTAACTGCAAGATAACAGAACACGCCGCCCCCAATTCCAACGATGATAGCGGATACGGGACTCACAAAACCTGCTGCAGGAGTGATTGAAACTAGTCCGGCTACGGCCCCGGTTGCTGCGCCCAAAACCGTTGGTCTACTCCTGATTATCCATTCACAAAACATCCAAGTCAGAGCCGCAGCAGCCGTCGCGGTATTAGTCGTAACAAAAGCAAGGGCTGCTAGGCCATCTGAAGCAAGCGCGCTACCGGCATTGAATCCGAACCACCCAACCCAAAGGAGTGAGGCACCGATAATGCTAAATGGCAAATTATGGGGCGTAAGGGGTTCGTATCCATATCCAATTCTTTTACCAAACATTAATGCTGCTACCAATGCTGCTGCCCCAGAACTTATATGCACCACAGTACCTCCCGCAAAGTCCAATGCCCCCATAGATCCTATCCAGCCTCCACCCCAAACCCAGTGGGCCAGAGGATCATATATAAAAGTTGCCCACAGAAGAATGAAAACTATGAAGGTACTAAACTTAACCCTTTCTGCAAATGCTCCCGTTATTAGAGCAGGCGTGATAATCGCAAATGTCATTTGAAAAAACATGAAAGCGTATTGGGGGATAGTTGAAGCATAGTCAGGATTAGGATCGGGTCCAACCCCATTTAAACCAAACCAGTTAAGATTACCGACAATTGAACCCAGGTCCGGTCCGAAAGCGAGACTGTATCCCCATAGTACCCATTGAACGCTTATTAAAGCAACTATGATGAAGCTATGCATGATGGTGCCCAGCGCATTTTTCGATCTAACAAGCCCGCCATAGAATAGAAAAAGACCCGGTATCGTCATCATCAAGACTAGGACTGAGGATGTAAACATCCAGGCCGTATCCCCGGTATCAAGCCCAGCAGCGGCGACTTCTGAGACGTCGTCAGGCTTGACTTCCAAAGGCTCCTGCGCAAAGGACAAGGTCATAGGTAATATGAATGCCACCAAAATAACCAATGCCATGACCAATCGTCCAGTCGTTATCCTCTTATTATTTAACCTTTCCATGTATGATCCTCCATTACTTAAGCAATATTTAGTGCAATCTGGACAGTTCCTGAAATATTTGGTACCAAACGGTAAACAATAAATTGAGATGATTGGGCTAACACTGATAGAGCAATACTCTGGGAATCAACACTTTTTATGCAATGCTTCATCTCATACCTCTTAGTTTGGGCCGCGTTAGACTTCAAGAAATTGCAAAATACATGCCAACATTTGAGGCATTAATTTCAAAGGATAAGATGAAAAAAGATTAGGAACATTGCTTAAGGCATAGGCAGATCTGCCTGTTATTTAGGCATGTCTATAATCTTAAAAACTTAAATACTCCGAGAGCAATAAATGAATCAATTAATTGCCGTAACAAATAGCGTGGCATCGCAATTTTCCTAAGATATTTCAGAAACCATTGAATGGCAACGGGTAGGTTAAAATCTTAAAAGGAATAGCATAGTGTGGTTCTGCATTTGCCCTTACCATATTATGTCTCAGGACTCACAAGAGGCCGGATTGCAACGATGGATTTTTTGAGCAATTGTAATTACTGATTCTACATAGATTTATATCATCCTTCACGGAGACGTTAATTATTATTTGTCGTTTCGTAGCTCAATAAAGATTCAGGTTCTTGGTTTCATTCTGCGCACAAGTTTTGCATATCAAGCATCTATAATCTAAAGTATATTGAAAATCTCCGTATGCTTATGTAATATTTAAAGAATAATTGTTTTCAGAAGGTAAATCATATAATGAAAGAAATTAACCCATTCAAGTTACTCAAAGAAGAGATGGACAAACTCGTTATAGGACATGAAGATGTCAAAATGTCCTTGCTATTAGGTGTCCTATCAAGAGAGCATATATACATCGAGGGTCCCCCAGGCACTGCCAAGACAATGCTTGCCGAAATCATATCGAAGGCGGCTCATTTGAAGTTTTTCTTTTACCAGCTGCACAGGGATACGAGGCTTTCGGAACTCGTAGGTGATTTGGTTATTTCAAAAGAGACACTAGATACCGGTGAATTGATTAAGCAAAGAATTGTAAGGGGTGGTATTCTAACCTCGGAAATTTGTCTTCTTGATGATATATCTCGTGCACCTGGTGAATCGTTAAATGTTTTACTGAGAATCCTGAATGAGAGAAAATTCCTTGAAGAGACCATTCCTCTTCTTACGGCTATTGCTACAAGCAACCCAACCGCTGATGAATATTATAACGAGCCGCTTGACCCGGCTAATCTCGATCGTTTCGTCCTCCAGATAAACGCTCAAGGGCTTTCTTACGGTAAGAAGTGGAGTGAAGCGAAAGAAGTTATAAAGCTATATACCGAACGTCCATTAGATTATGAAGTGCCGACAAGGGTGTCTAAGGAAGTCTTTGATGAATATTATCAAAGGCTTAATTCGGTAGTCATTCCATCAGAAGTACAAGATGGACTCGCAGACTTTGTTACAACACTTATTGAAGATTATGGCCTAAATGAATCTAATTCACTGATCTCTGACAGGACATTTTTCGTAAAATCGCTTAAGATAATTAGATCCCACGCCCTCATTAATAACAGGGAAACATGTCGTCTGGAAGACCTCATGGCGCTCAAATATATGACGGCATTTCGTCTCCCTGAGGAAATATTTAAGAAAATCGAAGAAATCATTGAGGATGTAGTTTCAAAAAAAAAAACAACCAAGGATACAACAAGCAAATTAGAACCGCAGACATCTGAATTTGATCAGGATCTACCGGGAGATCAGCCAAGAGAATCTCCTGACCAGGAGCAAAATAAACAAAAGGACCAACTTTCGGAAGCCCGAAAGACATTTCTTCAAGCTCTAAAAGAACTCAAAGATAATATCCAGAAGGAAAGCATCAGCGGTGCTCCTCCTTCAGATCAAAACCTTCCAGATGAAAGTAGTGGACACGAAAGTGGAATCGAAGACTCGAGTGATGACCGTGTGCTGCCATTCTCAGAAAAGGTTTACGCAAGTAAATCTCCGCGTCCAGGAGATGAAGAAGAATACTGGATTGGCGGTAAAAAAATCTATTCGAGTGCCGATAATGTCAAGTTAATCATGAAGGTTCTTGAAGGGAACATCCAGAGGAGTATGGCATTAGACGCTCCTCATCCAGGTGGGTTACCCAGAAGATGGAAGAGAATGAACTACTTTGAAGAAATGGAAGACGTTGATCTATTTGAAGGAATTTTCTGGGCCGAACACACAACGCCGACGCTTCCAAGGGTTCATAAACGAGAAAAGGAAATCATGGGCGGGGAGATTGCAATTCTGAGAGATGTCAGTACCTCAATGATGGGTGTTTATAGTGAGTGGTCTTCCTCAGTAGTCCAAGGAGTAATTGAGCTTGCAAGGATCAAGAAGATGAAGGTTGGTTATATCGAATTCAATCACCGTTCCTACATGTACAAGCGAAACTCGAAATTCTTTACAAGAGATTACAACTGGATGATGGAACTAGCCTCGAAGAATGAGTGCTCAGGCAATACAAATTATGAGGATGCATTAAAGGGGGCACTGTCCGAATTCAAAGGTAGAGGACTCAGAAATAAGCATATTCTTTTTATAACAGATGGTATTCCCACTTCAGGTGATTGCGAGGTTCCCAATGAAAGAACGAGGGCAAAAAAGCTTGGAGTCTGCATTCACTCTATATTTATAGGTTCTAAGAATTATCCAAAGATACTTGAGCGGATCTCTACTGAAACAAGTGGAACTCAGTTTATCGCTTCACGTGAAAGAGACGGTATCATAAAAATAGAAAGAAAAGAAAAGAAATACTTTGCGCCTAAGATCGAAAAACAGCATATAGATCCTTTTACTAAGGCGTTTTCCCGATAGTTCCCGATCGCTTTTGATATTTGTTTACCGCCTTAAGATGATCCCTGTAATTTGTCGAAAATTCGTGCCTTCCTTCACCGTCGGATACAAAGTACAGATAATTGAAATCGGTCGGATTTAAAGCTGCTTCGAGGGATGCTTTACCCGGGTTTGCTATTGGCCCGGGGGGAAGACCGGAGATTCGATAAGTATTATAGTTTGATGTCATTTTCAATTTTTCCCTCGTTAGATCTCCATCGAAATTGTCACCCAATGCGTATATCACCGTCGGATCGCTTTCTAAACGCATGCCCAGCTTGAGTCGATTATGAAATACCTCCGATATCATATTTCTTTCTGATGGCTCCCCAGTTTCTTTTTCGATGATTGATGCCAATGTTACGATCTCTTCATCACTAAGATTGATTTCATCCCTGTGGATCTTGAGCGAATTCCAAACACTCTTAAATCTTGATGCCATCGTATTAATAAGCTCTTCAGCAGTGACACCCTTCTTGTAATAATAGGTTTCAGGGAATAGATAGCCTTCAAAGCTAGTTAATTGTTTTCCAATAATTTCCGTCGCAAGATCGGCTCTTCTGGCCTTCTCAATGAATTCTTTCCTGGAAACGACTCCCATTGTCTCAAGGAGATCTGCTATCTCATAAATATTAAGTCCTTCCGGTATGGTTATTTTCCTTACTATTACATCGCCACGCACTATCTTTTCAATTACATCCGACAAAGATTCTTCTGGACTAAATTCGTACTCCCCGGCTTGCAACCTATTCTGTTTCCCTTTGAACATGACAAAGAGGATGAAGATCTTATCGCTTCTCACAACTCCATATTCTTCAAGCTTAGTTGCTATTTCACGCAGTCCCATCCCTCGCGATATTTCAAGGATTACTTTCTTTGTATTCGATTGAACAAAATAGTCAAAATAGACATAGCAAACAGAAGCTATTAACAATAAAACTAACGTCAACAATATTACGACTAATTTGTTAGGCAGAAACTTCATTTTGAAAATTCATTAAGTCAAATTAATCAAGACTTTTCTTTCAAAATTACGACCAAATCATCCCTGTGAATTATTTCGTCGCCATACTTATATCCGAGTATGCTTTCAATCCTCGTTGATTTCGCACCAACTATTTTTCTTATCTCGTCAGAACCGTAACTGGCAAGTCCCCTTGCCACTTCCGTGCCATTTTCATCAACACACCTCACCGATTCGCCTACTTCGAACTTGCCTTGAACGCCTTTTATCCCGGACGGGAGCAGGCTTTTCCCCAATGAAGCGATGGCTCTTCTTGCCCCATTATCTATTATTAAATCTCCCGACGGCTTAAGCGCAAATGCTATCCAATGCTTTCTCCCTCTAATCCTCTCGTTAGATGGAATAAAGAGCGTGCCAATCTTCTCTCCTGAAAATATATTCGCCAGAGCAGACTGTCGCTTGCCATTTGCTATAATCGTAGGAACCCCAAAGGCGGCCGCTGCCTTGGCTGCCTCGATCTTCGTTTTCATGCCTCCGGTTGTCGTCTTTCCGAAAGTCTCACCAGCCATTTTTTGAATTTCTTTGTCTATTTCATGGATAACCGGAATGAATTCAGCGTCCCTGTGACTACGGGGATCATTCGTATAGAGTCCGTCAATGTTAGTAAGAAGCACTAATAGATCAGCCTCCACCAGACTCGTTACAAGTGCTGCAAGATTGTCGTTGTCTCCAAACATGATCTCCTCTACAGCCACCGTGTCGTTCTCGTTGATAATCGGAATAATTCCAATTCTTATTAGTGTAAGAAGAGTTTTTCTCGCGTTTAAAAATCTCCTTCTGTCCGAAAGCCCATCGTGCGTAAGTAGTATTTGGGCGACCCTCTCTCCAAAGGATGAAAAGGCCTGCTCATAATACCACATTAGCGCGCTTTGTCCGCAAGCAGCGATGGCCTGTTTCATCGACATCTCATTAGGTCTTTCCTTCAGTTTTAGCTTTTTCATTCCAGAAGCTATTGCACCAGATGAAACGACTATTGTATCCAAACCTTTGGATTTTATCCCGGAAATCTCCCTGGCTATCTCATCAAATACATCAACCAAGAGTTCACCGTGTTCATCTGTGAGCACGCTGCTTCCGATCTTTACGACTACCCTTTTTACCTTTGAAATAAGGGATTTTCTGTCCGGCTTTTTCATCTGAGTTAAGTGCCTATTATTCTACCTAAAAAGAGTTGGAGATATAGGGGGCAAATCTTTTGTCGACTAATTATTATTTTGCCATACTCTTTTAATTATGTCCCGTCCCCTGCGAATACAGCTCCAAGGAGCCTTCTATCACGTCATGAATCGTGGAATAGCACGAGAGAAGATATTTCTGGGGAAGAGTGACTATGAGGAATTTTTAAAAACTCTCTCCGAGAGTCATTCACTCTGGCGGGTAGAAGTCTTCACTTATTGCCTTGTGGGAAACCATTATCATCTCTGTATGATGACGCCCGAGGGAAATTTATCCCGTGTTATGCGTCATCTTGATGGCCTTTACACGTAACGGTTCAACGAGGCTCACAGTAGCGACGGGCCAATTTTCAGAGGGAGATATAGGTTTTAGGGAACGCCTAGGGGGGATCTTAGGTAGTATCAGTGGAGAGCATCCAAGACAGGAGAGGATAGGCGTAAGGCCATCGGTGGACAAGGTGGTAAATATGGTAGCAGCAGCACATGGAATAAAGGTAGAGGAGGTAGTAAATGGGCGGAGGGGTAGGAGTAATGAGGCTAGAAAGGTAGGAATGTACTCAGTGAGGCGGAAATGCGACCTGAGTTTAAAGGAGGCGGCAGAAAGGTTTGGAGTTAATAGTAATGGGGTTGTAGGTTGGGCTTATCACGGAGTAAGGTTGCGGATGGGGACTGACAAAGAATTTAGAAAACAGGTGGAGAAAATAACTGATATAATTAGTCAACAAAAGATGTGACCCCTATTTTTCCTTTTCTATTTTCCCTATTTTCTCTATTTCAGCAAATATCACTGCTCGGCGTTTTCCATAGGGTTCCTTGGCCAAATTTCACCTTTAACTTTCGAAGGAAATCAACTACTGACTCATCCTCAACGCCCTCTGCAATTACTTCCTTACCCATCGAATGGGAAACGGTTATGATAGCCTTTACAATAGCAATACTGGTCGGATCAATGCTTAAACTTTTGACAAAAGACGCTTCGATCTTCACATAGTCCAAGAGAAGAGAAAGAAGATGGGTAAATGATGAGTATCCTATACCAAAGTCGTCAAGGGCAAATCTGCATCCTAAATCCTTTAATTTTTCTATCCACGTCCTAACACGAACTAAATCTATAATCTTTGTAAATTCCGTGATCTCAAAGCCTAGGTTCTTTGATACGTCTTTGTTAGCACTCACAAATTCCTCGATAAACTCAAGTAGCGATGCATCCCTCAAACTCGAACCTGAAAGATTAACAAATATGGTATTTCCGGTATTTCTTCTCAATATTCTCACAGCCTCTTGTAAAACCCACCTATCTATCTCCGATATAAGGCCTAATCTCTCAGCAGCAGGAAGAAATGACTTAGGAAATATGATGCCCTCACTACTGTCTTGCATGCGAAGCAAGGCTTCTATATACTCTATCTCACCGCTATCAAGTCGTATTACAGACTGGAAGTGAAGAATAAATCGATTCTCTCGCAATGCGTCATTTATACGGAATATCCACCGCGTAGTTTTGTCATGGTCAAAATCATTCCCATTTTCATGCTGGTAGACCGTGATACGGTTTTTACCTTCGTATTTAGCTGTTGCAAGCGCTGAATATGCCATGCCCATAGTCATCTGAGGGTCGGATTTGCTATCGATCATGGTTATTCCAATACTCATACCAAGCTGAAAGCTATGACCATTTAGATTAATGCGATAATCATTTATTGCCTTACTAAACCTCTCGGCAATTACTTTTGCTTTTTCGACTGTTACATCATTTAATACCATGGCAAACTCGTCACCACCTACCCTGGCCAATTGATCTTTTGATGCCTTCGTTTCATTAAGAACATTGGCCAAATCAATAAGTAATTGGTCACCTTCAAGGTGGCCAAGAGTATCGTTTATTAGCTTAAAGTTATCTAAGTCCATGACCACAAGCGCATGGGTTACTTTAAAACTAATTAGCTTCATTATCTGATCTAATTTCTCCTGTAGCGCTCGCCTATTTGGAAGATCGGTAAGTGAATCATGCATCGCCATATAGCGTATCTTTTCCTCTTGATATTTGCGCTCCGTTATATCGATATCCATACGAATAAACTCTTTTTTGCCGTTTGAGGGCGGTATTGGAAATATTGAAGAGTAAACAACACCCTCTTTCCCCTCTGGGCCAAAGAATTTCCATTCCGAAGGACCATATGGCTTATAGGTCCTTGCAACTTCTTTTAGTATTGAACTAAATTTTAGAGTCGATTCTTTGTCAAGTATTAATTGGTCGAGAGTCTTCCCTATAGACTCCTCACTGGTCCAACCGAAAATTCCCTCAGCCGCGTTATTCCAGTACAACACCCTCCCATCTGAATCGTATCCCCCGATCGCGACGTTTGGTGTATTGCTGAAAATAGCTGCTAATCTCTCTTCACTCTCCTTTAGCGCTTGCTCCATCTGCTTTCGATCTGTGATATCCTCCATAACCGCCATTCCGCCTATAACATTTCCCTGGTCATCCCGTAATGGTGAAAGCTTAATATTTACAAATAACTTGGAAGAATTGCTAGTTGCTTCATAATAGCCTTCATAAACAGTCGACTGGCCCTGTAGTACTTTTTCCATCAGTGGCAATAGATGTTTATCCTTCCATTTCCTTAAGTCAACGCCTATAACCTTGTCGTATGAAGTGTTTAAGATCTCGACAAACCGCGAGTTACAATTCGTAACCCGAAATTCTTCATTGAAGATATACACCCCAACAGGTGACTGGTCGAAGAGCGTACGATAGCGCTCCTCTGATTGCCTAAGAGTCTCCGCCTGCCTTGCATTCTTTATTGCTACCTCGATTTGATGTGCGACATTCTCAAGCAACTCGATCTCATGCTCGCTAAACGCATGCTTACGCAATGAATTAATATTGATAACTCCCACCACACTATCTTCTAGACGGATAGGCATAGACAAATAACTTTTTGTTCCTACTTCCCTACCGGCAGGGCCAATAACATCATCCATATCAACATCGGCAACATATCTCGGCTTCCCTTCAATAATCGCCTTCCATGTAAAGCCTTTAGGATAGGGAATTCGTCCAACGCGTTTAATAAACCAATCGGGATAACCTCTATATGCCTTTATAACCGCATCGCTACCCTCTACAAAATAAATTGAGATGTTCTCTGTTCCATATATATTGAGATGCATTGACTCAACTGCATTTTCCAGCACATCTATTATGTTAATTGACTTATGTACACTCTGCGTCACCGTGTTACTTATCGTCTCGTATCTATTCTTCTTAGACAATTCCCTATAGAGATTTGCTTTTGTGATTGAAATAGCTATATGATTGCCGATGGATGTAAAAAAATCCTGCACCTGTTTTGTAAAGAGATGTTCTTTAAAGCTAAGAAGCCAGATTACACCTATTGCTTTTTCCTCAAGCCTTATGGGTATTCCCAACATGCTTCGAAAGCCTAAATCCCGTCCTGCCGGCCCAACATCGGGATCTTCTCTCGCGTTTTTAACATTTAATATTTCACCGGTGTTTATTACCCTCCATGTGGCCCCTCTTGGATAAGGAATTCTAGAGGCTCTTTTTAGAAAACCCTCGGTCAGGTTCCTATGATCCTGTAGCACAGCCTCGTCATGAACGTCATCAACCAAATAAATACAAGCGATGTCTACATACTCTTGTTCAATAACCATATCAAGGGCAATCTTGTAAACTTCTTCGAGATCGATAGGCCGATTAACGGCTTGACTAATTGCATTTATTGTTCGTAAGTCTTTATTCCTTCTGTTTAACTCCTCGGTTTGTTTTCCCTTTGCTATAGCTATAGCAATCTGATTGCCGACGGAGGAAAAGAGCTTTATTTCCTGTTCACCAAATTTATTCTTCTTGTAGCTATGAAAATGTATAGCACCTAATTTCACATCCTCTATTTTTAAAGGTACCGACATAAAGCTTTGAAACCCTACTTCCTTAGCGGCAGAACCAATGTTTGGGTCAGTCGATACATCTTGAACAACATAGATCTCACCCGACTCAATAACCCTCCATATTACACCATTAGGATATGGTATCCTTTTAGCAACTTCGATGTATTTGTCCTGGTATCCCCTATGAGCCTCAAGCACTGCTTCATTCGTATCCTTATCGACCAAATATATCCCTACGATATCTATATCTGTTAGTTCCATAACCTTGTCTATAGCTGTATTAAAAATCTGCTTAAGGTCTGATAATTTATGAACCGCTTCCATAATAGTAATTACTATCCTCAGCTTTTCTTCCGTCCGCTTTCGTTCGGCTCCCGCTGCTTCCAATTCAGCGATCTGCTGACGCATTTGTTCCAGTTCTTTTATATGCTGCCTATCCGTCTTATATTCTTGTTTCATTTCAGGAAAATGCCCCAAAAATAGTTGGTATAAAAGAGGAGGCAAAACCTGTAAACTACAATTAGGAAAATAAACTTTAAAAGGAGGTTTCGCCCATATGTAAAAAGACAGCAAAATCAAGGAAAATGGCGGAGACAATAATTGATATAATTAGTCAACAAAAGACCCCTATTTCCGGAGCAAACGAATGTATCAAAATATGATAGACATTCACTCGCACTTTCTTCCAAATGTAGATGACGGCCCCACATCATGGGAAGAGAGCTTGGAAATGGCCAGAATCGCTGCCCAAGATGGAATTCGAATAGCAGTTACAACCCCTCACTGGATTCAAAGAACTAGCTGGGAGCCAAACCCCGATGAGATCAAAAGGAAGGTAGGGGAACTGAATAAAAAGTTAGAAGAGAACCGAATACCTCTTACAATCATTCCCGGCATGGAGGTCGGGATTTCAGAGAATTTACCCAAGCTCGTTTCGTCGGGTCAGATTTTGACCCTTGGAGAAAGCCCATATCTCCTGATTGAAATCCCTTACGTTTCCCTCCCCTATGGAATCGAAGAGATTATTTTCAACCTCAAAGTTATAGGGATCTACCCTATCCTTGCTCATCCGGAGAGAAACCAGGAGCTTCAAAAGAACCCGAAAAGGATTTTAGAGCTAGTTAAGGCGGGGGCTTCTGTCCAGGTGACGGCGGGTAGTTTTTGTGGACACTTTGGAGAACAGGCTAGGCAATGTGCCATGCAGATTGCAAAGTTTGGCGTGCTTCATGCGGTAGCTTCAGATGCCCATTCCGCTAAGAAGCGAGTCCCAAATTTAACGCTTGGTCTAAAGATAATGGAAGAATGTATCGGAAGCGACGAAGTCCGAATGTTAATCACCAATACATATCGATTCGTTGGAATGGAATCAGATACTTGAACGATCCTATTAACTCAAATATCCGCGTTTAACGGAAAGTCACCTTATTAGGTCCAACCTAGGGGGCAGTACCCATGGCGGAGGCTATTTTCGCGTAGTCTGCCGCAACTGCCGACTTGGGTTACCCAAGTAGGATCTGGCATGGAGGTTGATCATTTGTTGGATATAGGCTTGATCTCGGAGTTTTACGCTCTGGTCTGCACAGCGTTTGTAAAACCTATTAGAAAAGCAAGATACAGGCCATTTGAAGGTATGTGGAGATTGAAGTCCGCAAAGCTATGAACCACTAAGGACACGATCCCCGAAAGCGCCCCAAGGCCCAGGAAAAATCTAAATTGATTTTCCTTGTTAGAATACTGGCCTAGATTTCTTAGTCGAGAAATTAAAAACACGATTAGCGCAGTAATAAGTGAGAAAAAACCCAGAAAACCGGTTTCAGTTATGAGTTGCAGATAATCATTATGGGCATAGGAATAAACAATGGGGGCCTTCATAGATTCCTTATATAGCGGGTATACATAACCAAAGGTCCCAAAGCCGGCCCCAAAGAGGGGAAAGTCCTGTATAATACTTAACATATCTCTCCACACCAGAATCCTTCCAGGAAGAGCGCCTTCTAAACTTAAGAACCTCTCAAATACAGGATAAAGCCCTATCCAGAATCCATAGATAAGGGCGACCGCTAAAACAAAAACGATCATCCAGCCTTTCCTTGCCGTGCTCTTTCTGACACCGGAGTAAACAAGATAGAAGAAGGCCAGGGATAATAGGGTACTAAATATGCCCATTCGTGAACCTGAGAAAAGAATGACAAGGAGCATCAGTGCAAGCATAAAGAGAATTAGAATCTGCCTTTGAAGGCCATGAGATGACACCAGATTTCTAAAAAAGGATTTACCCCTCTTATCATGCCACCCGCCTAGATACAGAACGTAGCCCAAAGCAAGAGGAATCGTCATCTCGAGAAATCCTGCGAAATGATCACGGTTTACAAACGTCCCGCTTGCAAATCTTGTGGCTGCTCCTCCGCCACCTCCAAGCAGGTACTGGTATATTCCATAGGCGGCTTCAAAGACGGTTACGCAAAAAACTGGAACGAGGAGGATTTTTAATTGACGCTCGGCCGTAAATACTCTTGATATGACAAAGCCAAAAGCAATATACGAGAGCAAGAGCAGTGTTTCCTCCCATGTGGCATAGGGATAGAGACTGATTGGGAACATGTCGCTTTTACCACCGAATCCGATACTGGCTAGTATGGTCTGGTTTTTTCCCCAGACGGCTAAGCTATTTCTTGATAGAGTTGCCAGGATAGACTCTGGCAAGGGGATTATTTGAAACAGGCAGATACAGAGGAAGATTAGGAGCGGTAAATAATTTTTTACGTCCAGTCTGGGATTATCACCACCACACGTCCACCACAAAAGCCACAGAAGAAAAAGCATAAAAGCCTGAAGTTGAAGAATGAATCTACCCCAGGGTTCGACACTCCCATAGGGGATGGGAGAGAATACAATTAGAGAAAAGGTAATAATATAAATAAACACGTTCAGGATTCTTTGGGCTTTGATCATATTTCTAACACCAACTCAATATTCTTTTTTGGTCGGTTCTCGAAACCTACCCGCGCGATGCGGCGTAGTTTCAATTACAACTCTGCAAATTCGCCGTGTTGTGTTTTATCGATTATTCTTTGAGCCTCCTGCGAGCACACGTCTAAATCTGTCTTATATCCTCTTCGATTAGGCCTTTTGAGACTCCCGATCGCCATAAGGGCTCACGACTCGCTTTATCAATCTCGAATCTCGTTACTAATAGCTATGCTTCTTTATTAACAAGCGTCGGAAGTGGTCTTATGTGTAACTGGATCCGCTCTGAAAGAAAAAATAGGAAAGAAAAAATAGGGACAGACACTAATATTTAGGGGTTAGCCATTTTTATAATCACAAACGGATCAATAAACTGAATCCTTGCAGTTGTTGAGATGTTGTTGCTTGATCGTTAATAATAGTGTCTGTCCCTATTTTCATATAAGCAGGTGTACAAAAATATAAATAGTAACCAACCCGAGATTCCTCCAATAACATCCATAAGTAAATCTACAGGGCTAAAATCCCTACCTGCCACAAACATTTGATGAATTTCGTCACCCAATCCAAAAATTGCCATGAAAAAAAAGGTAGCGGTTCCCGTCTTCATCCAGAAAAGATCAAACTTTAAATTATATAAAAAAAATGCAAAGACTAGCCCAAATCCCAGGTAGAGAAAGTAATGTATTCCTGTGTCAGGAAAATTCAAATGAGGTAATGAGCTACCAGGAACTGATGATAGGTAGAATAAGAAACCACAATAAACAATCAACAGCATTGTACTCAGCCAGAAATGTTTTCCCATTTGTATATGTTTCCCAATGAATTAGTTTTTTCCATTTTTTCCAATAAACCCATTCCAAAGCACCCTTCTTAAATTAGGGCTTCTAATTATTTTTATGATGGCATCTTTATGCCAGTCAAATTTGCCATTCTTTGCTACATATGAAAGAAGGCCATCCTGCTTAGCTGCATCAAACAATGCATCTAAGGAATTGTCACTCAATTTAGAATAAAACCTATGAAAATATTCACCAAGTGTAATTTCCCTTCCCAACATCTTTTTCCACTTTTTTTCATACTCCGATAGGGTCTTTACATCAAATTTCCCGACTTTAAATGCTTTCTTAACAATCTCGGAACCCGCTTCAGCACTCAGAAGACCGTAGTAAATACCCCCGCCAGTCGTGGTTTTAATATGTCCAGCAGCCTCACCCACGACAATAATCCTATCGGTATAGCTCCGTGTTATTGTCCCGAAAGCTATTCCTCTTCTTTTTGCTTTTCCTAACTCTGAGCATGAATCAATATAATCGCCAATTGCTGACAGAGTGTTACTCAAACCATCAATCGCATTTCCCTCGGTCATAACGCCTACTCTCGTTCTCCCATCCACAAGTGGAATAGCCCACCCAAAAAATCCTGTTGAAAACCTCTCCCCCCAATAAATTCTCAAACGCTCTATATCTTCTGTTTTTATCTCTAACTGAATACCCTTTATGATCTTTTTTGGGCGACCTAACCCCAGGGCAGTCTGAAGATTGTATTTTACTCCAGTTGCAACCACACAGATACGTGAAAAGACATATTGCTCACCTTCCTGTGTTTTGATATGAACCATTACATATTCATCTCTCACAGAAAGTGAAGAAATCTTTGCGTTCAGAAAGATCTTTGCACCCCTGTGTAGCGCATTGTCAGCCAGTTTCCGATCAAATATATGTCTATCGACAACAAACACTGCCTCTTCAGGATGTGAATAATTAATGCAAATCCCTCCAGGAGAATACAGGTCTGCCTGTTTTAGTCTAGCCACAATCGATTCATGAGATAGGTCGTATCTGGAGAATGCCTCTTTACTTATCACCCCAGAGCAAACAACGTCCTTGCCGATCTCTGAATTCTGCTCACATAGAGCCACATTGAATCCGGAATCGGCTAGAATGGATGCAGTATGAAGGCCACTGGGGCCTCCACCCACAACAATTACATCAAACCAACCGAGATTATTATTGCCTTGCAAGATTATTTTTGCCCTTTTGTATTATTTGTTGCATTCCTCATGATCGATCACGCACCCATTATTGACTTAAATTAAAAAATATCTTAATTCTGCTTACTTTCGCTTTAACCGGATCAATGTGTAAACTCAATAATGCAACGGAATCTGACATTGCCTGTCAGGTTAAATATTGGCAAGTACAATTTTTAGATAACAAAAATGCGGATATTTTTCAATTTGATATGAAAGAATCAAGTAAAAAATGTTTCTAAAAGTCATTACAGCTATTTGTTACCACTAAAAACTAGCCGTCTTATACCTTTCAACAACACCTAATTTAATTCTCTCGGATTTCATAAGCTCGCTTTCAATCCATCTGTATGTTTCTTTAAGCCCAACTTCGAGAGGAATTTGTGGCTCCCATCCAAGAACCTGCCTCAGCCTTGTGTTATCACTGTTTCTGCCACGTACTCCCTGGGGTTTAGATGTATCATACTTGTTAATAATCTTTTTAGAAGCGATTTTTGCTACCATATCAACAAGTTCACTTATTGTTACCAATCTATCGGTCCCTAGATTGAGTGGCTCACTTAACCCAGAATTCATTATTCTGATAAGACCCTCCACACAATCATCGATATACATAAATGAACGAGTTTGACTACCATCGCCCCATACCTCAATTTCATCATTATTATTCGCCAGGGCGATCTTCCGGCATATAGCTGCAGGTGCCTTTTCTTTCCCTCCTTCATAGGTTCCTAGGGGCCCGTATACATTATGAAAACGGACCATCCTGGTTTCAAACCTGTAGTCGTTCCAATAATATTTGCAGAGCTCCTCGGTGAATAGTTTTTCCCATCCATAGCCTGGTTCAGGATCAGCAGGATATGCATCTTCTTCTCTTAGTGGCGTTACGTCGGCAGTATTCTGTTTATATTGGGGATAAATGCAAGCGGAGGACGAAAATAAAAATATCCTCACTCCATTGAGTCTACTTGCCTCAAGCATATGGCTATTTATGAGTATATTGTTCCTCGCGATATCAGCATGGTAGGCTGTGATGTATCCTATGCCGCCCATATCTGCTGCAAGGTTATAAACCATATCAACATCTTTAGTTGCTCCCAAACAATTATCCCAAAAACGTAAATCTAATCGCTCAAATTCTTGAGCTGCGGTTGGCTCGAATTCGGGATATTTTATATCAACTCCCCTAACTTGATGACCTTCATCCACTAACCTTTTTACAAGGTGATGTCCGATAAAGCCACCAGCTCCTGTAACAAGTACTGTTTTTTTACCCATCTTTTAATACCCCCTATTTCGTAAAATTTTTTTTCCTTGATTCCCATTTGCCCCTAAATGTAATCCAGAAAGATAGCAAAATAAGTTTAAAATCTAGCATCGGAGTTTGCTTCTTCATGTAAAATAAATCATAGCGAAATTTGTGCTTTCGAATTAAATCTCTTAGTGCAAAAACCTGCGCAATGCCGGTAAGTCCGGGGGTAACCGAATGTGTCTCTGAGTAGCCGTTAATTTACTGTATGCTAACGATCTCCTCCGAATCCTTATTTCGGAAGTTTCATCAGCATTCCCTCTGCCGAAGATAACTCACCAATCACGAGCCCAGAAAATCTCTGAAGAAAAGAATCCTGATGATCTTCGAGATACTGGATTATAATGGACTGAGCCTTTTTCTTTTCTCCCGGTCCGTTGAGTTTTGAATCCTTGTCGGCATCACTATTATCAAGGTAAAGATAACCCCCTGCCTTCAACTTTGGAATTACATTCCTTACACAGCCAAAACGGCAATATCCGTCTACTACAGCTAAGTCAAATGTGGAAGGCGGAAATTCACTCAAGTCATAGAATTCTTCACCCTTCCGATTTAAAAGTGTAATATTTGAAATATTTCTTTCGCGAAGTTGTGATTCTATCTTTCTAAACCACTCCGGATTATCTTCAATTGCGAAGACATGGCTAGCGCGCCGGGCAAGCCAGAGCGTAGAATAACCAGATCCGAACTCAATGACAACCGAATCTGAGTGAAGAATTGCTTCAATTGCGTTACGAGCTGTAAATGGCCACCATGGCTGTTCGGCCCGTCGGCCAAGTACCTTCGATAGAAAAATATATGGAAGGTTGTACGGAATATACAAAAGTTCGCCAACCCCAATGAATTTGCCGTTTTCGTCGTGAAAACGGGATTGGTGGGTTTCACCACCGGCGATTATTTTCCGTAACATATTCGTCTTTGCAGAAACATCTCATAAAACTTATTTCAGTTGGATGGATCGACTTGTCGATACAATACGATATAAACAAATTGATATTATCATGCCTTGCATATAGGATTACGGTACCAGTAGACCCCTGAGATTTGATCCCGAATATTCAATTAAAACTGCTGAGTATTATTTTGTTCTTTTAGTCATAAATGTAGATTGCCTAGGCGCTCAATATCACTCGTGTATGTTTATAACTTCTTATCCCTCGATTCCCATTTGCCTCTGAACGTTACCGATAGGGTCACGGTTCTCCATACAAGTATGATACTTCGGAGGTTCACTGATGTCGACCCATTTTAACTTAGGGTACTAATGCAAAATCCGGTAGAAACACTTTGAGACTCCTTAAATAATCCAAGTTGACAGGCGAATGTTTAGGCGATTTTCCATGCATAAATAAAGCTTGCCTCCTTACCATCCTTGACTCGTTGTAAATTTTCATCCGCTATCATGCAAGCAAAGCCGTGGTGCTTGATACTTTTAAGAATAATGTCGGGATCTCCGAAATGAGGATGAACTTCCATTGAAATTGCGTTCACTCGTTTTAGCCAATCTGTGGAAGAAAAAAGAGCAAATTCACTTCCTTCAATATCTAATTTAATCAAATCAACAAACTCAATATTATGGCGATAAAGTAATTCTTCAATCGTAAGTTTTGGGGAATTCGATTCAGCAAACATTCCTCCATTTCCAACAAAAGCAGTTTCAATAGCATAGTTCGTGTAATTATTCTTGTTCATATGGTGCTGAATAATTGGTACGTATTGTCCCTGACACTCGACACTGAGAATAAATTTTGCTCGTGTAGTCATAAGTGCCGAAAACGCACCGCGATTGGCACCCACATCTATAACGGTACTAGCACGATCATAGACTGAGGACGGATGCCACTTGAAGTAGCAATCTCTTATATATATTTCTCTCGCAACACCAAAACCAAAAGAATCTTCTTCGAGACTTTCATCGCAAAACTGACAATCAAAAAAGAAAGTGGAGCCGCGATAGTGAAACTGCTTGGTATCTATGCCCATAGATTTATCTAGTGGGCGAAAGTCGCCGGCCTGGAGAATTTTTGGAACATTTTTAAAAACACTGGCAAGATATGTTGCATATACCCTTGGCCCAAGAACAGAAACTGCTCTTCCTGAAAGTACATTATTTCGGATTTTTCGAAACGACTTAACAATTCCTCTGCACCTTGAGTGTGATACAGAAGATCTAACCATTATGTATATACCCTATCTGTTAATATTGCCTCTTAAGGAACTTCATAGTAAAAACCACCGGGAAATATAAGAATATTGTGACAAAATTTGCACGATAGCCGGTCATGTACCCTACTGTCCAATACTAAATGGCTTTATATACGATTGCATGCTTATAACTTCTTATCCCTCGATTCCCATTTGCCTCTGAATGTAATCCAGAAAGAAAGTATGATAAGTTTAATATCCAGTGTCAGACTTTGCTTCTTCATGTAAAATAAATCATAGCGAAATTTGTGCTTTCGAATTAAATCTCTCGGTGCAAAAACCTGCGCAATGCCGGTAAGTCCAGGGGCAACCGAATGTCTCTCTGAGTAGCCCTTAATTTCATCTAACGGAACCGCCTCATTCGACCTCTCCTGCTTTACTTCAACCTCCGAAGGCATCAGTGGGCGTGGTCCAACAAAACTCATATCACCCTGGAGAATATTAAAAAGCTGCGGAAGCTCATCCATAGCTGTGATTCTCAATATTTTCCCGACCCTTGTTATTCTATGGTCGTTTTCTTTTGCCTGCAGGGGACCATAATGTTTATCAGCATTCGGAACCATTGTTCTAAACTTGAAGTACCTGAAAGGCACACCATTTTTCCCTATCCTATCCGAAACATAAAAAGGGGCACCTCTATCCTCAAACCAGATGGCTATGGCGATCAGGATCCATAATGGAAAAGAAAATAAAATCCCTGTAAGTGATAGTCCTATGTCAAATGGTCTTTTTAGAAGATACTCTTCATTATCTACTGAACTGGAATATGCTTTTTTTAACCTGGACCAATTTATTCTCTTGTCAGGTCGTATTTCGACTTGTTCCTTTGTTAAAACGTCTATCTCAAATGGAAATACGGATGCGCCGTCAGATTCAATTGACTCATCACCTCGACGTATTGACTTTGAATTGATCTTGTTTGGATCATTTCTTGTCAACACCTCTTTATTTTGGTACATGATAACCTCCCCGATTACGTCTTGGATCTCTTTGACCTTGCCATCGACAAAAAATGAATCTAAGAAAGCATGTCATTTTGAGTTCATTTTTATTCATGTTCATATTCTGAGCCAGGTCAAAGGGAACGAAGCAAACTAAAACGGTGGACAAAAGAGGGGTTTGGTTTCGGGACAAAACTCCTCGCAAAGACGAAATGGGACCAACGGGTACAGGCTTAACTGGGATTCAGTCCCTGTTGTCATGCTCGAAATAAGTAGTCGGGGATCCAGAGGTAAAAGCATGGATTCCCGCTAAAAGTCCGCGGGAATGACACCAACGGGACAGCCTTGATTTTTGTTTCTTTGTATCAAGACAAAGAAAGAATAGAAATTAGGAATATCCAATTAATATTTTATTCACAATCCAATGAAACTCTCTCTAGCAACCAACAGGAAATTCACTGGTTAAAGGACACAATACCGGTAAAGCAAAGATAAATTTTTATCTTATAAAAAATTGAGGGAGCTTCGAAAAGTTTTTGTAAAATAGTGCGGCTATTGGAACGGGCAGGCCGTTATCCTTCATGGCCTGGAAATCCTCTTTCGATTTTCTGATCAAATTTTGTATGCTCTTGTTGCTGTTGCCACCGATCCTCATTTTTATCAGAACTTCGGGTAAATAATGGGTAGAAATGCTATGTTTTCCTAGGAATCTTAAAATCAGCTCGTAGTCGGCAGCGACCCTCAAATTCGTATTGAAACCTCCATGTCTTTTGTAAACCTCCCTCTTAACAAAGAATGTTGGGTGAGGAGGCATCCAGCCCCATTTAACCATGCCTTTTCTATAATTGCCTGATTTCCAGTATCTAAGAATTCTCTTGCCGCTTTTACTGATGTAAACCAGGTCACCGTATAGACTTTCCGCGTCATGATCAATAAAAGCGTTAGCAACCTTCTCAAGCACATCTCGGCTAGCATAGTAATCATCTGAATGCAAGAACCCAACGACATCTCCAGTGGCCATGCTAATTCCTTTATTCAGCGCGAAATATATGCCATCGTCAGGCTCGCTTACCCACTTTGTAATTTTCTCCCGGTGTTTTTCGATTACTTCCAGAGTCCCGTCTGTAGATCCTCCGTCAACCACTATGTGTTCGCGATTCTTGTAGCTCTGACTTGCCACGCTCTTGATACAATCCTCGATGTATTGAGCGTTGTTATAGACTACGGATATTATGGAGACCTTCATTTAACTTTCTTTAAAAGCCTTGATCTCGTAAGGGTTGTTATCCAGGCAATCGATAGCGTAGCCCATATCTTTAAGAAAGTCATATATATAATCTTTATTGTCATGATTATCGATTGCGACGAATATTATCGGATGATACGTTCTTATAGCAGCCCCTGCGCCGCGCAAAACATCGAGCTCCGCACCTTCCACATCGATCTTAATTATATTCGGAGGTTCGATCAGTTTTTTGTCAATTAGGCTATCGATGCTGTCTAGAAGAACCATTACGGTTGTCCGACTAGCGGTTACATGGCCGGTTGACGAATTTCCGGATTCATTAAAAAACGTATAGCCTGTATCCTGTCCCAGGGCAATCGGTAAGATAGTAACATTGTTGATATTGTTGATTTCTAAATGAGTTTTTAAGTAGCGTAGATTTAAAGCGTTTGGTTCGAATGCGTAAACCCGGCCTTCCTTTCCGGAGAGTCTTGCGAGCATCATGGTATAAAAACCCGCATGAGCACCTACATCATAAGCTACCATCCCTTGGGTGCAGCATGCAGAAATGGCTCTCTGCTTATAAAGCTCATAAACACCCAGCCAGTATCCATGAACGCCGCTCCCGACAACCCATCTGTAATCTTTGTTAACTCCTTGTAAGACTTTCAGCTTCAAAGTTTTAGGAATAAGCTTTAGAGGCAGCCTTAAAAACTTTCCCAAAAGACTTTGATTGCTTATTCTGGAAATATCGATAGTCGGCATTGAGATTGGATTTAGGTGAGAAACTAAAATTCATGGTTGTGAGGAACTCTTCTATTAATTTGTAAAGCGGGGATGAAGGCCAACTATATTAGTCTCTGACCCACAAGTTCTGCATGGATACCTCGGTAAACACCGTAATTATCCGTATTTTTACTTACCACACTTCCAACCGACATAACCGAATGAGAACCCAGTGTAACAGCGGGGCATACAACAGCTTTTGCGCCTACCCAAACGCCATCCTCAACCGTAATACGATCGGTAATTGAATCAAAAGTCTCTTTTCTATAGTTGTGATTGCCGGTCAGCATAAGAGCGCCCTGCGACAGAAAGACATTGTTGACTAAAGTTACGTATGCCAGGTTGTCAATTCAGACCTCTTCACCTATCCATACGTTGTCTCCGATTTTAAGGAACCAGGGATACTTAATATTAACACTTGGTTTGATGACTACTCCGTTCCCTAGCTCTGCCCCGAGTAAAGTAAGCAGGAGTTTCTTAAACAGAGACGGGAAAGGCAATGAACTCTTAAAAAAAAGATGCTCACCTAATACCACACGGTCCGTTTCAACACGTCGCCCGGTCTATACCAGGAGTTGTCATATTTACTTAGATCAGCCTGACCCATGATATCAAAATTTCTCGTTAGTCAAATCAAATTTGGCTGCAATTAGCGTGAATGTGAAGATCGTGAATAGTGAGGATTGCTCACTATTCTTTTGCCAGCACTGGAATTGGATGTTTTGAGCTAAAAGCAAATGACGATGATTTGAAAAATATTGAAGTCGCATGAGGAAGCACCACTCCTGGAGCGTTTCCGAAGAAGTCAACGCGATTCAGGCCACTCTTCTTGAATCCTTCGTACAAACCAAACCCTTCAGCATTATCACAGATAATCAGTCCTTCATCTTTCATTAGAGTGAGTGCGATTTCAATCATTTCATACCTGAATAATCCATCAATAACAATCACATCATACTTAGAGTTTTGTTTGGCTTCTAAAACCGTTTTGACCTGTGAAACATTTATATCTTTATTTTCCATAGATACGTATTCCAGATCTACGTTATCAGGTATAGAAGTTTTAATTTTTTCATACCATTCCCTATCCCCTTCCAGGGTAATAACTTTTTTTGCTCTCTTAGCCCACCATATGGTTGATTGTCCCCCACCAAATTCCAAAACGTATTTGTCCTCGTAAGAGCGATACTTCAGAAAATCTATGCATGGGTATGTGTACCATGGTATTGGTTCACCATTTTTAGAAACCGCTTTCATTTTAAAGCAACTTAAGAAATACCCAGTTCTATATCCAAAAAGGACTGGGCCAATAATTGCGGTTAATAGACTTCTAATGGGATTATGAACCCATCTTGGAGTATATTTTTTGAAAGGATCAAAAGATTTTTGAAGCCTAGTTTGTACCAAACTACGCCCTCTTTCTCGTTACCGGTCTGTTAAACTATGCTGCTGGTTAAAATGCATACACAAATCCACGAACACCACAAAGCCTTGCAAACAGCAACTTGTAAAAACCCGCATGAGCACCAATATCATAGGCAACCATACCTTCTTTTAAAGGAGAGGAAATAGCTTCTTCTTTGAAAAACTCATAACTTCCAAACCAGTAGCCATGAACACAACTTCCAACTACCCATCTGTAGCCTCTGTTATTACCCTGAATGATTATTGTTGTACAACCACGCGGAATCAATTTGAGCGGAAATCTGAGAAGTTTTCCAGTCAAGCTTCTGTTGCTTATTTTAGAAAAATTAATGACTTTCATTAGAGAATCTCAAACATTCGAGAACTAATAAGAAATCCAAATAAAATCTTACTTATTACTTAATTTGTTAGATAATAGTTACCCATGACAAGAACATCCATATTTGCTTTCGAAAAACATTCAAAAGCATCGAGTGGAGTATTCACTATAGGTTCATTTTCATTAAATGAGGTGTTAAGAACAACGGGAACTTTGGTCTGTCGGTAGAATTCTTCTATCAGCTTATGATACTTTGGGTTCATTTCTTTTGAAACAGTTTGAAGTCTACCTGTGCCATCGACATGAACGACCGCAGGAATAAATTTTCCTCTTTCAGGCCTTATGGCGTACACCTTTTCCATAAACGGAACAGGAGATGATTGCTCAAACCACTCAGATACAAAATCCTCAATTACCGAAGGAGCAAAGGGTCTAAAACTTTCTCTCCTTTTTATTCTTTCATTCAAGATATCCTTCATTTCTTTCCTTCTCGGGTCTACGAGAATGCTCCTGTTCCCTAGAGCCCTTGGTCCCCATTCACTCCTTCCTTGAAACCATCCTACAATTTTCCCATCGGCGATGTCCTTCGCAGTTCTTCTGAACAGCGTGAAGTCATTCAACTTTTCAAACTTCACATCCTTTTTCCGTAAAATCTCTTCTATCTCCAATTCTGAGAATTCGGGTCCCCAATATGGGCTCTTCATTATGAAATCTCTACTCCTTTCAATTGTCATGTTCCATACCCAAAATGCAGCGCCTACCGCAGTTCCGCCATCGTGGGAAGCAGGAGGAATGTAAATCTCTTTATATGGAGTCCTCTCGAATATCTTTCCATTCGCCAGTGAATTCTGAATACATCCGCCGGCAAGGGCAATTTTATCTATTCCTGTCTTTTGGTATGCGTCGGTCAACATGTGAAAGAAGGCATCTTCGTACACAGCCTGCACTGATGCAGCAATATCCTGATGATGCTTGGTCATTTCTTCCTCTTTTTCTCTTGGCTTTCCAAAAGTTTCGACTAACTTATCGGAAAAAATTCTTCCCAACACGGGACTCCCGTCTTCCCATAGCATATCAACCCCTTCCTTATCATGACGAAAGAAGGACGTATCGAGCTCAAATAAGCCATTATCTCTAAGTCTCACTATCTTTTTCATCTCATTTAAATAAATCGCTTCACCAAAAGCAGAAAGCCCCATCACCTTATACTCATCCCCATATTTCCAGAATCCTAAGAATTGAGTAAAAGCTGTGTAAAAAATTCCTAAGGAATGCGGATACTCGACCCAATCAAAAAGATCGATCTTATTCCCTTCACCCTTACCTCTCATTGCGCTTAAAAAATCTCCAAAGCCATCGACGGAGACGCAAAGAGCTTTGTCAAAAGGAGATACAAAATAAGTACTTGCCAGGTGAGCCCGATGGTGCTCAACATTGTGTACCTTGGCTTTTATATTTGAAGGATTAATTCCAAGGTCTTCGGCGATGGAAGTTCTAATATCCTTTATCTTTGAAGCATTCTGCAGCCTGCTCTTAAGAAAACCTAACCTAGGTGTATTTTTTAGTACCCTTAAGATCTTCTTGTGAAGGTGAGCCGAGGGATTTCTCGATACAGCAATATGGTCAACGTCCTTAATAGCTATATTTGCATACTCCAAGCACCATTTAATAGATTCAGTAGGAAGTCCAGCCCAATGCTTTATCCTCCTGATTCTTTCCTCTTCAATAGCACACACAAGCCTCCCATCATCAACTAAACAGGCCGAAGAATCACCATGATATGCATTGATGCCAAGTATTAGCATTTTGTTATTGAGATTTGTTGAGATTAATTGAGACTAAGGAGACTAGTAAACACTTGCAGTCTCCAGTCTCTGTTTTTTGTAGTCTCCTAATCTCCATCTTTATAATCTCCAATCTCTTCCCCCAATCTCCCAATCTCCATGAATCTCCAATCCTTTCTTCCCCAATCTCCTAATCTCCCAGTCTCTGTTTTTTGTAGTCTCCAATCTCAATCTTTATAATCTCCAGTCTCCTAATCTCAAATCTTTTCATCCCCCCCTTGTCATTACGCAATTTCGTAGTATCATATATACAATACCTATTTCATACTACCGGATAATGATGATATGAAAACTAAAACAAAGCACAAGCAAAGAATCAGCTCCGCTTATACCAAACGGGTTCAAACGGTTCTAACCGAGGAGCAGTATGAGATGCTTCTTCGCACAGCCAAAGAAGAAGGGAAACCAATCAGTGTTCTTATTCGTAAGGCAATCGAAGAAGAGTACTTTAAAAAGACACTTCTTGAACAGCGAAAGAAAGCGCTAAAGAGTTTACTCTCCTTAGAGGCACCTGTGGCCGACTGGCAGGAAATGGAAGCGGACATTATAAAAGGCGCCCTGAATGAATAATGGTGAATTCTTTTTGGACGTCAGCGTGCCCATGTATGCGGCGGGACAGAACCATACCTATAAAAAGTCTTGCGCCTGGATTATGACTGAGATCGCCGAGGGGCGCATGGATGTTGCCATAGATACCGAAATCATCCAGGAAGTCTTGTATCGCTATGGAGCCATAAGGGAATGGCAAATCGCTGTTACTATGGCAAATAACCTGCTTACTATAATGCCCAGGATCTATCCTATCTATCCCGACGACATTCGCCTTGCAGTCAAGCTCTTCGAGCAATATGCTCCCAAAGGTGTTACAGCGAGAGATGAAATTCATATTGCAGTGATGCATAATAATGGCTTAACTCAGATAATCTCTCCAGATACTCATTTTGACTATATCGAAGATATTAAACGCCTCGATCCTAAGGGTTTATTTAGTAAGTCCAAGGCAAAGGGGAAATAGAGAGATTACATGAGACTATTTGAGATTTCTTGAGATTATGAGACTAGAGAGACTATACGAGACTAAATTGAGACTTGTTGAGATTAATTGAGACTAAGGAAACTTTCAGTTTCCCAATCTCTAGTCTCTATTTTTATAGTCTCTATGAATCTCTAATCTCCTCTTTTCCCATCTCCATGAATCTCTAATCTCTATTCTTTTAATCTCAATGAATCTCCTTATTCTATTCCCCAATCTTCTAATCTCTATCCTTCATACTCCTCGTTTTACCAATCAAATTATTAATTCTCAAACCCAGATCCTCAATTATTTGAAAAACATCATTCTGTATTCCATCTTTAATAAAACCCAGTTCCCTCGCTATTAATAGATGACTCTTTAGTTCATACAGAGAACCTCTAGCATTTAGATAAAACTTCGCTTTGTCCATGAAATGGTAACGGCCAAACCCCTCAGCAATATTTGCTGGTATAGACAACGCTGCTCTCCTTACCTGTGAAGTCATACCGTAAGCTTCTTCCTTCGGAAAATCATTAGTAAGCACATAAGTCTTTAGAACTAATTTTTTGCCTTCCTGCCAAACATCAAGATCTTCGAAACTCTTTATATTCCCCAATCTCTTAATCTCCTAGTCTCTAGTCTCTATTTTTATAGTCTCTATGAATCTCTAATCTCCTCTTTTCCCATCTCCATGAATCTCTAATTTCTTCTTCTCCCCCCCTTATTCCCTCTCCTCCTCTCCCAGCCTCAATCCCGTACAACTCATAAATCACATCACTTACATTCCTATTTTCCACCTTAGCTCTTTTCTGGATCTCGTATATTTTTGCATCAACTAAAAACCTGTACCAAAAGCCTTGTAAAAAGTGGAATATTAACCCCTCTCTTCCTTCAAGAAAACCGAGCCTAAAAAAATACCTGTAAGTAAAATACAAAAAGGGCCTGACAAATAATGGAAGTCTATTATAACTAGTTCTTAAAAAGCGCCTCCTTTGTATTGCATGTCCTAATATATCCGGCTTAATTTTTTTCTCACTACTAATGCTTTCTTTTGTGAGAAACTCCATCGCTTCAAAAGTAGCCCATTTGTTGTGCCGATGGATAAAATTAGTTAACGAGTCCGTTATTATATCGATTACAGTACCTGCTAGATATTTTAATTCTCCTTCAACTACAAAATGTTGATCATATAGTCTGTCCTCACAAAATCCAGCATCTTTCTTGAATAATATTGAATGATACGCAGGGTAGTGTCCTCCACGTTTTATCCACTTGTCCATAAATATTGTTTTTCTGCTTATCAGAAATCCGTTCAAGCTATCATCCAGTCCGTTCAGAAAGACCTTCTGAAGTTCATTTTTTAGTTCAAGAGAGACCCTATGGTCCGAATCCAGGTTTAGTACCCACTCTGTCTCTATGGGTAAATTTCTTAACGCCCAATTTCTCTGTTTAGAATAGTTTTCAAAGCTATGTTGAAATACGTTGTCGGTATAATTTCCTACAATATCTAATGTCCTGTCGGTCGAATACGAATCTACCACGAATATTTCCTTTACCCAGCCTGCTACACTTTTTAGACAGGCTTCGATATTTTTTTCTTCGTTATAAGTAAGGATGATCACGGAAATGGGAAGTTTCGTCATTTAATCGCCTACTTTTTTTGCAACGATCACCATCGATTTCCAAAGATAAGGGAGCCTTCCGCTCCCGGTAAAATCAACCGGCTCAAAATTAGTATCTCCGAGAATTTTGCAAATCGTGTCTTTCGAGAAAAACTTTACATGCCCCCCCTGCCACAAAGGATTAAAATGAAAATCAAATCCATTTATTAGGGAAATTGCCAAATTCTTTAAATAGCCATGATATGGGGTTGTAATAACAAGATAACCGCCGAGTTTCAACCATCGATTTATATTTTCAAGATATTTCTTTGGGCTGTATAAATGTTCGATTACCTCCACGGATATAACTAAGTCATAATTCCTGTCAGGGAAAGAATCAGGCAATAGGTTCTCATAGGCATCATGAATCCTAAATCGATCTTTAATTTCGGGGAAACTATTTTGAGAAACCTCTATTCCGCTTTTAGAAGCGTCAAAACCCCAAATATTTTCATAGCCTTTTCCATAAAGCTCATGAATCATATAGCCACCTCCACAACCTGCGTCAAGAATTTGAGCCGTCTTCGGAATCTCAAACTTAGTTAAGATATTTATCAGATCACCTAGTAGGTAATTATGCGCATGCGTTTTTGGCTCATTCCAGCCATAATCCTCAATAAGTCCGTTATCAGATTCAGTAATAAAAGGTTCAGCCATTTATTTCAATCGATTTACACAATCAAATATTTAGCGCTGTAATGCTTCAGCGTAAAACTCAATCATTTTAGAAGCTATTTTACTCCATATAAATTTTTCTTGCACAGTCGATTTTCCGTTCTTTCCCATTTCAGACGCTGAAGCTTTATCCCTGAGAACCCTGATTATAGCTGAGGCTATTTCTTCTCTGGTCTTGTTAATAACCAAACCTGCTTTAAGATTTCTCAAAACATCTGGAATACCCGAGTTCTCTGTAATAATAACCGGTAACCCCATATACATAGCCTCAATAACAGCAACGGGAAATGCTTCAGAGTATGAAGGCAAAACAAATACATCAGAGTCTTGCATATACATTAATTTGTCATTACGATAAGCAGGTCCTAAATACGAAATGCGATTGGATAAACCGTAGTTTTCAATCCAACTGTTAACTTTTATCATATATCCATTTGTATCGGGACCAACGAGGATAAGATGTGCATCCTTTATTTCTTTAACAACATCAGAAAACGCAGGAATCAAATCATCGAGTCCTTTCTTCCAGTCTATCCTGCTTAAGAATAGAACTAGTTTTCTGCTTTGTAGAAAGGGAATTTTTTTAAACAAAAGCCCCTTTGGTGGGCAATCATTAAAGTCGTCAAGATTGATCCCATTAGGAATGACAGATATTGATCGATTATCAACACCAATATTCTCTAGAGAAGCTTTTTCTCGCATCGTCAAAGCATGAATAGATTTAGCCTTATTAAGTATCTTCTTTCCCACCAATGACAGAAATACTTTCTTCCTAAAATATGATTTTTTAGTAACTACCTCTTCCAGTAATGAACCATGAGGAGCAATTATATAAGGCTTGTTTATGTTCCTATATACAAAATATGCGTAGTAATCGAAAATACCATGAATGTGTATTAAATCATAATATCTAATCAGATCAACAACTTTGTCCCAATCTTGAGAAAAAGATGGCCATGCTGGTGATATTAAGTTTTTTGACTCTAAATAAATCAGGTCATCCAAATGGTCATAATCATCCAACTTCGATTTGTCATAACCATTGGGCAAAGGTGAGCAAATCCCAACTTTACATCCAAGTTCAAAAAGAGCTCTTGTAAGATCCCTGACAACACTATACGGACCCCCGATTTCAGGATAAAAGCCGGCTATATGTAATACTCGCATTTAAATACCTATCGAAGGCATTCTATAAAATGATTGAATAATATTATGTTAAAATGGAACATCTACCATAGACCGTGGATATGAACTATATCAGAATTTCTTATGATACCATTGATATTCTTCAGTTCTTCTACACCCGGATAGTAAGGTAAAAAGTAACCGTTTCCAGATACTTTATTAACTGGGTATATAAGTGGATTGATGCCTTTTCCCCGGCATATTCTTAAGAGAGCCTATGCTACTTCGACCGGCCCTCCATATTCTGGATCTCGAGTAGGGACAATACGAAGAACTTTTATCTTCTTGTCCTATTTATCTGTTCCGTAGGTCGCTGATTCTTAGAACCAGGATATGCAAACCTGTTTCCCCTAATGACGTTCCCTTTACCAATCTTCGTATGATATGCGGGAGTTCTTTTCGTGAGTTCAATGCTGCACCAGGAAAATGCACTATAACTTTGACAGTCTTCGGATCATAGTTGCCTCCGCTTATAACCATAGTGTAACCCAAAGGTGTATCGGAGACGTGAACAATATAGGGCTCCGGGGCGGAGTATGAAGTCTTTAATGTCAGTGTGAGAATCAGCCATATTACCAACTTGTGAGCGCTTTCCATAGGAGATTCATTAACTCCGCAGAGCTTCTTTCCTTAAACGATCCATCACGTATTCCGAATTATTCCGAATGCTATACTTAGACAGGGGCAGCTTCTAGCCGTGACTTTCTCCACATACGGAAACAGAGGAAGAAGGTTTAGAAATGTCCAGACCGTAGCCGAGAATTTGCATTTTATTCTAAACAATGGGAATTATTGCAGAGAGTTGCTTTTGGTTAAACGCCTTCCAATTCCCAAAATTAGTCATAAAGCCCTTAGTGCCGCGGACAACCGGATCTTCTGTTCCAAAACCATGTTCAAAATTATTGTAATTTAAAACACCGGATTCCCATCGCTCCCCAAGAAATTTAAACATCGCTTGCAAGTTTTTTTCGGGATTAAGAATAAGGTTTTCATAATATAGATAGAAGCAGCGATCCGGATAGTTGTTAGCAAATGACACCTGTTTTCTTATAGAATCAGAGACATACATAGCAGTATTCATTAAGAGATCGGAATGGTAATCACCAAATTTCCATCCGCGCTTGATTATCGAATGAATAACATCCAAAGGATGCCTGAATACCATTATATATTGCACTCTGGGACCAAATATTTGCTCTAACTCGGGGAGGATACTTATATATTGAGGAGTCTTGTCAGCCCATCTGTCCTTTCCTCTCATTATTCTATAAGCCTCATGATATCGCGAAGCCCATTTCCTGATTTCGAAACTAGACGATTCTCGATTGATTCCTAATCCCTCCAACCCGGCAAGATTAGTTTCATCTCTAATCATTGTGGCAAAATATTGCAAAAAGAAAGTTTCTGGAGGACAAGCAATTCTACTATGGGAATCCACAATACGACGCACCAAACTCGTACCCGCTCGGTGCACACCAATTATAAATATTGGATTTTCACAGAGATCAGCATCCGACAGGATTACCGGCTGCTTCTGTACGACAAGTCTGGGTCTTCCGATATAGCTACGAAAGCGATAGTATTCCTGGGAAAGGTTTATTTTTACTCTTTTTAATACTTCAATCATGATTTCGAATCCGTTGCATACTAATAGTAATACAATCCGCTAATGCTCTAGCCCAAGCCTCGGGTGTGTAGTTGGCTATGATTTCCGATGAAGCTTTTCCCATCTTTTCAGTATTTACTTCACCAGAAGATATGCGGTTCATCAGATAACACAATTCATTTACGTCATTTCCCTCAAAAACGTATCCGTTAATCCCTGGAAAGACCAAATCCGGAGTGCAACCACAACGCGCCGAAACTAACACAGGTAAACCAGAAGCCATAGCCTCGTTAACGACCAATCCCCAGGGTTCGCTTTTACTCGGCAAAATAAAACAGGAGGCTAAAGCATAATATGAAGGAAGGTCGTCAATATGCTTAAACCCGGCCCAAATAACACTATTTAACCCCAATTTACTTGCGGACTCTTTCAGCGCCCTTTCCAGAGGACCGTTACCTACCATAACCAATTTCCAGGACCTTTCTCCGGCTATATCCCTGTATTTTTTATAAGCCTTTAATAATGATATTAGATTTTTCTCAGGGGAGAAACGTCCGACATAGAGGAAGTATTTCCCCAGAAAGTTTAAATTACCACGGAATCCCGATTCGTTTTTTCTAACTTCCCTAGCATGACAAGTAAAATATTCATTATCAACCACATCATATCCTAACCAGATATACTTTCTGGGAAACCCCAGGCTTTCCAAATAAGCGGCTGCCCTGCTTCCGCTCACAAATGCAGCATCAAAGTGTTTTCTGATCCACCAGCCCTTTAACTTTTCTATGAACCATATTCGTGGCTTATCGAGATAATGCGAATCAGAAAGCATTATTGACACTACATCTTTTTTCAGAGCCCATCTAGCAATGCTCCTCATTTCCGGATGACCATATCCGGCTATGACAATCACATCCGGATTGATATCCTCTAATATACTAATAAGCTTACTACCCAACTCGCAGGCTTGACTCTTATCAGTATGCATTTCCTCAGCGGTTAAGATTTGAATTTTTGATTCTCCAGGCTTCCATTCTCTTATTTTTTCCTTTCGATACAATTGAACGGGAATAACCCTACCGGGGAAAATATTAGCAAAACTCTCAACTCGACTGATATGATAAGGGCCATAGTTACTGAATAGAACCACCACATTCAAACAAGATGTCTCTATCTCATTCATTTTGTGAAAACTTTTTAAGCTAATGATTCAATCTAAAAAGAAAAAAACCGTATTACCTTTCCCTCAAAACCCTAGGCAAAGACTGAGGGTATGCCGGCCGGCTGATCTTCGACTTTCCGAACCTCCCAGTACGGGCAAGGAGCACAGCGGGCAAGAGGAAAATCCCGATATGCACCCATCCTGAAAAAAACCACTGCGTACTATGTGTTATCGACAGTAGAGCAGCTACTATGATGCACATATAAAATAGCTGTGCTACGAAATTGCCGCGTATTGCAGCACGATATAACCTTGCCATAATATAACCAATCAGGAAAAATTTAAGCGCTCCAAAATACCAGAATGAACGAAAAGTATCCGTCATGCCGGTAGACGTGGTTCCTGTATGGGGTTCATAGCCATAAACAGTATAAGTGACATCCTCTAAAGGAATCATCAAGGATGACTTAAAATCCTCTCCAAGAATCTGTCTCGGAACAAAGTCAAATACTATCCCATTCCAGTGATATAGACCGAAATCAAAGCTTTTTTCAGTATCTTCAGCTTGAATGTTATATACTGCATTACGCAACTCATAACCGCCCTCATCCTCAATGATCCGCTTAAAATTTTCCAGAAATTCAATCTTAACTATTCGCTTTAATTGAAATCCTTCTTCCCCCTTTGTTATCGCTCTGTACTCGCCAATGCTATAAAAGAGCAATGCACCAAAGAATATTGCAGCAAGTATAATAGGGCGGGGAAGACTCTTTCGCTGCCCGAACCAGAACGCCAGCAGGATCGCAAGACTGAACTCCAGGGCAACCTCCCTTCGACCACCAATAAAAATACGATCCACGAAGAAAAGCGAGGCAAACAATGCAATTCCCAGAGCGATTTTAGAATTACAGCGCATATAGAGCAACAATCCAATTGCAAAACCGTAGCCAAGAATGTTCGCAAAGAAGAGGTAAAGTACCGGCAGTCCTGACCAGTTACTTTGTGAGGTGAGCTCTTCTGGCAACCTACTAATGAGAAAGAAGAAATAAGCGCCAACAAGAACAAAGAACGCACTGAGTATGAGCAGTCGTGTCCGGCTTAAAGACCAGTTAAACATTTTCGTTGGCTCCCTTTTCCAAACATACCCCAGATAGCACATTCCGAGACAAAGGGCGGACATAAAAATAGTTTTCTCAAGCCCACCGGGAGGTAGATAGGGATCTTTTGCCAAACCAACCAACTGCGGCAGAACCCAACCTGTAAAAACAGCGGCAGCGAGGAAGGGAAATTCATACACGCGGCCCGGGCGTTTTAGTCCCCAGACTAGCAAAGCCACGCATTCCAGAATAAAGAGGAAAAATATTACATATAGTATCATCTCAGGTTAGTCTCTGACTCTATTGTCTTAACACCTTTTCACGGCTTGCTTGTACCATTTCCATTTTCCAACTTTCCATATGTATTGATATAGCTAAAAATATATGCACAAAAGCTAGGACCAAAATCTTGGTGCAACCTGCAATCGTAGCTATAAGAGGCTCGTTCCTAACATCAATTGATGTTCTGCCTAAGTGATCTCCGATATTATAGAATTCGTAATTTCACATTGTCGTCCAATTTGCGATCCAAAATTCTTGAACTTCTAAGATGATAGCAAAAAGGAGCTAGGTTTTGTTTAGAATGCTTTTTTGTTCCCTCCTCCCCATTAAATTAAATTATTCTAGAATCGTTTTAATCTCTCCAATCTCCGTGAGCGTACTTGGAAAAGTCAATTAAGAATCTATCGGCAAAATAGAGATTATGAAGCCTTTAGTGGATAAAAAAGACATCATCATCATTAAGAAAAATTTTTCGTCTAGAATTCCAATTGTTCGATGCTGTTCATAATAGCTTTAGCACCATTACATAGGCTTTAATCCTTAATACCATTACTGTACTTTTATCATACTATCTAGATGCTTGAACCCCACAGTGAAGAGCAGAGAAGCAGACCGCAACTTAAGAAGAGCAGGCCAATAGCGGCAGAATAAAATTTATGATGTAATGAAATGACAATCACATTGTCAATATGTTAGTTACCGTGTTAATACTAAATATCTTTTGTCAAGATCAAAGATATGGCTTGCATTACATGCGTGAAGAAGAAAATTCGTGCAGTTAGAATCAGGATACCGAGCCTATCTAATTTTTGACGAAAAGCTAGGTGAAAGGTTCCCAGAACAACAGAAGTCATTAGAATTGAAGAGAATATTACTAATATCATAATCTAAAAACTTCTCTATACTTTCTAGCCATATTTTTAAACCAATCAGGCAAGATTGTTCTTAGCCCTGGTTTTAAACCATATGGTATGTACCAGTCATTGATGTCCAAAGGTTGTTTAATAAAAGGCCTTTTTGTTCTAATACTATAGATTGCCTTCGAATAATCGCTTACCATTCTTTCGATGTTGAATCTGTCATTGACAGTTCTTTTACAATTAATTGACATTCTTTCCAGTAATTGTTTATCATTGGCTAGCATTGCAATCAGATGAGCTGCGGAACGACAATCTCCTATAGGAAAAAGAAAGCCGTTTTCACCATCTTGAACTATATATTCAGTTGTGCCTCGAATACGTGATGAAATCGGCACGCAACCCGCTGCCATTGCTTCGAGTAATGTGTGACCGAATCCCTCGAAACGCGAAGGCATTATAAAGACATCGTGCTGAGAGAATAAAAACGGGACTTCTTCCAACGGTACTGATCCTGTGAATCTGACCTGCTCTTTTAATTCAGCACAGGCACTTTTCAACCTGTTTAAGTCAGGACCATCACCAACAATTGTCAAAGTAACATTTGAACTATCGAGCAATTTTATAATTTCTGGCAACCATAAAACCCCTTTTGATAGATCTTCAACCCGTCCCAGGCTTATTAATTTTAAGGGTACACTGTTGGTATATCGCTCTATGTTGTCATAGTCCTTGAAATCAATAGAGTGTGATATAACATCTATGCGATTAGCACGAAATGCATATTTTTTAACAAGATCATCTTTTATACGTGGAGAAACTGCAATTGTATTATGAACGTAATCTCGAATGGAACGAGCAGCAGCATAAGTGCCTAGAGAAATACTGTGAACAATCATAATGCGCAAGATATCAGAATACAGGTATCTTACAGCATTGGTTTGAGCACGGTTTGCCAGCACATTTACAAATACACCATGGTAACCAGCATCCTCCAGATGCTCAACCAACTGACGGCCCTGAATTGCCTCATCTACGGTATCGCCTGCAACCACATCACCATTCTGCCATTCGTGTTCCCAAGTACTATCACCACGCACGGAGGCAGCTTCGGGTCCTACACCTATCCATCGGACGTCAATACCTTTCTTCGATAATCCGTCTCGAAGATGTTTATATACGGTGTATGTGCCGCCAGTATGAGGAATCCCGAAAAATCCAAATTTCATGGCTAATTGAAAATAAGTATATTATTTAGATGGACTATGAGGCTCTTTTTAAACACATCCATCCTTTTGGTTTGAATCTGATAATTATTCTTTCAGGATTTTTTGAAGCAATGTATGAAGGTGAATCAAAAGATTTATGTACAATACCTTCTTTAGCCTTTTGTACGATAGGACTGAATATACCTTTATCAATTTTAAATATTGTATATCCTCTTTTTTCAAGAAAATCGGATAGAACAGAAGGATATTCTTCAAGATCTTCATATACTATATCCCTTATATATCCTGCATGTAGCAACTTTTCCGAACCCTCTAGCACACACAGTTCATGATGTTCAACATCTATTTTCATAGCACCAACATGTGCATTAACAATATTATCAAGCCTTTCCAATTGAACGTTGTACTCATATAACGCGTCTTCCTCTGAATGTTTAATAATACCTTCATTTGAAAATTTTACATATGAGATCCCTCTATTTTGGTTAAACCGTTTGGGAACAATAAGCCTTCCCTGTCCAACTTGATTAGAAAGTGCAATTTGCATTGTACTAATTTGCTGTGTGCTTATTTCTTCTAACCAGATGTTTATATTTTCTGTGAACTCCCTATAAACCATTGGATTAGGTTCAAATGCAAAAACTTTCCCGCATTCCCCAACTCTCATCAGCATAATACTTGTCATACAACCAATATTAGCGCCTACATCTATTGCGGTATCTCCTTCATCTATCAATCTCCATAAAACTTCAGAAACAGCCAGATCAAAGACTCCGCTTTTAAAAATGGTGAGACCTATACTTTCATTAGGATGCACTTTTATTGTCAGTCCCCATGGAAGTGTTACTTCAGATATTTCTTCAAACTTGCTTTTAGAAAATGCAATTCTCAATCTGTGAATTATCTGCCGTGGTCTTAATAGATATTCAGGCTTTTTTAAATATTTTAAAAGCTTATACTTGATCATTTCAATCTCCGTGCCAATGTGTCAGGTCACGTCCCAGTAGTTGGCTGAGCTCTTCAATTTCTGATTTAAAAAGGTTTTGCAAATTCTTACGTGTATCCAATTTCATTTTAGGACGAGGAATGTAGTTGGTGTTAATATTATTCATTGTTCTTATTATATTTCCACGAATAGAAGATGGGATATATCTTCTCCATAGATTTAGTATGCGGTTAGGTGGAAATTTCATTATTTGCCAAAGCAAGCGACTATTAATATTTTTATTTGAATTCATAATATCGAATTTAGTTTTCGCATTTGGATTGGCTCCAAGAAATTGCAAGACCCCTTTATAGACCTCAGCAGGGTTTTTCTTAAAATCATCGTATATAATCAAATACACTTTATCGCGACCAAATGTACTAAAATACCTTCGGAGTTGTTCTGTAAACTTAGCAGTCTGAGTATAAAAAAGTAATTCCACTGGAATACTAGGAAACCGCTTTGGAAGATTTTTTCCACTTTTTCTACACTTCTCCGCCTCTAAAGCTAACTCAAAAGTATCTAAGTCTTCATCACCAGACCACAAAAGTTGATAATAGAGGGAATAAATCATCTCTACAGGATTCCTGAGCATAACAATGATCTGAGCTTGTGGATTAAATTCATAAATCTCCTTCGCAGCTTTTTGAGAATATAAATAGCAAACAGAAGCCTCACCTACACGTTTTTCACCTTTGACATTAGAAAACAAAGACATATATTCTTCGAAGTTTCTAATATATGTAGGAGATATCAAATCTGTCCCGAAGTAATGCGCCTCTTTCCTGTCAGGAATAAATATCTCAGGATGTCGTTTGAGATACTCATTCATAGCGGTTGTTCCGCACTTTGGAGCACCTACTATGAAAAAATCAGGTTTTCTCACTTTAATACCCCAAATCCCATATTTCCAAAAACAGTCGGATGAATATTAATACGCTTTCTTACAAACCAGATCAAAACCAGATTCCATGTAATTATACTGGTCCCTGTAGCCACTGCCGCACCTTCCAAGCCCCAGAAAGGAATGAATATAGCATTAAGTATAACGTTGGCTAAACTACTTATACCTACTCCCAGAGCTGCATCCCGCTCATGCCCTGTCATAACAAGAATATTCGCAACAGGACCTGATGCAACATTTACAAGCTGAGAGATGCTAAGTATAGCAAGGGCTGAATACCCCTGAACAAATTCTGATCCGAATATTCCTAGGAGGCGGTGTCCAAAAAGAATCAAGAAAAGAGCAACAGGTAAAGACAACAACAAAGTCACTCTTGCACTCTTAGTTACTATGCGCTGTAACTTATCAATATTTTTCCCCGCGTAAAGATGGGCAATTGTAGGAGCAAAAGAAGCTATTACCGCTCCCAGTACAAAAATAATTAATCCTGCTCCGCGATCAGCTATCTGATATATACCAGAAAACTCTGTTCCTTTTATCGAACCGAGCATCAATATATCAGCCTGTCCGTTGATCATGTACATGCCACCCATCAGCATAATAGGAAATACGCTGCTGTTCCATAAATGTAGTTCATATGCCGGAGTAGATTCTTTCACAGCTTTAGGCATTGCCCTAAGTAATAGATAGCCTGCAACAGCAATGGCTACAACAGTTGCTGCTATGTTTAAATATATCACTGACTGAATATTTAAAGAGTTTCTTAGAAACATCCATGCTGTCCCAATCAGGATTATGTATAATAGAGGTCGTATTAACATTGAAGGGACCTGTCCTGAAATGATCCAGTGAAAACCCCTAAGGGCAGCTCCCTCACGATCCATAATGGAATTCAAAGGGAGCAATAAAAGAGATATTAGTAGAGGGCCGTATACAGTACTGTTTTTCTTGTCGGAGATTACAATTTGCATGAATAAATAGACAGCAAGTATGATAAAAACGGAAACAACAAATACCCCAATATTTGAATAACGTATAAGTCCTTTTATTTTTCCCCATTCACCCTGCCGATTGTATGTGGCAATAAAGCGGACCATAGCCTGGCCCAAACCGAGCCCAGCCAGCACTCCTAGCAATCCTATCCATGACATTACGTATGCATAAATCCCGTATTGAGATACATCCAGAATACGTGCAAGTATAAGGATTATTAAAAGTCCAAACCCTGTATTTGCAACCTTTAGGACAAAAGAACCGCTTGCCCCTTTGACAAGTAGAGAGAAAAGCTTTGAATCCTCTTCCGCCGGCAGAATAAATTCTAGCCTCGAAGCAAAACATTTAACTATCCGGTTTTTTTCTAAGAATGTTAAAGATGAAATCATAGGATAATTCCCGTTTTATCGACTCCCGTCTGCATTGGTATTGTAAATTGTTTCAAGAAGTCGTCTACCGTAAGCTTTAAGCCCGACTTTTTCACGTCGTGAAACAGCAGCTTTTTGTTCCTCGTATAACAGCTCTGGTTTGCTAATATAACTCTCAAGAAATCTGGCAATTGCCTCGGCATCACAAACCGAAACAATATGACCATCAAGACCTTCATCCACGAATGACCCCGTATTCGGGGTGGTTATAACAGGGATCCCCGAGGCAAGCGCTTCATAGGTAACAGTCGCTGAACCTTCGCATATCGACGGGATTACGAGCACATCAGCCCAGTTGTAAAGCCTACCTATTTGATTTCTTGGAACCGCGCCAAGAAAATCAGCACATCTCCGATATTGTTTTATCATACCCTCCATCAAAGAAATTCTGCCGGCAAATCTTGCTTCAATAGATCTGGAATCCAACAATTTAAGAGCTTCTAAGAGATATGGAACCCCTTTTCTCAAACCAACCTCACCGACAAATAGCACTCTCAGCGGTCTATTTGAAAGAGGCCCCTTACTGGCTGGTTTAAATTTTTCCAGGGACACACCATACTGAACGACTTTACACTTTTCCCTTGAGACTCCGCATTCCGTTAGGCCATCTACAACAAACTGTGATCCTGCAAGAATCAAATCCGCAAGTTCCCATTCTTTCTCTTCCCTCTCTGAAAGAGGATCATCTTCAAGTAGAACACCTGGGTCGGGCTGCCAGCCTTGCCAGCGTTCGATTTCCTCCAGTACTAGTTGTCGCTGGATTTTTTGAGGAGCAATAGTTTGCTCCAATATACAGGTTATGCCCTTATCCTTTGCGAACTCAAACAATTCCAATGAGGCGCTGTTAAATCCGTATATTGCTTTTGCTCCATTCAATCCATGTCTTATAATCATTTCGTCAAAAGTACGTGCGCTATGGGCAAAAACTCTTGTAAGTTGACAAAAGTCAGCACTTCTATTCTGTCGCCACCAGTACGATAATCCTAGAATATCAAATGAAACCACTTTCTCCGGAGGAATAGCAGTTTCTCTCCGCGCCGATAACTTTTGCAGAATCTTCGAGTTTGAAGGGATCACGTTCAGCAATCTCTCCAGCCAAGGCTTATTTCCAAGATAGATATCGGTATAAAATTTTCCCAACATGCCGGCTTCATGGAACAACTTTGGGAGAGCATAATGCATTCGTGCTCCGAGCATTGCTACGTCAATTTTCGGCGGTTGATTTCGAATACTCATCCTTGAATTCTAGCCACGTGTGGCAAGAGATTTTTCCACTGGTTGTTTCCTACGCGCATAACTCCGTGGGTCTGCTACGGGTTGTTTACTTCGTTATCGGGTTATAGATCTTTCACTTGTTCAGATTATTCGACCGTGACACTCTTTGCCAGGTTTCTTGGCTGGTCTATGTTGCATCCCCTGTTTCTGGCTATGTGATAAGCGAGGAGCTGCAGGGGAACTGTCAGAAGAATCGGAGACAAAAAATCATTTGATTCCGGTACATAGAAAACATGGTCAGCACACTGTTCAATTTCCTCATCACCCTCATCTGCAAGGGCTACAATCGTTCCTTCTCTTGCTTTTACCTCCTGGATGTTTCCCAGCATCTTTTCGTAGGTTGAATTACGCGAAACAAGGACAACCACAACCATTTGGTTATCCACAAGGGCGATTGGTCCATGCTTCATCTCCCCTCCGGCATATCCCTCCGCATGAATATAGGAAATCTCCTTGACCTTTAATGCACCCTCTAAAGCAATAGGGTAGGTATTGCCTCTTCCGAGAAAGAAGAAGCTATTCCTGCTGCAAAACAAGTCGGCAAGTCGTTCTATCTCGTCTTCCTTTTGAAGTATTTGGTCAATTTTGTGAGGGATTCTCTTTAGCTCGTCGGTCATTTCCGAGAATTGAGAACGAGAGAGATTGCCCCTTTGTCTCCCGACGTTGAGTGCAAACATAAACAGGGCCGTGAGTTGTGACGTAAATGCCTTTGTCGACGCGACCCCGATCTCCGGTCCGGCATGTGTATAGATGACTCCATCCGTTTCCCTCGTGATACTGCTCCCTACCACATTGCAAACAGCCAATGTTTTTGACCCGTATTCTTTTGCCTTTCTTATTGCCCAGAGGGTATCCGCCGTTTCTCCGGATTGGGTTATTCCGATTGTCAGCGTGCTGTGATCGATAAAATGAGTTCTGTATCTGAATTCTGACGCCAAATCTACCTCGGTTGGTATCCGTGCCAAACTCTCTATCATGGACTTTCCGCTGAGTGAAGCGTGCCAGGAGGTGCCACACGCGACTAAACAAATCCTTGAAATGGTATTTACATCTTTTGATGAAAGATCAGTTAATTCCCAGGCATCTTTTTCTTCCGCGAAAGCTGTATTCCCTCTGAACGTGTTTCCTACGGCCTGAGGTTGTTCGTGAATCTCTTTAAGCATGAAATGCTGATAACCGCATTTCTCTGCGAGCTCTAAATTCCAGGGGATTTGATGAAGTTTTATACGCCTGTGATTACCGTTGGTTGAATCCATGATCTCAACAGAATTTCTGCCGATGACCACAAGCTCTCCGTCATCGATGAAAATTGCGTCTTTCGTAATGCTTAGAATCGCAGGTATATCGGAAGCCAGGACAAATTCATCTTTTCCTTTTCCCAGTATAAGAGGACTCCCCTTCCTTGCGGCTATTATTTGCCCGGGGTTTTCACTGCTTATTATTGCTAGCGCATACGTCCCTTTGATCTCCCTGAGGGCGGCCTTTATGGCCTCTAACAGATCATAATTCTCAAGGTACTTCTCAATGAGGTGGGCTATAACTTCGGTATCAGTTTCAGATTTAAAAATGTGCCCTTCTTCGATCAAAGAGGTTTTAAGCTTAAGAAAATTCTCTATGATTCCATTGTGTACGAGAGCTATTTTGCCTTGGCAGTCGCAGTGCGGGTGTGCATTTTCGTTTACGGGTTTCCCGTGGGTGGCCCAGCGCGTGTGCCCGATCCCCAAAAAACTTTGATAGGCATTCTCTCCTCCAAGCAGGGTTTCGAGGTTCGTGATCTTGCCCGCTGCCTTCCTGATGACTATTTCATCATTGCCATTATTGTAGAAAGCCACCCCTGAGGAATCGTAACCACGGTACTCCAGTCTCTTTAGTCCCTCAATAAGTATGGGAACTGCGTTTCGCGTTCCGATATAACCTGTGATTCCGCACATTTTAGTTAGTCCTGGAAAATCCTCCTTAATCCTCCTTTGTAAAAGGAGGAGATGAAACTAGTCCCTCTTTATTAAAGAGGGATTTAGGGAGATTGTATAACCTCTTCCTTTCTGACTTTCTTAATACTGAATAGATCCTGTCCTATCGTCAGGACATGGTTCAGCACAGGCCGCAATTTTTGGAAGGCCAATCAAATACTCAATCCGCCTTTACAAAAGGAGGACAATTATGCGAGACAGGAATGTCTCGCCTATCGTGGGTTTATGCTCAGGACAATGCCGACTAACAATTTATCAAATCCCCCTTAGTCCCCCTTTTTCTAAAGGGGGAGTGAATCAAATTTGGAAGCGGCCTGAAGATTCGTTTGGGGATGTTGGTTCAATACAGCTTCGCCTTGTTAGTCACATTTTATTGAAAGTACAAAGTCAAAATCCTATTAACCCGTGCGACAAAATAACCTGAGAATCCCTTCCGTCATTTTGTCGGTCTCGCAATGACAGTAAAAACCCCTCACGCCAATTCAATATCACTCACATCTACTTCTACTGATACAGATCTCTGGATTAAATTCACAGATATGATAAGCCTCGTGGCTCCCCTTACCTGCAATATCCTTCCCCCTACTCCCTCCAGTGGACCCCTTATCACCACCACCTCTTTTCCTTCCGTCAGGTAAGAAAAAGGCTCGTACCTTAATCCGGATTCTAAAAGTGTTTTTGTCGCCTCGATTTCCTCTACGGGAACTGGCATGGGATTTCCCTTATTGCCCAAAATTCTTACGACTCCGCGTGTGTTTAGAACATTGAATCGATCGTCAGGCTCCATACGAACAAACAGATATCCGGGAAAGAGCGGTAGTTGAATCTCCTTTTTTCTGTCTTTCCAGCGATTGATGACATTTCTCAAAGGTAGAAATGCCTCTAAATTTTTCCCGGCGAGCGCTTCGTTCACTTTCTTCTCGTGCCGTGCCTTTGTATATAAGGCAAACCAGCTCTTAGGTTGTAGGGTTGAAAAAGAATTAAAGATTTTCAGCCTCCTCTTTTTTTCTGTTTATTCCGAAATTTAATCCCTTCGTTTTCCAATCGCCGTCCTGCAAAAATAGAGTGCGATCCTGACTCCCCTCTGAACTTTTAGCCCTTCCATAATTGGTTTTTGATCCAAGTTTAAAAAGATTTACATTGTCCACCCAGGCAGTCCCTGAAATGTACTTATCCAGCTTATTACTCTTGAATCTCCTGAGTATTAAATTTATAAATCTGCAATCCGGAGGCGTCGTGAACGCTAGATCGTTATCGATCCAGTCAACAGTGCCGGTTATGGTCTCTGATTTTTCACGCATGCCATTGCAAATAACCTCCCACCCTATTCCGTTTCTTGTTGTGATATCTTCGGTGGAAATATTTGACGTGAGGATATAATCAGAGCCTGGCTCAACCGGTATGATCTGAGATACGTGATTGAAATTGACGTTATTCTCTCCGGAAAATTCAACCCTTAATGATTTCCCCCCTTTTATCTTCTTTGCGGCATCAAAGTCTATTTTCACACCTTCGACCTTTCCTATCCTCCAATCAAAACCCCTCCCGACGGGTTTATTTTCGAAGCTCCCGTTCCAGACGAGCGAATCATTTTTCGCGCCTGGGAATAACTTATCCCAAACGACGGCGGCCATCTCTACATCTCCCCTCTTCAATAGAAAGTCCACATAGCGAAGCTCGGAATCCCCATGATCGACTTTCTTTTCTCTCATACGTTTCCAAACAGCGTACGTCTCATTCAATTTATCCTTCGAAATCAGGTAGGTAAGATAACTCGGAAGAACCTCGTCGCTAACGACATTTTGTAGAATAGGCACAGGGTCGCCAATTACCTGCCAGCATATATCAAACACCCTATTTCGCCTTTGCGGGTCTGCCTTCGCGACGGTACGGAGGCCTTCCATAGCCATGGACCTGTCACCAAGTCTCAGGGCAAGCATAGAGCCCTCCCAGAGATCTGCGATCGAATTCGGTGTAAGTTCAGTTAAACGCCCTAGCGCTACCCGAGCCTTTTCCTTTTCACCATTTTGGCTTCGCCCGCGCGCCTCGTCACCAACCGAATTTTCGACAAGCATCTCAGCGATACCCAGCCATGAAGAAGAGAGAAGAGGATTTAGCTTAAGGGAATCAACATACAAAGCCTCGGCCCTCTTTTCATCAAGTGTAAGCATGTGATAAAGCCTAGCCAGACTGTAATTAAGCTCAGCGTCATGGGGATTTAAAACCAAGCCTATTTCCATCGGATGTATATCTCCCTCTGCATAGAGAACTGAAGAAATCCCCAGTCGAACGGTCTCTTCGACAAGAAAAAGACTAAGGGCTAGGAAGATAACGGTCCGCCCTTTTTCTTTTATTCCATTTTTTACTATGGCGATGATAGTATTCATACACATATTTACTTCGTCTTGACTCAATTCTGTTTACAACAACTCCAATAATTCTCCCCTTTACGTTTAAGATATTCTCTATACTTTCGCTTAGTGTCTGCCTTTGGGTAATTCCAACGCTTGTTACGAGCATTACTCCGTCTACCGCCGACGAAAGGAGCCGTGAGTCGGCAAATCCCGTAACCGGCGGGGCATCAAGAATCACCTGGTCATACCGCTCGAGCAATCGCTCGATTAGCTCTCTCATTTTCTTTGAACCGAGGAGTTCGGCGGGGTTGGGTGGAATCGGGCCCGAATAGATCACATCTAAGCCATCCATACTCGTCCGATTAATTACACCTGCAAGATCCTTTTTCCCGACCAAATACGTGGTCAGCCCTGAGGAATTGCCGTTGTTCACGAAAATCTCATGCAGCCTCGGCCTTCTCAAATCCGCATCTACGATAATCACCTTCAGTTCAGACTGCGTAAATGAAAGTGCAAGATTCGATGCAGATGTGGTCTTTCCTTCAAAGGGTTGAGTGCTGGTTACTAAAAGCGCCCGCGGCGGAGACTCAGAAGATGAATACAGAATGGATGTTCTAATAACCCTAAAGGCTTCCGATATTATTGACTTTGGGCTCTCGTAGACTACCCTCTCAAGCTCCTTCAGCTCATTCTCAGCCGCGAGCGGAATAGCCCCCAAGAATGGAAGGGAAAACCGCCTTTTGAGCTCTTCCTCATCCTTTATCGAACTATCGAAGTGCTCGAAGACAAAAGCGAGGAAAACACCCCCCATGAGACCCATCAGGATCGCAAGAAGCATGTTAAGGACTATTTTCGGCTTATAAGGGAAAATAGGGATAGAGGCATAATCTACGACCTGTATGTTACTTGCCCTAATTCCAGACGTTACTTCGGTCTCCTTAAGCCTTTGAAGAAGACTCTCGTAGATAGATTTATTTGTCTCTACTTCTCTATCAAGGATCCTGTATTGGACGGTTTTATCATTCAGGCCGGCAACCATCAACTTCTGTTTCCCAGTTCTTTCCCTGAGGATATTTTCCCTTCTTAATGCGGCCTGGTAATCTCTCTTTATGCTTTCAGCAATAGCAGTTATCCGCCCGTCAATATCGGCGTCAAGCCTTCCGAGCTGCGCTGCAAGTTGCTTAATTTCAGGATAGTTACGTCCGAATACAACGGACATGTTATCGTACTCCGCCTTGAGCTTCGTATAGTCTTCATTTAATGCCTGAATGAAGGAATCGCTTATCACCTGGGGAATGTATGAATAATTTCCAGCTTCGATCTCCTTATAGAGAGCCTCCTTTGCGAGTCTCTCCGTCTCTGCGCTTGAAAGGGCATCATTCAGGTCAGCAAGTTGCTTATAGGTAAGATTGAACTTTTCGTCGTCCACAGGAGTGACGATATCTGCGCTTTTAGCAAAGGCGTTGAGATCTTCTTCCGCCCTTTCGAGCTTTGCTTTTACCTCTCCGAGCTGTTTCTCAAGAAACCGCCTTGCCGCTTTTGTCGCACTGAGTTTCCTTTCTATACTCCATCCAATGTACTTATCCGCCAGGGTGTTTGCCACCTTGGCCGAAAGTTCCGGATCTGAACTTTCAAAACTAATTTGAACGAGCCTCGACCTCTTATCGGGTTCGACCTTAACCCGATCTAAAAAGGAATCGATCAATGCTTCTTTTTTGGCCAGTTGCTCTTTTTCGATTTCCTTGGGGTCCGATTTCTTTTCACCTGCCGACAGGATTCCCGCAATCTTGCCTTTGACGAAGGATATAAACCCAGAATTTTTCTCCTCTGAAGCGAACTCGGGATGCAGATCCAGCTTAAGTGCACCTATAACCTCTTCGGCCAATGATCTGCTTTCAATGAGTCTATATTGTGTTTCGTAAAAGGAGTCAGTCCGCTGAGGCTGGGTATCAAGTTCAACTACGTCTTGAAACGTGGTTATTTTGGGATTGTCAGGGGCTATCTCTATCGTGGCTTCAGCCTTATATATTCGGTTCATAAGCAGGGATGCAATAGCCACAGTCACGACCGTGATGGCCAGACACGAAATTACAATCCATTTTCTTCTTAAGACAACATCTATGTAGCCCCTTAGATCGGATCCCTCCTCGATATAGGCATAGTATCCTCTACTCGGCTCAGCGGGTAGCGGATAGTCCTCGGTTTCCTTTAACCCATTATTTTTATAATCAACTAACCCTCTATTATTCCCTTCGTCCAAGGAAGAACCTCCAAAGGACAATTTTTTACTGCTGATGATACCGCTCGGGAGGGTCGTAGCCGACGCCGATCAGACCCAATAAGAAATTGACCCGAAGTCCATAAACCAACCGCTTAAAACCGCTCGCACCAACTATTATGACGTCACTATCCTTAACTACGGGGTCTTCGGCTTCCCCTGCCTTAATCTTTTCTAGATTTAAATCAATGATTTCACTCTTTCCATTTTCTTTATGACTAACCAACTTAACGTCACTGCCATTTGCATAGGTCGTGATCCCACCTGCCATGGCAATGCTTTGCGTCACAGTGGTAGACCTTTCTTTCATTGAATAAGAGCCTGGCTTCCTCACCGCTCCCTGGATAAACACAGTTCCAGCCTCGGGGACATAGACGACATCTCCTGGCTTAAGTACAATATTTGACTCGGAATTACCTTTACGAAGCAATTGATCAAGGTCTATTACATAAGTCTCCCTTCGCCCATTTTCTTCGGATCTTGTAAGATAAACCGTCCTTCCAGCGTTGTCTTCCAATCCCTTTGCGGCGGCTAAAGAATCCAGGACCGTCTGCCTTCCCAATAACTCGTAACTCCCTGGTTCTCTTACAAACCCGACTACCGAAACAAGCTTGCTCTTAAGCTCTTTAACGAATACACTTACATGCGGATTATTGATATAGCCATCTTCCTTCAGGAGGTTTTCTAATTTTTCCTCGGCTTCCCTTGCGGTAATCCCGTTTACATTTACGCTTCCCAGAAGAGGAAGAGTTATCTCCCCTCTTGAGCTTACACGAACAGTGCTTGTTAGCTTTTCGGACTCAAATACCTTGACTTCGAGCAAATCCGCAGGACCTATTAGATAATCAGCCGGCGACACAGGAGCCCCAGAGCTCTGCGTAATCAACCTGGAATTGAGTTCATTAGTCTCCTGTACGGATTCAATCCGACTGTCAGGGAGGAAAGAATCTGAAACGTTCCTTCCTCCCGCGCAACTGATTGGCATAATACACACCAATATTATCAGAAGTGATAGATTCACCCTATTGCAATACACGAATGCCCCTCCAGCTTTATTTTGAAATATACTGCTCCAGTACTAATTATTCAGACCCGGGGGGTTAACTGGAGGACGATCGTCAGGCTTTCCAGGCGCGTGGCTAGGCGGATTATCTGGTTTTCCCTGTCCCGCATGTGCTGGAGGGCGATCCTCTGGTTTACCTACAGGGCTTGCTTCATTATCTTGCTCTTCTGCTATTGGCTTTTTTGCGAGAATGATGCTCTGGCCAGCACTAATCATGGTCGATCCGTCAGAGGTTGTCTCCAACGGGTCTCCGTTAACACTTTCTATATTACTGCCATCAGAGGTTAACACGTCTAATGAACCTTCATTAACCTCCAATTTAGTGTACTCATCGGTCACGGTGATCCCACCTGCAATGACTGAATTACCCATTGCGACCGCTTTCGGCAGTGAAATCTCTCCCTGAGAGGTTTTAAAAGAAATCCTTGCCTTTTCGGGAAGAATTCGAAAGTGGATATTTCCTTTCTCTACATGAAAAGGAATCTGCTCACCTTCACCGAGAGCTTCGAGGACTGTCCCCTTATCGGTTATTAACGTTCCCCCGGGAACCTTTATAAGGGCCTCATATTCAAAGGCCATCTTGTCGCCCGAAACTAACGGATAGGTTTGGATACCTGAAGAAGTGTAAATCGCCGCCTTTCCCAATATGGTTGCCGCATCCGCGGGAGTCTCTATCAAAAGCAGCGCCGAAACAAATAAAAGGAACGCCAAAACAAATCGGTAGTTCTTTAATACCCTCATAAGGCTAGACCTCCTTATTAAATTGATTTATACCCCACTTCAATCGAGCTAATTTGAATCCTACACCTAGTCGATCAAAGGAACAATCGGTATAAACCTGAGAAATATGAGGGAAAAACCTGATATTGGGGGGATAAAAGGCCTGAATCTTTGGGTTCTTGCGCTATTGGTCGAGTCTCACCAATCCGACCCGAATGGCATAACGCACCAGGCCCGCTACGTCGTAAATGTCCAGCCGCTCCATTAACTGCATCCGGTGCGTCTCCACCGTCTTCACGCTGATTCTCAGCGTGCGCGCAATCTTCTTTGTCGAGTATCCATCGGCAATCAACTGCAGGATCTCACGCTGTCGCGGTGTCAATACTTCGAATGACGTGGCCTCACCACTGATACGCTTGATGTAATCCGCGACCACATGCTTCGACACCATCGGGTGGAGATACGTCTCTCCACGAGCGACAGCCTTAATAGCGATCTCGAGTTCGGCTGTGTCGGCACCCTTCAACATATAGCCCGTCGCGCCGGCTCGGAGCGCCTGCAGTATGTATTCTTCGTTTACGTGCATCGAAAGGATAATCACATTCACACTGGGAAACTTTTTTACTAACCGTGCTGTCGCATCCAAACCATTAAGCGCCGGCATTGCGATGTCCATCAACACCACATCCGGTCGAGACCTTCCAACCAAACCCAGCGCGTCGCGACCGTCACTTGCCTCCGCTACGACTTCTATCCCCGCCACATTTTGCAGCAGGGAGTGGATCCCGGCGCGTACCAGTGTATGGTCATCCACAACTAAAACTCGAACCGGCTTCATCATAAAATTGGTTACTGCTATCCCGATTGGGCTAGCCAGCCTCATCAATCCTTACACGAACTCTCATAAATATCATATGAGTGCGATTCACGAGTTACTTTAACACTAGAAATCCTCTCCTCCATGTGTCCGGACCTTCAATCAATTCAAACCCGATAATGAAAGATTTCCTTAAACAAAAATAGCCTCAATAGTGCTTCAGATAGGTTCAAAAATACCCCTCAATGTTAGGCAAACCTATTCACAGGCTTTGGTTTCGAGTTCCCGCAATTCGAATCCACAGAACTCCTTAGTTCTTCTACACGCTATCAATTGAAAAAACAATCGGTATAAACCTGAGAAATATAGGGAAAAAGCCTGAGATGGAGGGATAAAAGGCCTGACTCTTCGGTTCTCGCGTTACTGGTCGACCCTCACCAATCCCACCCGAATCGCATAACGCACCAGTCCCGGAATATCGTGGATGTCCAGCCTGTCCATTAACTGCATGCGGTGCGTCTCAACTGTCTTCACACTTATTTTTAGGGTGCGGGCGATACTCTTCGTAGAGTATCCTTCAGCGATCAATTGCAGTATTTCGCGCTGTCGTGGCGTCAATATCTCAACAGATCCGACGTCTCCGGCAATTCGACGAATGTAATTCCCGACAATATGCTTCGACACCGTCGGACTGAGATATGTTTCACCACGGGCAACGGCATTGATTGCGATTTCAAGTTCGGCGGTGTCGGCACCCTTCAGCACATAGCCTGACGCCCCCGCGCGCAGCACTTGCAGTACGTATTCTTCATTTTGATGCATCGAAAGGATAATCACACGCACGGAACGAAATCCCTTTGCTATGCGCGCTGATGCCTCCAAACCATTTAACCCCGGCATCGCAATGTCCATCAAAACCACATCGGGACGAAGCGTTTTAACCAGTCTGAGCGCCTCACGACCATCGCCTGCTTCACCAATTACCTCCACGCCCGCGACAGTGCTCAGGAGAGAGCGAATACCCGCGCGCACCAGGGTATGGTCATCTGCAAGTAAAATGCGTATCGGCTTAGTCATAGGTTTTTACTTTGGCGTCGCCTTTTCATGGATGAAGGCGAGGATAGGGGGAATTGCGCTCGAATCATGGTACCACGCTTCCGAGCCGATTCGATCACAATCTGTCCTCCGGCAAGACGCACTCGTTCCTGCATACCCAACAAACCGAAACTTGCACCACTTACCGCACGTCTATGTGCAGCCCGCACATTAAACCCAATACCATCATCAAGAATGATCACTTCCAGTATTGAGTTACGATTTCGCAATTCAACCAGTACCTTTTGCGCCCTAGCATGCCTCACCACATTGGTTATCGCCTCTTGGACGATACGAAAGCACACGGTCTCGAGAACCCATGGCAGCTTTATCTTTAATGGCTCGGCGATAAATTTTACGGTGAATCCTGCCCCCTTAGTCTGTCTATCCAGATACCAGCGCAGCGTGGCCACAAGCCCGAGATCGTCAAGCATCGAGGGGCGCAAATCGAGCGAAAGATCACGCACCCGCTGAAGCAGGTCGTTAACGACGTCGATGCTTTCACCCAGATGTGGTGCAAGCGAGTCAGCATAGGGGAAGCCCCCCATGGCTTGCAAATTGATCTTTAGTGTGGTGATTGCCTGACCGATCTCATCGTGCAATTCATGAGCAATATAGCGGCGCTCTGTCTCCTGTACCTCTATCAATCGGCGGGAGAGATTCTTCAGTTCCTCTGTATACGAATTTATTTTCTCCTCTTTCTGCTTACGATCAGTGATGTCTACTATTGCGCTCAAGACCATTCTTCCTTCTGCCGTATCTAACGGGCTGAGACCAACCTCAATCGAGAACTCACTGCCATCTTTACGCCGGCCATAGAGGTCTTGGCCTTTCCCCATCAGTCTGGCCTCAGGTTGCTCAAAGAAGCTGCTACGGTACTCCAAATGTTGACTTCGGAATTGATCGGGCACAAGAATCTCCACCGGCTGTCCGACCAACTCCTCTATGTCATAGCCAAATAAATTACAAGTGTAGACGTTGGCGAATACTATCTTCCCCTCCTTGTTGACCATTACCATTCCGCTGGGGGCTGCTTCAAGGGCAGCGCGAAACTTGTCCTCGCTCTTACCTAATTCCTCCGCCATTCGTGCATTATATATCGCGGCTTCTATTTGCTGCGCCACAATCTCTAGTAGGGTTACCTCATCATCATCAAAGGCATCTTTACTAAACGAATTTATATTTACAGCCCCGATTGTTTGGCCTCCAAAGCGAATTGGCATAGACATATAGCTCTTTGTTCCCATTTCTCTTCCAGCAGGACCAATAATAGTATCTTTGTCCACATCAGAAACATACCTCGGCCTCCCATCTATGATTGTCCTCCATGTAATACCCCTTGGATAAGGGATTCTTCCCGCCAGCTTAATATATCGCTCAGTGTAGCCTCTATGGACTTTTAGAACAGCCTCTTTCCCTTCGACCATGTAAATCGAAATGTTTTCCATGCCATCTATATTTTTGCTCATTGCTTCTACCGCATTTTCCATTACCTCCTGTAAATCAATCGACTTATGTACACTTTGGGTTACGACCCTGACTATCGTTTCATAACGGTTCTTTTTGGACAGGTCTCTATACAGCTTTGCCTTGGCAATGGCTGTCGCAATCTGAGTGCCGATAGAAGTAAGTAATTCCTGCTCGGACTCGGTAAAGAGATATTCCTTATAACTCAGAAGCCATAATACTCCTATTGTTCTTTGCTCATGAATTATAGGGATCCCCATCATACTACGAAATCCGAGTTCACGTCCTGCGGGCCCTACATCGACGTCTTTTTCGGCATCTTTAACATTGAGTATGTTCCCTGTGTTTATAACCTTCCAGGTTGCACCTTTAGGGCGCGGAATCATACCAGCTCTTTGCAGAAACTCCTGAGGAAAGTTCCTCTGGTCCTCCATCACTGCTTCATTCCTTGCCTCATCTACGAGGTAAATACAAGCCAAGTCCACATTATCTAGTTCAATTACTTTATCTAATGCAACCCTGAAAACCTCTTTCAGGTCGATATACTGATTTACAGCTTGAATAACAGCATTTAGAATTTCTAGGTCCTTATTTCTCCTATTTAAGCCTTCATACAAGGCTCTCAGTTCTTCTGCCTGCCAGGCATTATTGATTGCGACCTCTACTTGGTGCGCCACAGCTACCAGCAGTTTTAGCTCTTCTTTTCCAAAGGCATTCTTCTTAAATGAATTTATATTTATGCATCCTATCGTCTCACCATTATTACGAATAGGCATAGATGCATAGCTCTTCGTTCCTACTTCCCTGCCTGCATGACCGATAATCGTATCCTGTTCCACATCGGCGCAGTACCTGAGCTTTCCCTTCTTAATTGTGCTCCATGTAAAGCCTTTCGGATAGGGGATCCTTCTCATTCGCGCGATAAACCAATCAGGATAACCCCTATGCGTCTTCATAACTGCTTCTTGTCCCTCAACCAGGTAAATTGAAACATTGTCTGCATTTTCTATATTCTTACTCATCGCTTCTACAGCGTTTTCAAGAACCTCCTGGAGATTAATTGAGCGATGTACACTCCTAGTCACTGTGCTTAAGATGGTTTCGTATCTATTCTTTTTGGATAACCAGGCTAAGTTTTCTCTAAGTGCTTCTTCAGATCGACTGCGTTCGATTGCTTCACCGACTACATTAGCAACCGCCTGGAGGAAATATAAATCGTCCCCGACAAACATTCTTCGTCGGGTCGTATGCGCGCCTAAGACGCCAAAAGGCTTGTTCCTGCCGTAGATGGGAGCGCTGATACCGCTAACCACGCCGTGGTCGTGGAGTAGCACTGGCCCGCAGAATCGAGTCTCGGTGTGAAGGTCTTCGACTACCACTGGCCCGTTATAGAGAAGGGCGTAGCCTGCTTGCGACTCAAGCCCTGCGTCCACCGTCGCGTAGCCCACATAACCCTCTTTCCATCCTACACCTGCGCGCAGCAACATGGCGCTGCCATCCGGCAGGAGCTCCAAAATCTTGCAATACTCTACCCCGAGGTTTTGAGCAACAAGCGAAACAGCTTCATCCATTAGAGTGGAAAGGTCGGTGCCCGCCAGCGCACGTTCACCCAAACGGGAAAGGGCCATTCGTTGGCTTGCACGGACCTTGAGTTCCACTTCCACCCGTTTACGCTCTTGGAGCTCAGCTAATATCTGCTCGTTGGCTTTTTTTAACTCGGCTGTACGCTCAACTACCTTTGTCTCCAGCGCCTCCCCGGCTTCCTGCAGTGCCTCCTGCGCCTGTTTACGCTCGGTGATGACGTGTTCGGAAAGGGTTAAATTGCGCCGCAGCTCAAGTTGCGCTACTACTTGCCGAGACAAGGCACACAATGCCTCCTTTTGTTCAGAGCTTAACGCTCGTGGCACATAATCAATGACGCATAGCGTTCCGAGCGCATGACCATCGGGTGTGACCAATGGCGCGCCAGCATAAAACCTGATTTTTGGCTCGGAGGTCACAAGAGGGTTTGTTGAGAACCGTTCGTCAGCCAATGCATCAGGAACGATAAAGACATCATCGGCTTGCTGGATCGCATGGACGCAGAACGAAATATCCCGGGAGGTTTCCGCCACCGGCAAGCCCACTTTCGACTTAAACCACTGGCGATCCACATCAATAAGGGTTATAAGCGCAATCGGGGCCTGGCACATATGCGCAGCCAGGAGGGTGAGATCGTCGAATTCCTTTTCGGGGAGGGAATCGAGGATTCTATACCGGTAAAGGGCTTCTAGCCTCGCCGCTTCGTTATCTGGCAACGGCACTTCCACCTTTAGCCTCCTAGAGCAAGTGGTAGATTAATTAACTCCTAACCAACACGCGGAGTTGAATATAAAGCTACCGAAATCAACGTTCGAAAGATTGGAAGGCGTAAAAACAAAAAAAACACCACTCGAGAAAAGCTGCGCTAAGATCAAAATACGAATAGCCATCCTTCAACACGAATAGCGTTGCCTCCACCTTGAAGCCTACTCCACACTTTTAATTGAACTTTATTCTAGAACATTTTGGACACCTAAGTCAAGTATTGAGTGTAAAGTCGCTAGTGTTTACTACGTTGAGCAAAGGTTTGATAATGGAAAGTATAAAACAAACCCGCTTAAAGGTTTGTAGGAGAATCGCTCGTGATATAATAGGTGCGGCAGGGCTCCCCACTCCATGCTATATTATCGCGGCAGGCCCTGTCCTGAGCGGAGTCAAAAGAATGCCGCTCCTACGGTGTAAGAAATGCCTTTTTGATCGCGCCTGGATGGCAGTCTCACAAGATAACTCGCTTTATACCATAAAATAGCGTGGGGGAGAGGCTTCCGTTGATCAACTCAAGACAGGTACGGCCTGGAGTATTTTTAAGGGTTGCTTATTCTTGACAATCTTATCAAGCCTCGCTATGTTTAAAAACTGAAAGCGGGAATAGCTCAGCTGGCTAGAGCGTCTCCTTGCCAAGGAGAAGGTCGCGGGTTCGAATCCCGTTTCCCGCTCCAAATCTAACATCCGAATCCATTATTAGCCACAGAGAGCACAGAGAAAAAGACCAAATTTTTTACTTTCTCTCTAATTCCTCCGTGTTCTCCGTGGCTTCTTTTTCCTCCGTCTTATTTTCACTTTTAAAGATGTCTACCGTAATCCGTTCGTACGGAACACCAAGATGACTTAGTAACAATCTCACCTTGTAACAGTTTCCCGATAATGGATGATCATAAAGCTCGATCATTTCTTAGTCCTCAATATATCTTTGAAACTTTTCTGTAAATCTTTCTTCACCCATAATCTTATAAAGCATTTCTCTACGCGGAATAAGATATGTCACTCTACTTCTGGTCGTAAGATTCTTCTCTCCGTTATAAATATTGACGTTCACCGTTACCATTCTATCCCTTATCTCCTCTACCTTTCCCCTAACCTCAAGTACCCCCGGATTGTCAACCTTTTTGACGAAGTCCAGTTCCACCCTCATCGTGACCCCTATTTTTTTCAGCTTATCAAACATCGCCCAGAATGCTACCTCATCAACCAGAGCACACTGAATTCCTCCATGGAGTATTCCTGGAAAACCCGACAGGTGTTCTTCGAGCCTCAGTTTTGTAAACACTTCCCCCTTTTTATCATCCGCATAAAACTTCATCCTCAATCCCAGCTTATTCCTTGGATCACAGGCAAAACAACCATAACCGGGGAAGTCTACAAAAATGTTCTCAATTTCTCTGACCATTGAAAATTTAGTTATTAAAACGGATTATATGGATTCGGAAATGCTCAAAAATGATTCATTCCATTTCAATATTCTTATCCTCAGGGGGGACCTTTGCAACAGCCGCAACCTTTTCTTCCGGCTCGAGGTCAATTAGCCTGAGCCCCTGGGTGCCTCGGCCATAGACGCTTATATCAGAGGATTTCAAACGAATAATCTTTCCGGCATGTGTAGTTATAAGTATAATTTGAGTATCACCGGTAACCTGAAACGCACCTACAACTAGTCCCTTTTTACCGGTTGTTTTGATCGTGATAACCCCCTTTCCCCCACGCCCTGTCATCCGGTACTCGGAAACCGAGGTTCTCTTACCATACCCCATCTGGGTCACCGTCAGAATCTGAGCATCCGGATTCTCGATAACCTCAAGGCTAACAACTTCGTCATTCCTATCAAGTCTTACGCCTATGACCCCCGTAGCATTTCTCCCCATATCCCTTACCTTTGTCTCACTAAATCTAATAGCTTGTCCATTACGAGTAGTGAGGAGAATTTCGTTGGTTCCATCAGTCATCCTAGCACCGATTAACTCATCATCTTTAAGTATATTTATGGCCATTATGCCCCCAGCACGAGGGTTGGAATAGGCCATGAGTTTAGTCTTCTTTACTATCCCATTCTTGGTAGCCATGAGAAGAAACCGATCTTCTTTAAATTCTCTAACCGGAAGAACAGCAGCTACATTCTCATTAGGTGAAAGATTTAGCAAATTCACTAGGGCTTTTCCCCTGGCAGTGGGCCCCGCTTCTGGAATTGAGTGAACTTTAAGCCAGTAACATCTACCAAGATTAGTAAAAAAAAGAACATAGTTGTGTTTTGAAGCAACGAAAACATTCTCAATAAAATCGGTCTCCTTCGTGCTCATCCCGGTCTTACCTTTACCCCCCCTCCTCTGGCTTCTGTACACGCTAAGCGGCGTATTCTTTATATATCCTTCGTGAGTAATTGTGACAACCATATCCTCATCTGCGATAAGATCCTCCAAAGAGATCTCTTCCACACTTTCAAGAATATTTGTTCTTCTGTCATCAGCATAACGTTTTTTAATATCAACGAGTTCATCCGTGATTATATTCAATATTAACTGGTCACTCCCCAGAATCTCTTTCAACTCTTTAACGGTCTTTATTAAATCCTTCCTTTCTTCCACGATCTTCTCTCTCTCAAGGGCGGTAAGCCTTTGAAGCCTCATTTCAAGAATTGCCTGGGCCTGGATTTCGGAAAGCTTAAGTGTGAGTATCAAGCCTTCTTTAGCCTCAGATGGGCTTTGAGATTTTCTTATCAGGCTAATTATCGCATCCAGATTATCGAGCGCAATTTTAAGTCCGTCAACTATATGAAGCCTTTCTTCTGCCTTGCGTAATTCATACTGAGTTCGCCTAGTTACAACCTCTTTTCTGTGTTCAATAAACTGTCCGATTAGGTCTTTTAATGGCAGTACCTTAGGCTGGTTTTTCACTAGCGCAAGCATTATGATTCCAAAAGACGTATCCATGGGAGTATGTTTATAAAGCTGATTCAATATTACCTCTGCATTCTCCCCTCGTTTAACATCGATTACTACCCTGATTCCTTCCCTATCTGATTCATCGCGTATGTCTGATATCCCCTTTACTTTTTCGTCTTTGACCAACTCGGCTATACGTTCAACGAGCTTGGCTTTGTTTACCTGATATGGGATTTCAGTAACAATAATCAATTCCCTATCGCCTTTTTTCTGCCTCTCAATCACCGCGCGTGCCCTGACCCTGATAATTCCTCTACCCGTACGGTAAGCTTCCCTGATAGGCTCCCTGCCGCATATAAAACCGCTAGTTGGAAAGTCCGGTCCAGGTATATGTCTCATCAGATCGTTAAGTGAAATATCAGGCTTTCTTATCTGTGCTACAATAGCGTCAATTAGCTCTCCTAAGTTATGCGGTGGGATGTTAGTCGACATACCCACAGCAATCCCGGATGCACCATTT
>JBAUII010000123.1:0-2415 GCA_049682815.1 Thermodesulfobacteriota bacterium | reverse complement strand
GAAGGATTGATAGGATTCTTTGTTAACACATTGGTGCTTAGGACTGACTTTTCGGGAAATCCGAGCTTCTTAGAACTATTGAGGAGGGTAAAAGAAACCGCACTCGAAGCCTACGCTCATCAGGACCTTCCGTTTGAAAAGCTCGTAGAGCAATTACAGCCCGAGCGTGACCTGAGTAGGACACCACTATTTCAGGTGTTCTTCAACACGTCAAACCTAAAACTTGACCAACAAAACGTAACAGGACTCACCATAGATGATTTCCCAGTATCAGTTATCGAACCAAAATTTGATATAACCCTTTATGCCTACGAAGGACAAGGAAGAATAAGCTTTCTACTTGCTTACAATTACGATCTTTTTGACCGAGATAGAATCAAGTGTCTAACACAACAATTTGTCCATCTTCTCACACAAATCGCCGATGAGCCAGACAAAAATCTTTCTTCCTATTCCCTTGTAGCACCAGAACATAGAGAGATACTTCCAGATCCCTCCCTACTAATAGCTGACCCTGATGTCGAACCGGTTACTTCTACGTTTTTGACAATAGCCGAAAGGCTGCCACATCACATAGCGGTTTCTCAAGGAGACCGAAACTGGACATATGCTAAACTTGCATGGAGTTCTTCTCTTATTGCAAGAACCCTTAGAGCAAGGGAATTGCAAAAAGGCGATGTAGTTGCCATTCATGGAGAGAAATCCTTTGGCTTAATTGCCAGTGTAATAGGCGTACTTTTGAATGGCGGTGTAATCCTTACTCTGGATCGAAAGCTACCTGACAATAGAAAACAAGTGATGCTCAGGGAGGCAGACCCAAAATGTCTTGTATTAGTTGGTAGTAACAACTATGAACATACATGGTCCGATAAGCAAGAAGGGATAAAGATCATAAGAGTCGACAGTTCGGATGGTTTCCCACTTGATTTTGATACCAGCTCACTCTACGAGCATGTTCAATTGCCTTTCATTAATTCAAGTGATAGCGCCTATATTTTCTTTACCTCCGGAAGCACAGGTTTACCTAAAGGCATATTGGGTCGGCACAAGGGCTTAAGCCATTTCATTAACTGGCAACGCAACACATTCAATATCAATAGTCAGGATAGAGTTTCTCAACTTATAAGTTTATCTTTCGATGCTGTGCTAAGAGATATTTTCTTGCCTTTGACAAGCGGCGCAACACTTTGTTTGCCAGAAGAAAGAGACGATATAGCCGCGAATGAGCTATTAGTCTGGTTGGACGAGGAAAAGATAACCGTGCTGCATACCGTACCCAGCGTCGCGCGATTCTGGCTAATAAATCGGACAAGTGAAAGATCATTAAGACATCTCCGATATGTTTTCTTCGCGGGTGAACCTCTAACAGAAAGTCTAGTTTGCGATTGGAAAAATTCATTACGCTATGATGGGAAAATCGTGAATCTTTATGGGCCCACTGAAACGACCCTCGTGAAGAGCTACTATGAAGTTCCAGAACAGGCTTCAGCTGGAATACAATCAATAGGCAAAGCGATGCCCCAGACACAAATTCTTATTCTAAAGAGCGACAATGAGATATGCGGCATCGGTGAGCCTGGAGAGATTGTAATTCGTACCCCTTTCCGTACTCTTGGATATATTAATTCGCCTGAGGAGCAGCTGAAGCGCTTTAGAACCAATCCTTTCAGCAAAGTTGAGAATGATGTTGTCTACTTAACAGGTGATCTCGGCCGTTATAGGCCAGACGGCTCTCTCGATATTCTTGGCCGAATTGATGATCAGATTAAGATCAGAGGGGTTCGAATAGAACCTGCGGAGGTGACGGCGACACTCTCACAGCATCCTGATGTAAAGGCGTGTTTTGTTACTGACTGGAAAAATGAGAAGGGAGAGAGTGCACTTGTCGCCTACATTGTAACCTCTGATAAAGATAATCTTAGAATAGACAACATAAGAAAGTTCTTAATCAATAGACTCCCATCGGCATTTGTGCCTTCGGCCTTTGTAATAATCGATCAACTTCCTTTGACCACCAGTGGTAAAGTGGATCGCCAGGCTCTACCATCCCCACTTATTTCAAAGATAGAGATAAAAACCGATTTCGTATCTCCCCGCAACACTACTGAGAAAATTTTAGTTGATATATGGAGTCAAGTGCTCGGCGTTGACAAAATAGGAGTTCATGACAACTTTTTTGATCTTGGTGGACACTCGCTTCGAGCTACGCAAATTATATCTCGCGTGCGTGAGGCCTTTAATGTAGAGCTACCCCTCCGCGGTCTTATCGAAGAGCCAACAATATCTAATATGGCAAGGACAATCGAGGAAGCTAGAAACGTTGAAAGTGGTACTCAGGCACCCCCAATTGAGCCGATTCAACGAGAGATCGGACTTCCCCTATCCTTTGCCCAGGAGAGGCTATGGTTCCTTGAT
>JBAUII010000122.1:0-56312 GCA_049682815.1 Thermodesulfobacteriota bacterium | reverse complement strand
CGGGTACATTATCGCGATTATTATGAAGGAGAAAACTATGAATGACTTAAACTTTATCCTCTCTGCTACAGCCCCAGAAACAATCGTCGCCGCAGTCCCAGCAAACACAAGCTGGAAGAAAAACTTCGCCCACAGTGGAACTCCTGTCCAGCTTATCGCCGAATAAATACCCTGATAAGCATCACCGGTCGCTGGGCTGTTGTCGGCTCCACTTACAAAAAGAAGCCCCTTTAATCCTAGAAAGCCATTTCCATCTCCAAACATCACACCCCAACCTATTATCCAAAACGCAAGTGAAGCAATCGCAAAAACTATAAAATTCTTGGCCAGTATATTTACTGTGTTTTTTGCCCGACACAGACCCGACTCCACCATACCGAAACCCAGATTCATGAAGAAAACCAGAAATGCCGTAAACAGAACCCACACGGTGTCAGTCGCAATCTTTAAATCCGCTACCTGCTTCATCACCTCTTCTATACCGCTTTCCTGCGCATGAACTCGGACTGAGCTTAACAACAGCAACAAAAGCACCGATGATGTCACAACCATCATGTCCTTCACACTCCTTAATCTCAACAAATAACCCTTCATCTCGCTTCCTCCTTTGAGAGGGATTTTCAAGCCAAGTGCAGCAAAAGCTGTGCCATTGAGAAGATAGAACACTAATTCCCCGTGTTCATTAGATTCGACAAATGGACTCAAGAGATGTCTGAAACAATTTATGGAAGGAAAAAATGCTTACTGCCTAGTAATTAAGCATATAAGACCCTTAATTAGGCACTTAATTACCCTGCAAAATTATTGAAAAAAATTCCAACTGTGTTTCTCATTAAAAATTTATAGGACTAGTGTTCTTCATGTTGCAAATCAATAGATCAACAAGTATACTTGCTACATTAGCAATCAGAGACAAAAAATCGACAGTAATCGCCTTTTTCCACTTAAATTTCCAGTTGTTTTCCCTTCGTTTCAGGGAGCGTCATCACAACTATTGCTGCGGCAATTGCAAACACTGCTACAGTAATAAGTGCATGACCATAGCCATATAATCCAGCAATAAACCCTACCAGCGGCGGAGCTATAGCAGAAACACCCCTACCAACGTTGTAACAAAATCCTTGAGCGGTTCCTCTTGCTCTGGTAGGAAATATCTCAGAGAATATAGCACCAAAACCAGAATAAAATCCAGTACCAAAAAATCCAATGAATGGCCCAAGAACGAGAACCGTAGTCAAGTCTCTTGCATGTCCAAAAAACCATACCAACACAGCCATGGCAAGAAGGTAAATAACAAAAACGGGACGTCTTCCAAAACGATCACTGATCCAACCAAATGTATTACAACCTACAAACGCTCCAACATTGATCGGAATAATCCACGCAAATCCCTTCGGTCCCAATCCCACTCCGCCCTCCTCGACCGGCCTAGATAGAAATTGGGGAATCCAAAAATAAAGCCCCCAGTAGGCTATCATACATAAGCTCGTAAGGACTGTAGCCGTAATGGTATACCTGATCAAATCCCTCCTAAAAATTTGTCCAAGTGTAAAACTTTGTCCTTTTTCACCGAGTTTCCCCTCTTTCCTCATGTCTGCAGTTTTCTGCCAGATCTCGGGTTCATCAAGGTGTCTCCTGATATAGAAAACCAAAAAAGCAGGAGTTATTCCAACCAAGAATAGAATCCTCCATCCAACATTCACATCAAAACTTGGAATAATTAAAGTGGCAAGTATTGCTGCCAAAATGTAACCAACAGCCCATCCACTTTGTACCATACCAATGACCTTACCCCTATGCTGCTTCGGCCAGCTCTCTGCGACTAAAACCTCGCCGGATGCCCATTCCCCCCCCATACCGAGACCCAGAAATAAGCGACAAACTATCAGAAACCACACGGTAGGGGAAAAAGCGCTAAGACCTGTGAATAGAGAATACACGAGTATCGTATAAGTTAACGCCCGAACCCTGCCTATATAATCTGAAACTATTCCGAATACCGCTCCGCCGAAGGCCGATGAGAAGAGTGTTACGGAGAAAATGGTTCCCACCTGTGACGGAGAAAGGGAAAATACTTCAGCTATGCTTGAAACCGCAAAGGCAAATAATAGAAGATCCATGGCATCCAATGTCCATCCTAAAAAGGCTGCTATGAATGCCTTCCACTGGTCTGAATTTATTTCCCTATACCAACCAAATAGACCTGGTTTTGGTGCGGTAAAACCTGTTCGCTCATTACTCATAATTGCCTCTCCGATAAAATTACAAGTGAAAATTTCATTCGACCATCCTACTAAATTTATACTTTCGTGTCAATGACTGTTTTAGGGCTGTTGACTTGAAGATGTTATAGCGTTAAATTGTAGGGTAAGAGATGAATAAAAGATTGTTATACATGGAAACTTATGGTTGTCAGATGAATGAGTACGACTCAGACAGGATAAGGAAGTGTATTGATATAGAGATAACTCACGATCCCCAGGAAGCCGATGTTGTTATCATCAATTCCTGTGCCATAAGGCAAAAAGCTGATCAAAAGGCGTTCAGCAGTTTGGGAAGATTTAAGCACTTAAAAGCCAAAAACCCTAATCTAATTGTGGGAATTGCCGGATGTGTCGCTCAACTTTACGGAGATCAGCTCCTGAATAAGATCCCGCATCTGGACTTTGTGTTGGGCCCACGCGCAATTCCGAGGCTACCTGAACTCATAACGCAGATTGAAAAGGAGAAAAAGAGGAGCGTCGAGACATCCCTCGATATAGAAGAGATTTTCGAAATCGAACCTTATCATGAAAACGGAAAGGTATCCGCATTCGTATCTGTGCAGCAAGGTTGCAATAAGGTGTGCTCTTACTGCATTGTGCCCTTTGTGAGAGGAAAGGAAATAAACAGGCCCTTAAATGATATATTAAATGAAACAAAAAACTTAGTCGCAAAAGGTGTAAGAGAAGTTACTCTTATAGGACAAACCGTGAATTCGTGGAAGGCCAACGGGTACAAATTTGGCGATCTATTAAGAAAGGTTGCCGAAATAGAGGGATTACTTAGAATTCGCTTTACAACATCATATCCCCGTGATGTCACTAAAAAAATGATCTATGCCATGGTGGCTGAGGCCCCAAAGGTATGTCACCATATTCACCTCCCGGTTCAGTCCGGCTCAAATAGGATATTGGCAATGATGAAGAGAACATATACAAAAGAGTCCTATGTAGATATAATAAAAACATTAAGAGAGTCGATCCCCGATATTGCAATAACAACAGATGTGATAGTCGGATTCCCGGGGGAATCGGAAAAGGATTTCCAGGAAACTTTGGAGTTGATCAAAGAAGTGGAATTTGACACCAGCTTTTCTTTCAAATTTTCGCCGCGCCCCGGAACACCAGCAGCCGAAAGCAACGAACTCGTACCAGAAACCGTCTCAAACGAAAGATTGGCTACGCTACAAAAAATTCAAAGTGAAATCGCAATTCGCAAGAATCAAAAAAAGGAAAGAACTGTAGAAGAGGTTCTGGTTGAGGGTGAAAGCAGAAATGATCCATCGTGGCAGTCTGGTAGGAATACTCATAATCAAGTAGTTAATTTCCCCGGACCACTTAGTCTCAAAGGTAAAATAGTAAATGTGCGGATCGTTGAAGGTCTACAAAACTCCCTCAGGGGAGAATTGTTACAATAACAACTAACGGAGGTGTATCATGATATTCGAAATGAAGGTCTCTGGCATAGCTTTAGATCCTTTTACAAACAGCCCAATTGTGATTCTCAAGGATCTCTCTGGAGAAAAAATACTTCCAATCTGGATAGGGTTTATGGAAGCCAGTTCAATCGCAATGGAGCTTGAAAAGACACCAAGGGTTAGACCTTTAACGCACGATCTTATGAAAAATTTATTGGAGAACTTGAATTTTTCTGTTTCGAGAGTCGAGGTAACTGATTTAAGAAACGACACGTTTTACGCAGAAATACATATAAAAAGGGATAGTGAGGAATACACTTTAGATTCGAGGCCCAGCGATGCAATAGCCATTGCGCTTAGGACAGGTTCAAGCATCTGGGTCAAAGACGAAGTTTTTGAAAAATCCAAGAAATTGGATTTCGATGAGAGTAAAGAAAAACTTACCGATCTTCTCGAGAAGATTCCACCAGGCGATTTTGGGAAATATAAGATGTAATTATAAGTTCGTTTGCGATGTTTTAATTTCATGCTTTGATAACCTGTATCGTAGCGAGCGCAATGATATACTGAGTCTTTTTGCCGCTTCCGTTTTGTTTCCATTGCTTGCTTTAAGAGCATTATCTATCAATCGCTTTTCGACATCATTGAGTACAGAATCCAAACCCATCTTTGAATAGTTGTCGGTTTCAAGTGCCACCAAATCTTTTCCATCTACCAGGTTCAGTAATGTCTCGGAAAGTATCATATCAGCGTTTTCAAGCGCCATACACCTCACTATTATATTTTCAAGCTCTCTTACATTTCCAGGGAACTGATAGGTCTCCAATATGCTAAGTGCACCACAGGAAATATCATGGATGTCCTTTCCCATCTCCTTCGAATATTTGTTAATGAAATGTAAAGCTAATAACGGTATATCTCCCTTTCGTTCTCTCAAGGGTGGTAGTGATATCTTTATTACATTAAGTCTGTAGAACAGATCCTCGCGAAATCTACCATTTAATACCTCGTCCTCTATCCTCTTGTTTGTAGCCGTAATAACTCTTATATCAACTTTAGTGTCCTCAGATCCGCCCAAGGGTCTGATCTTTTTTCCTTCGATTGCCCTCAAAAGCTTTACTTGAAGGTGTGGTGACAAATCGCCGATTTCATCCAAAAAGATGGTACCACCATCGGCAATCTCGAAAAGTCCCTTTTTATCTCTAAGGGCGCCGGTAAAGGCTCCTCTCCGGTAACCGAAAAGCTCACTCTCGATAAGGGACTCCGGTAGCGCACCACAGTTAACGGGTACGAACGGACCAACATGCCTTATTCCACTATGGTGTATCGCCAATGCGACAAGCTCTTTACCCGTTCCGCTCTCGCCAGATATTATAACGTTTACGTTCAGCTTTGATACTCTGTTAATAAGGTCGAAAACACTGAGCATGGAAGAACTTTTGCCGATTATATGCCCAAACCCATATTTTTTCTCCATTTCCTTCTTCAATCTTAGACATTTGCGACTGCTCTTTTTCTTTTCAAGTGCGTTCTCTATTACCTTTTTCAACTCATTAATCTTGAACGGTTTTTCAATATAGTCGTAGGCACCAAGTTTCATTGCTTCTAGAGCAGTTTCGTGTGAGGCGTATGCCGTAATCATTATTACGCTCGTTTCCGGGCTCTTTTCGTTGATTGTTCTTAGCACGTCAATCCCGTTTATGGTTGGGACTACGATATCAAGAACTGCTAAGTCGTAAAGATTTTTTTCCATCCTGTTAATCGCTTCAATACCGTCTGCCACGGTTTCAACCATATAGCCACTTTTGTTAAGTGCCATGCCCAGGAATTCTCTTACACCCGGTTCATCGTCCACTATTATGATCCTGCTCGGTTCATTCCCCATAACTCGTCTCCGAATTGCAAAATCTGCTACCAGTCCTTGATAGCCTTATTAATTTGATCCCTCGAGTACCAACTCAGGCAAGAAATTTAAAAACGACAAGATGACTAGAACCCATAAATATTATAGCGAATAGAAATCTAAAAGTGCTTAGTTTTAATCGTTAAGCAAAGTTTTAGGGTAGTGAATCCTTCGGCAAAGCCGAAGGGCATAAGATTGGCTACAGACATTAATCTTGGTCAAGGACGCCCACTTTAGTCATGGATTAAATTGCATGACATTTTTATTCTGAATAGAGATGTAGTAACCGCTTCCAACGAACAGGCATCATTCTCCCTTGTCACCGAGTTCACGTTGAACTCATTTCACGCTCAGGGGGGGGAGTACAGTGCTTTACAAAGGCAAGGCGATAGCATGTAATTACCAGATTATTGCCTTAATGGCGTTTTTAGTGCTTTAGCAATCTATATGGAAATTGCAATTCAAAGATCAAGACGCAAGTGTTGAGATAAGATGGAACATTGGTAGATACATAGCAATTACAATAACCCCTACAGTAGCTCCTAAAAATATGATTATCGCAGGCTCGAGTGCTGTCATTAAAGCGGCTATGGCAACATCGACTTCGTCGTCGTAAAAATCACCAATTTTGTTAAGCATTTCCTCTAAACCGCCAGTTTGTTCTCCAACAGAAATCATCTGAACCACCATCGGTGTAAATATCTGAGGCCTTATTGAAAGCGGCTGAGCGAGCGTCTGTCCCTCGCTCACACTCTTCCGCGCTTCCAGTATAGCCTCTTCAACGACTATATTACCCGATGCCTTTGAAGTTATTTCTAATCCATCTAAAATTGGAATACCTCCAGCTATAAGCGTAGCTAGGGTCCTGGAAAACCTAGCAATAATTATTTTGAGCCGTAGGTCTCCCACTATCCACAGTTTTAGGAGAAAATTATCCAACATCCTCCTCACCCTGATCGAACGACGATAGAGTAGAACTATCAATGTTGAAATGACTATGATTGACCCTATAATGTAGAGAATATTACTCCTTGCAAAAAAACTGATGTTAATAACATACTGAGTAAGTACAGGAAGGGTTGTACCCAGATCTTTGAAGACCTCAGCGAACGTGGGGACAACAAATATTATCACAAGAGAAAGCACCAGTATAGCAACGAATATTACAATCGCTGGATAAATTAACGCACCCTTTACTCTTCTCTTAATCGCCTCCATCTTCTCTAAATAAATCGCAAGTCTCAGAAGCACTATATCAAGGACTCCACCCGCCTCGCCTGCCCTAGCCATGTTCACATATAGACTATCGAAAGCATTTGGATGCTTTGAAAGTGCATCGGCCAAAGCTGAACCACCTTCAACCTCTTCCTTAACCAGCGATATTATATTCTTAAACTTCGGGTTATTCTGTTGAGAGGATAATACTTCTAACGACTTGACGAGCGGGAGTCCGGCGTCAATCATTGTAGCTAACTGCCGTGTAAAAACAACCAGTTCTCTTGTTGAAACTCCACCCAGATGAATGTTTAAACTAAAAAATTTCCCCTTTTCCTTGACCCTGCTCGGTATGGGCTTAACCTGCATTTGCCTGAGGCGAGCAAGGACAGCAGATTTGCTTGGCGCTTCCATCTCGCCCTTCTGAATTTTCCCTCCTACAACTCCTTCCCAAGCGAAAACAGGCATCACTAAACTCCTATAATTCGAAATCTCCCTGAGTAAATTTAACGTCTAGCAATTCTTTCAGGCCTAGCAACAGACCGTTCAGCAAGTATCCTCTTTAACTCATCTGGCTCCTGCGCCTTACTCATAGCATCCTCATATGTAATAAGATTCCTGAGATATAAATCAACCAGGCTTTGATTCAGGGTCTGCATTTGCCACTTTTCCTGGCCAATCTGTTGTTGTGAGTATATTTGGTGGACCTTATCCTCCCTTATCAGGTTCCTTATTGCTGGATTAGGCACCAACACCTCAACCCCTAGAACTCTCCCGCCCCCAATCTTTGGGATGAGCGTCTGACAAAAGATTCCCTCCAATACAAAAGAGAGCTGCGCCCGGATCTGTGACTGTTCATGCGGAGGAAATACGTCTATGACTCTGTTTATTGTCTGTACTGCCGTGTTTGTGTGCAGCGTAGCGAGGGTCAGATGGCCGGTTTCTGACAGAATAAGTGCAACTTTGATTGTCTCCAAATCTCTCATTTCTCCAATCAGAATTACGTCCGGATCCTCCCTCAAGACGCTCCTCAGAGCATTGTTAAAACTCTTTGTATCACTGCCAACTTCCCTTTGATTGACTATGCAATTCTTGTGGAAGAAGATATACTCTATCGGATCTTCAATTGTAACAATGTGTTCGTGCCTCTCACTGTTGATCTGATCAACCATCGCGGCAAGTGTGGTAGTCTTTCCGGATCCCGTAGGACCGGTAACGAGTATTAGACCCCTTGGCTTCCTCAAAAGCTGGGATACGATAGGGGGGAGGCCCAGTTCTTGAAGATTTCTGATTTTTACCGGCAGTAACCTAAAAGCTCCCGATATTGCCCCCCTTTGCGTATATATGTTTCCCCTAAACCTTCCTAGCTCCTCGATGCCAAAAGAGAAATCAAGTTCCCAGTTCTCTTCTAACCTATGTTTCTGTGCATCGGTAAGAATACTGTAACACAAATCCTTTGTTTCTGAAGGCGTGAGTGGTGGATGTTTCACCGGTACAAGCTTGCCATCTATCCTCAACATAGGAGGGGCAGCCGCCGCCAAATGGAGATCCGAAGCCCCGTTTTCGACAACTACCTTTAATAACTCATAAAATGGTACTCCCATAGCAACCCCCTTTTAATTATCATTAGCTGTGTTTCTTATGACCTCCTCAATGGTAGTTGTTCCCTGCTTGAGCTTGTTAAGAGCGCTTTGCCTTAGTGTCTTCATTTTCTGTCTCATTGCTTCGCGTTTGATTTCGTATGTCGAAGCACCGCTAAGTATAAATTCCTTTAACTCTTCTGATATAACCATTACTTCGTAAACGGCTATTCTTCCACTATAACCTGTCCCCAAACATTTTTTGCAGCCGTTATCCGATTTTTTATAAACTTTACAATCCGAAGCCTCCCTCGGTGGCACGCCCAAATCGATCAGCACCTGAGGCGAAACGTCGTACTCAACCCTACAGTCCTTACAGACCTTTCTTACCAGCCTTTGAGCCACAACTGCATTCAAAGAGGCTGTGACCAGAAATGGCTCCACACCCATGTTAAGAAGTCGAGTAATAGATGACGGTGCGTCATTTGTGTGAAGTGTCGAGAGCACAAGATGCCCGGTCAGCGCTGATTTAATAGCTATCTCTGCAGTTTCATAATCTCTGATCTCACCCACCAGTATCACGTCTGGATCCTGTCTAAGAAACGATCTTAGACAAGAAGCGAACGTAAGCCCGATATCATCGTTGACTTGAACCTGGTTTACTCCAGGAAGGCTATACTCAACAGGGTCTTCAGCCGTGGAAATATTGACTTCCGGGCTGTTTAATTCCATCAGGCTTGAATACAAAGTGGTTGTTTTTCCACTTCCTGTCGGCCCGGTTATCAGAACCATTCCAAACGGTTTAAATATGGATTGTCTAAACTCGTTCAGTTGTTCTTCATCATAACCCAGCTTGGTTAAATCGAGCTGAAGCGATTCCTGATCAAGTATCCTCATAACCACCTTTTCTCCAAAAAGCGTGGGTATGACCGAGACCCTGAATTCTACATTTCTATCCTTTCCAAATTTGATTCTTATTCGTCCATCCTGAGGAAGTCTGCGCTCGGCAATGTCCAAATTCGCCATTACCTTAATCCTCGACGATACTGCATTTCTCAGCTTTGTGGGTGGCCGTATGATGTCATAAAGAACACCGTCGATTCTATATCTTATCCTGTAATCCTTTGAATAAGGTTCTATGTGAATGTCACTCGCACCCCTTCTCAGTGCATCTAAGAGCAGGTGGTGTACAAGCCTAATTACTGGTGCGTCACCCGAAGCCCTCTCTAACTCCTTAACATTTATACCCGAGTCAACTTTGAATTCTACAGAATAATCTTTAAGGTCACCGATTAGCTTGTCTACTTCTTTATACGTTTCCTCATTGCGTCTTCTCTCTTCCCATTCCCTTTCAGACCCGTAGTATTCGTGTATTGATTTTTCTATTGCGTGTTCAGTGGCGACTACAACTTCGATGCTTTGACCCGTGGCAAACTTAATTTCGTCTATTGCAAAAATATTTGAGGGATCAGACATCGCTATGACTATAGTAGAATCGGTATGATTTATAGGTATAAGATTGTACTTAATGGCGGATTCTCTTGAGACATATTTTAGGGCTTCCAGGTCAATATCAAAATTGTCTAGATTGATCGCCGGCACGCCATATTGCTTACTCAGGTGTGCGGCTAACTGATATTCATCAATATAGCCCATTGTTAGAAGCACATCGCTCAATCTATCACCGGTTCTTTTTTGCTCTTCAAGCGCTTCTTGAAGCTGGTCTGGACTAACCAGCTCTTCCTTTAAGAACATGTCACCTTTGAGAATGCCTTTTTGTTGCTCCATAATATAAACATTACTCTATATAAATATTACTCTCAAAATTAAGAAATATCTAAGTTATAAAGATTGGTTTGTCAATAATCAATTTCTCTATTATACATTAAATCAAAAAGATATTCGATAAAAACAAATTCACAAAAAAAATAAATCGAAAAAAGGCCTCCTATTGGATTCATCTATACAGACCTAAGATAATCTACCGTTGAGGATTCCTCTTATTGAACCGATTATGATCTCAGGTAGTATTAAGCGCTATGTCATCCGCCGGGAATGTAACAGTCATCGGTGCTGGTTTGGCAGGATCCGAGGCAACTTATTATTTAGCAAAGCATGGAATCAAAGTAAAGCTCTTCGAAATGAGACCAAGAGTTTTTACACCTGCACACAATACATCACTTTTCGGAGAGCTTGTTTGCAGCAACTCTCTCAAATCAAGTTCATTGATAAATGCCAGTGGAGTACTGAAGGAAGAAATGAAAAAACTAGGCTCAATAGTTATGGAAGCTGCCGAGATGACCAAGGTTCCCGCTGGTCAAGCCCTTGCTGTCGACCGAGAAAAGTTCTCAGATTATCTAACAAAAAAGTTGCGACAAAATCATCTGATCGAAATTATTATCGATGAGGTCAAAGAAATACCTCCTACAAATGAAGGGCCCGTAATTATAGCCACAGGACCTCTCACTTCAAATCATTTGGCGAAAAGGATACTTCAGCTCACCGAATCGGAAAATCTTTATTTCTACGATGCTATATCCCCCATAATAGATGCGGAATCAATTGATTTCTCAAAGACGTTTAAGGGTTCGAGATACGGGAAGGGTTCTGATGAAGAGGGTGATTATTTAAACTGCTCTTTAAACGAACAAGAATACGATAAATTTGTGGATGAAATTATAAATGCACCAAAGGTAGAAATCAGGGATTTCGAAAAGGAAATCTATTTTGAAGGCTGCCTACCGATTGAAATTTTAGCGCAAAGGGGTAAAGACTCATTGCGATTCGGACCAATGAAACCTGTGGGCCTAATCGATCCACGAACAAAAAAAAGACCTTATTCGGTAATACAACTCAGGAAGGAAAATAACTCATCATCAATGTACAGTATGGTAGGATTTCAAACAAAGCTCACATATGCTGAACAGAGGAGGGTTCTCAGGTTAATACCGGGGCTAGAAAATGCGGAGTTCCTGAGGTACGGTAGCGTTCACAGAAATACGTTCATAAACTCACCAAAGGTTCTTCTTCCAAGTCTTCAGATAAAAGGGAATGAAAAAATTATGCTTGCAGGTCAAATAGTAGGAGTTGAAGGATATGTTGAATCAGCAGCCATGGGCCTACTTGCTGGAATTAATGCCCTGAGAATCGTAAAAGGCTTAAAAACCGTCATTCCTCCACATGAAACTGCTATCGGATCCTTGATAAGGTATATCACTGACCCGAGCACAAAAGAATTTCAGCCAATGAATATAAATTTTGGTTTATTTCCGAAGGCAGAAATTGGCAAAACAAAGTCAGAGAGGAGAAAACTTATCGCGGAAAGAGCAATCTCTAAACTATGCGAGTTTAATCAAAATTGCAAGCTATGTTGACCTTGATCGCTTAACACGTTTCTTACGTAATATGATTAACTATACCTCAACTAATTTTTCACTATGTCATTAATATGAATTTTCAGGATTTAATACTGAAATTGCAGATTTTCTGGTCAAAGAAGGGTTGCATAATACTTCAACCATATGACATAGAAAAAGGCGCAGGAACTTTCCATCCCGGCACATTCCTCAGATGTCTAGGTCCCGAGCCCTGGCGCGTTGCGTATGTTGAACCTTCGCGAAGGCCTACCGACGGAAGATACGGGGACAATCCCAACAGGCTTCAACACTATTATCAGTTTCAGGTGATTATAAAACCCTCTCCGAGTAACATACAAGATCTCTATCTGGACAGTTTGCGATCCGTCGGTATAGACCCACTTATGCACGATATAAGGTTTGTGGAAGATGACTGGGAATCTCCCACGCTGGGTGCATGGGGATTGGGTTGGGAGGTTTGGCTTGATGGAATGGAAATAACTCAATTCACATACTTCCAGCAGGCAGGTGGAATTGATTTAAAACCAATTTCTGCAGAAATCACCTACGGTACAGAAAGAATAGCCATGTATCTACAGGGTGTGGAAAGCGTTTTTGATCTGGAATGGACCAAGGATGTAACATATGGGGAAATCCATCATCGAGATGAAATTGAATTCTCAAAATACAATTTCGAAGAATCAAATCCACAAATGTTAAGAGAAATGTTTGATATGTTTAAATCTGAATGTGAGCAGCTCATTGGTAAAAATCTGCCAATCCCTGCCTACGATTACTGCTTAAAATGCTCACACACCTTCAATCTTCTGGACGCGCGGGGTGTAATTGGCGTAGCCGAGCGTGAAAATTATATTGGAAAGGTTCGATCCCTCGCTAAGATGTGTGCCGAGTCTTATTTAAGAGAAAGAGAGGAATTAGGATTCCCACTTTCTAAAAACAACCCATGGGAAAAGAATTAATATTTGAAATAGGAACAGAAGAGATCCCTGCGAGATTTATGGAGGATGCTATACGGGACCTGCGGGATATTACGGAGCGGGAATTAAAGGAAAATCTTCTAACCTGTAAAGATATCAGTACATACGGAACTCCCAGGAGACTGATTCTAAGTGTCACCGATCTTTCGGATATTCAAACGAATAGATTAATTGAAGTAGTTGGTCCTCCGAAGCGGATCGCGTTTGATAAAGATGGTGAGCCAACGAACGCAGCAATTGGATTTGCACATGCCCAGGGCGTAGATGTAACTGATTTAGTAATTTCGGGCGGAGAAAGAGGTGAATTTGTTGCCGTAAGAAGAACCGTCAATGGTGAGAAAACTGAGAAGATATTGAAGCATCTTCTCCCAAAGATCATAAAAACGATTTCCTTTAGAAAATCTATGAGATGGGGTGACGGGGATGAATCTTTTGTAAGGCCAATCAGGTGGATACTATCTATTTATGGTGGAAAGCTAATTAAATTCAGGTTAGATGGCATCGTAAGTGGATCAAAGACTCAGGGACATAGATTTATGTGCAAAAAACCATTTCGTGTACACAATTGGAACCAATACAGTAGTGAGCTAAAAAAGAGGTTTATCGTCTTCGATCAGGAGGAAAGAAAGAAAATTATCCAAGAAAGTATAGAACAGAGAGCTAGGGAAATTGGGGGGATACCGGCAGATGACAAGGAATTGCTCGAGACAATATCCCATCTAGTTGAGTACCCGACCGTGCTTAGAGGAACTTTCGACAGGGATTTTTTAAAACTTCCCACAGAAGTTCTAATAAGCGTTATGAAAAATCAACAGAAGTATGTTCCTGTCGTCTCCACAGCCATTGACGATCAGAAACTTCTTCCATATTTTATTTTTGTTTGTGGTACACGAGTGAAAAACGAGGAGGTTGTTATTAAGGGCAATGAAAGGGTTATCAGGGCGAGATTCCAAGATGGGCGCTTCTTTTTTGAAGAAGACCTGAAGACTCCACTGTCTTCGAGGTCGGAGAAGTTAAAAAACATGGTTTTTCTCTCAGGCCTAGGTACATATTATGACAAAACGCTACGTATGGAGGAATTTGTTGAGCAAATTGGAAATACTCTTGGATTTCAAAATACGATTAACGACATAAAAAGGGCGGCTAGGATATCAAAAGCGGATCTTACTACAGAGATGGTCTTTGAATTCCCTGAGCTCCAGGGAATAATGGGTAAATACTATGCGTTGCTTTCTGGAGAGAATAACGAAGTTGCAAGAGCAATAGAGGAACAATATATGCCAGTTGCACGTGAGGGAACTCTTCCCGCGTCAAAATATGGAAGTATAATCAGCATAGCGGATAAGGTGGATAACATCACTGCAAATTTTATTACAGGACATATTCCCACAGGGACTTCTGACCCTTATGCTTTACGAAGACAGGCAATTGCGATAATAAATATAATTCTTTATCAGGAATTCCATCTAAGCTTGAAAGAGATTTATGACTTAAGCCTCAACCTGTTCCGTAATCAACAAAAAATTAAAAACACCTCAAAAATCGACGAGAATTTGCACGAAATCCTAGACTTTATGGTTGAAAGGTTCAGAAACCTGATGCTATCCGAGGGTAATCCAAACGATGTAGTAGATTCGGTAATTTCATCAGAATGTGATGATCTGGTCGACACCAAATATAAGATTGAAGCCCTCTCAGAATTCCGCAAGGATCCTGGTTTTGACTCGCTTGCTATTGCTTTCAAGCGAGTGTTCAACATCGTAAAGAATCAACCGAGGGACAGCTTTAATTGCAAGCGATTAACCGAACCCGCCGAGAAATTCCTCTTCAGAAATTATTCAAATATAATGGTAGAAGTGGAGACTTGCCTATCTGAAAAAAACTATATAGAGGCCATCGTAAAAATGAGAGGTTTGAAAGAGGCGATAGACAAATATTTCGACGAGGTACTAGTCATGGATAAAGATGAGGAGATAAGACGGAATCGAATCGCCATGTTATGGGAAATAAGGGATCTTTTTTGCAAACTAGCGGACTTCTCAAAAATTAACACCTAAAAAACAAGATAAACAACGACAAAAATTAAATATGCACTGAAAACATGGGAGAAAAAGTAGACATGACTAATAAGAGGAAAAAGCATCTCTATTTCTTCGGGGATGGTAAAGCGGATGGAAGAGGAAATATGAAGGATCTGCTCGGGGGTAAAGGGGCAGGACTGGCAGAAATGTCAAGTATCGGGATCCCGGTCCCACCAGGTTTTACTATCTCAACAGATGTTTGTCGTATCTTCTATGAAAACAGAAGGCGAATGCCTCAGCAAACGATAAGTGAGATAGAAAAATACCTTGAAAGACTAGAAAACCTATCCGGAAAAAACTTCGGCGATCCGGAGAACCCCCTCCTGGTTTCAGTGCGGTCGGGTGCTAGATTCTCGATGCCGGGTATGATGGATACTATCTTAAACTTAGGGCTTAACGACATCAGTGTTCAGGGGCTTTCGGTCAAATCAGGAAATCCAAGATTCGCTTGGGATGCATACAGAAGATTTATCCAGATGTACAGTGATGTTGTTTTAAAGATTAAAAAAGCAGAATTTGAGAAGATTCTAGAGGCCACGAAGGAGGAGTATAAATGTAAGTCCGATGTTGAGCTAACAACCCAAGCAATAAAGGATGTTGTTACAGAGTACAAAAGGCTTGTGAAAAGGAAAACCAAAGATGAATTTCCCCAAAGCCCTAAATCACAACTGTTTAGTGCAATAAATGCAGTTTTCTTATCCTGGAACAATCCGAGAGCAGTCTTTTATAGAAGGCAATACGGAATCTCCGATGATATAGGAACAGGCGTAAATGTGCAGGAGATGGTTTTTGGAAATTTGGGTGAAAACTCGGGAACGGGTGTAGGCTTTACAAGAGATCCGGCGACAGGAAATAATATGCTCTACGCTGAGTACCTGATGAATGCTCAGGGCGAGGATGTTGTAGCCGGCATCAGGACTCCTAAACACCTGGATAGCTTAAAGCATGAGATGCCTGAAATTTATAAGCAGCTAACTAAAACAGCAAAGGCTTTGGAAAATCATTTCAGAGACATGCAGGATTTCGAATTTACATTTGAGGGGAATGCACTCTACATCCTTCAGACTCGTACCGGTAAGAGGACAGGAATCGCGGCGTTAAAAATCGCCCACGACATGGTAAAAGAGAATCTAATCACAATAAACGAGGCCATCCTTAGAATCGATCATGAGCATATTGAGCAATTCTTATTTCCAATCTTTGATCCCGATGAAAAGAGGAATTTCAACCTGCTTACAAATGGGCTTTCTGCATCGCCCGGCGCTGCGGCTGGCAAAGTTGCCTTCGACTCAGAAACAGCTGTAAAAATGAGCAAAAGGGGAGAGCGTGTAGTCTTGGTTCGAAAAGAGACTAGCCCGGACGACATTCATGGTATGGCGGTTTCCCAGGGCGTACTCACAGCCAGGGGGGGACGCACTAGTCATGCGGCAGTTGTGGGAAGACAGATGGGCAAGGTTTGTGTGGTTGGAGCGGAAGAGTTAATTGTTGACGAAGAAAAACGACAATTTAAATCACAAGACTCTGTTATTAAAGAAGGAGATTTCATATCCATTGATGGTTTTGAAGGAGACGTGTATTCAGGTGATATTCCGGTAATTTCGTCTGAGGTTATCCAAGTAGTAGAAGGAAGGCTAAAACCCGAGCAATCTGAAAAATACCGCATATTTTCTACAGTACTTAAGTGGGCTGATAAGATAAGGAAACTTAGTATAAGGGCAAACGCTGATACGCCCCAAGATTCGAAGATAGCAGTCAATTTCGGAGCTGAAGGCATAGGCCTTTGCCGCACCGAGCATATGTTCTTCCAAGAAGACAGAATACCATTAATGCAGAGTATGATCCTCGCCAGAACTACAGAGGAGAGGGAAAAACTTCTTGAAAAATTACTCCCCATGCAGAAGGAAGATTTTAAAGGAATATTTCGTGAAATGAGAGGATATCCGGTAACGATAAGGCTTCTTGACCCACCTCTCCACGAATTCCTACCAAGAAGAGAAGAACTAATGGTAGAAATTAGAGAACTCGAGCTAAAAAAGAAAAAACCTAAGATAATAAAGGAGCGTCAAAAGCTTCTTGAGAGGGTCGAGGAACTACACGAATTTAATCCCATGCTCGGTCTTCGCGGTTGCAGATTGGGAATTCTAATGCCGGAAATAAGCCGAATGCAAGCCAGAGCAATAATGGAGGCGGCCTGTGAGGTAGAACAGGAAGGAATTGAGGTTATACCGGAGATCATGGTCCCTCTGGTAGGGATGCGGACTGAGATAAAAGCGCAAAAGGACATTATCGTTGAATCAACAGAGTCCGTCATGGCGAAGTATAAAAGACGGATCAAATACTATGTCGGCACTATGATCGAAGTTCCTAGAGCAGCGGTCGTAGCCGGTGAAATTGCGACAGAAACAGATTTTTTCTCCTTCGGAACGAACGATCTGACCCAAATGACGTTCGCCTTTTCGCGTGATGACGCCGGGAAATTTATAAGGGCCTATATGGAAAAAACCGTGACAGTCAATGGAAAACAGGTCGAAATTTTAGAAAAGGACCCCTTTTCAACTCTTGACGAAGACGGGGTTGGCACATTAATCAAGATGGCGATCGATAATGGGAGAAAAACTAAACCGAATCTAAAACTTGGCATATGTGGAGAGCACGGAGGTGACCCCACCTCAATCGAATTTTGCCATCGTGCTGGAATCAACTATGTGAGCTGTTCTCCCTACAGGGTCCCAATCGCAAGACTAGCAGCGGCAAGAGCCGCATTGATGTTTAATAAGGCATGATGTGATTTGGTTTAGAAATAGTGATCTTAAATGTTGATTATTTGCTTTGGTTAAATCCTTAACAATACAATCTCTATAGAATGATCCTCAGGATTTCATATCCTCACGCTCTAACGGTTCGCTGATCCTTCTTATGGCTGTGGCTTTTCCACTTTCGCACTGTATATCGATTATTATCCCATTAAGCCATATATTTTCTTCTGCCGGCTCCAGCCTCTGAGGCATGAGAGTCAGAAAACGCTTGATCGATTTTTCCCTATCCATGCCGATCACAGAGTCCATGGCTCCCGTCATCCCTACGTCTGTAATGTAGGCCGTTCCATTCGGAAGAATTCTTTCGTCGGCAGTTTGAACGTGTGTATGTGTGCCAACTAACGCACTTATCTTTCCATCCAGATACCAGCCAAAAGCTATCTTCTCTGAGGTCGCCTCGGCATGAAAATCCAAAATTATTAGATTTGTTTTATCCTTTAACGCGTCGATCAGCTTCAATGCGGAAGTGTATGGATTTTCGTAAGAATCCATAAAGAGTTTTCCGCAAAGGTTTATGACTCCGACCCGCCTTCCATGATTGTCGTTAAATACTGCGTGCCCCCTTCCAGGAGTCGAGTCAGGGTAATTAGCTGGACGAAGTATTCTCGGCTCGCTATCAACATAAGGTATGATCTCGCGCTTATCCCAAATATGATTTCCCGATGTGAGGATATTAACTCCGCAGTCAAACAGGAATTCAGCTATCTTGGGAGTAATCCCTCTGCCGGCAGCCGCATTCTCGCAGTTCGCAATCACAAGATCAATATTATGTTGCTCCATTAATTCCGGAATGAGCACCTTCACTGCCAGACGTCCGGCCTTCCCAACAATATCCCCAATAAAAAGAATGGAGCAATCCATGCTAGCTTCAATCTTTTCCATGAATATACAGAAATTACTGACAGCGTGACTTGAATATATTACTGAACTTTACGCTTACCTAGTTTGCATATGCAGTAGCGCGCACTTCCCTTATTACGGTAATTTTAATTTGTCCCGGAAATGCAACCTCTTTCTCAATCTTTTTAGCGATCTCATGAGAAAGCAAAACGCCCTCTTCGTCATTCACCTTTCCACTCTCAACAATGACCCTGACTTCTCTACCAGCCTGGATAGCGTAACACTTTTCAACCCCTCTAAAAGAACCGGCAATACTCTCGATTTCTTCTATTCTTTTTACATATGCTTCATATGTCTCCCTCCTTGCCCCTGGTCTCGCCGCAGAGATTGCGTCTGCCGCCTGAACAAGGATTGGCAAAATAGCCTGTGGTTGAGGATCATGTGCCTTAGCAACAGCTTCTATAACCTCCGCAGGCTCTTGGTATTTCCTAACAATTTCTTCTCCTATTTCTACGTGCGAGCCCTCAACCTCATGATCAAGCGCCTTTCCGATGTCATGTAGGAGACCCGCCCTCCTCGCCAGTTTCTCATTATAGCCAATTTCTGCGGCCATTACTCCACATATGAAAGCCACCTCAAGAGAATGGCTCAATATATTTTGCGAAAAGCTGGTTCTGTATTTCAATTTTCCTACGAGCTTTACAAGCTCAGGGTGCATGTTGTGAGCACCTATATCAAAGACAGCTTCCTCTCCCGCCTTCTGAATCTCCTTTTCGATCTCGGCTTCAACATCGCTCACAACCTCTTCGATTCTCGCAGGATGAATCCTTCCATCCGATATGAGAGATTCTAACGCCAGCCTGGCGATTTCTCTTCTGATAGGATTCAACGAGGATATTACCGCAGTCTCAGGTGTATCATCTATAATAATATCCACACCAGTCCTAGACTCTATCGAGCGTATATTTCTACCCTCACGGCCTATGATCCGTCCCTTCATATCATCGCTCGGAAGGTTCACGACCGATATCGTCTTTTCACTCGTATATTGTCCGGCGTATCTTTGTATTGCAAGAGCAACAATATCCTTTGCCCTTCTTTCTGAAGCTTGCTGCAGCTCTTCTTCTATCAGTTTTAGCTTCTTTGCAGATTCATGCCTAGCTTCATCTTCTATGATATTAATAAGCTCATTTTTTGCTGCATCCCGCGTCATGCCAGCTATATTCTCGATCTTCCTTTTAGCATCCTCAATAATCATGTTTAGTTCTTTTTCTTTGTCCAAGATAGACTTTTCTTTTGTTGAGAATTCCCTTTCCTTTTTACTCACTTCCAATTCTCTTCTCTCAAGAGACTCGAATTTTCTATCTAAATTATCTTCGCGATTCTGAAGCCTATTTTCCATTTTAGAAAATTCCTTGTGTTTCTCTCGCGATTCCCTCTCAATCTCAGATTTTGCCTTTTCTTTAATCTCCCGAGCCTTAAGCTCCGCTTGCATCTTAATATTCTCACACTCTTTTCTTGCAGCTTCGAAAATTGTCTGAGCTTTACCCTTATCCTTCCCAGCATTCCTTTTTTCCAAGGTTGCTCGTAACAGATAATAAATAACAACACCCATTACAAATCCTGATACAGCTGACCCAATTATCCATTCAATCATCTCATGTCCCTCCATCCCCCCCGGCACAACTGACAATACCAAGTTCCGTAATCAAGTATCCCATGCCTATGTCGAATTTCGAAACAGGGATCGAATCTTGGATCTGAAAACTATAAGCCAATGCAATCCTTTTCTCTCTATTTAGTAACTTGGTCGAACGGTCGTAGTATCCTTTCCCGTACCCTATCCTTCCACCAGAAAGGTTAAAAACCAGTCCCGGAATGGTTACTAGATCAAGGTCTTCAGTTAAGATCGAGGGGGAATTTTCATTTGGTTCAGGAATTCCAAAATATCCTGATTTAAGACTCTCTTTACTATCTACCTCGTGGAAACTCAAAAAATACCCATCTACCCGAGGGTAATAAACCTTCTTGCCACTCTCAGTAGCATTTTTAAAAATTCTAGACGTATCTACTTCGTTTTTTGTCGGAAAATAAAGAGCTATACTCTTGGCTAGCTTATAAAGCGGAAGTTGAATAAGAAAGTTTGAAATGAGTTCGCTTTTCTTATCAACTTCATCTTCACTCAGACATAACCTGGCCTTCAAAAACTCGCGGCGAATCCGCGCCTTAACGATAGGAATGCCGTCATCCTCTCCCAACAAATTCGGTAATGATGATCTTACTCCCTCTGAAACACAATTATTTGAAAGTCTCCTCTCCCTCTTCTTTTGATTTTGTCCCCACTCCACCTTCACCTTGAGTAACAAAGGTTTCAATAGATTTAAGAGAATTATCCAACATTTCAACCAGGCTATTTGATTTTTCTTCAGCACGATTTTTAAACTCCTCAAACTCTCTTTTCAATCTGAAATACTCATCTGCGATCTTGAGAGTAGCAAGAAGAAATGGTCGGGGTGCAGATACGGTATCTTCCCCAGGTGATGCCTCCCTTAGCTTCTCTTCTAAATAAGCGGCGATTTCACTCACGTATTCATCGTCGGCATCTGTCTTTATAAAATAATCTTTATTGAATACACTTATCTTCATCCGCCTCATTTAAGCCTCGGACCTGCTTATGTATAATTCTACTTTCTCAATTACCTTTTCTAACCTTGAATTTGCTTCTTGCCTGTCCTTTTCAAGCTCCTTTATGCTTTCTCGAAGCATTCTAACTTCTTCTGATAGTTTTCGATGCTCATCGGTCATTTTCTTCTCTCGGGAAATCGCTTCTTTAATTCTACTCTCAAGAATATCCATTGATTTCATGATATTAGTAGAACAAGTTTAAACTTATCTTGAATTTTTTGCAAGTTGTGTAACCATTATCTTAAAAATGATAGAAGCCGGACTGTTAAAACGTCTCGATGAAGTCGAGAAAAAGTATTTGGAAATAGAAAAGTACCTAAGTAACCCGAGTTTAACCCCCTCTGAAATACATCGTTATTCCAAAGAGCGATCAGAATTGGGGGAATTGGTCGAGATATATAGAGAATATAAACAAGCCTCGAAACAAATCGAAGAGAACAAAGCTTTAATCTCGGATAGGGAACTTGGAGAGCTCGCGCGCGAAGAGATAGTTGCGTTGGAAAGAAAGCTTCAAACCCTGAACGATAAGATGCAGCTTATGCTTCTACCAAAGGATCCAATGGATGATAAGGACGTATTTCTAGAAATCCGCGCCGGGGCTGGTGGTGGAGAAGCGGCCTTATTTGCGGCCGACCTCCTCAGAATGTACTCCAGATACGCGGAAAGGAATGGATGGAAAACAGATATACTAAGTATTAACGAGACAGGAATCGGCGGCATAAAGGAGGTAATTGTCGCAATTGAGGGGGAAAGGGTTTACAGCAGATTAAAATATGAAAGTGGGGTACACAGGGTGCAGAGAGTACCAACCACGGAGGCGGGAGGAAGAATTCATACCTCTACTGCGACCGTAGCCGTGCTCCCTGAGCCTGACGATGTCGAGGTAAATATTGATACCAGGGACTTAAAGATCGACACTTACAGAGCTTCTGGCCCGGGAGGTCAGCATGTTAATAAGACCGATTCGGCCATAAGAATAACCCATATTCCCGCCGGAATAGTTGTGCAATGCCAAGAGGAAAGGTCTCAACACAAAAACAGGGCTAAGGCAATGAGAATGTTGAAGGCGAAGCTTTACGAACTTGAAGAATATAAACGTCAAAATGAGATTTCATCCATTCGGCGTAATCTTGTCGGAAGTGGGGATAGGAGTGAAAAGATAAGGACCTACAATTTCCCGCAGGGTAGGATTACAGACCATAGAATAAAACTTACTCTTCATAAAATCGACGCGATCCTGGATGGCGATCTGGAAGAGTTAATAGGCCCCTTGGTCAATTACTACCAATCCGAGAACCTCAAACAAATTACCTATCAGTAATTATCATATAGATTAAAGACACATACTAAATTCACGATTACTTTTCATTTAAGTTGTTTATTGTGATAGAATATTTTGAAAATTAAAAACTAAAAATGGCCTGGCAATGGATAGTACCCGTATTTTATTTGATTTCATCTGTTTTCTATTGCAGCTACCTTTGGACAAAAAATCCCAAGGTATCTGTTTGGGGATCAGCAGCCGTCAAGATCGGATTGATCAGCCAGTCCATTATTCTTCTTACTCTCTTATTAAAGGGGACCCCCCTGGCCGGCGGTCTTGACAGATCTCTTTATTTCTTCGCCTGGTTTATCACGTTAGTCTATACAGTGTTACAGTCAAGGATAAAGGCCGATATCATTGGAGCATTTGTCGCGCCACTCAGCCTAATCATGACTTTACCTTCAGTGATTCTTCCAGAAGGGATCATTCAAAATGATCCCTCGTTAAGAAACCCATGGATCGTGATTCACATAGTACTAGTCTTTCTTGGGGAAGCATTGTTCACGGTCGCGTTCATCGCTGGATTGTTGTATATCTTTCAAGAGCAGAGAATAAAGTCAAAGAACCTTGGAAGCTTCCTAAAAAAATTGCCTTCATTAACAACCCTTGATAAAATAAACCACGTCTGTCTCCTAATAGGTTTTCCATTAATAACCATAGGACTGGCTCTTGGTTTACTGTCTGCTAAGATTGTATGGGGTGATCAATGGGATTGGGGACAGAAAGAAACTTGGTCCTTAATTACGTGGTTTCTCTACGCAATTCTAATTCACGGAAGACTGGCCTCGGGTTGGAAAGGTAAGAAAGCTGCAATAGGAGCTGTGCTAGGATTTGGTATTATCCTCTTTTCCTTCATCGTAATTGGATATATGGCACCAGGCAAGCATGATTTTTTGGGAAGATGATAGTAAAGCGTAACATTCTAAAAGATCAGTAAATAGTATAGAGGCTCAAAGAAGCGATCCACAACCTATACCGCTGTACGTTATGAAACAATACCGGTAAACAGTAATTCACGAATTATATGCACCAACGGTGCATTAAAACGTCATAATACCGACTAACTAAGCATAAAGCCTCTAGTCTTTAATTATGTGTATTTATCAGGTAAGTTTAACGTGTTAATCTGAATCAGTTGGTGAAGAAATAGCAAGGAAGCATATCTTGTCTGGAAAAAACAAGCAGGCAAAGCCATTCTATTTAAGCTATTTTGAAAAGCTTTATGAATCTTGGGAGCTATCTGCCGAAAAAGCACTAACATTATGGTTTCATAATCCTCTGTTCAGCAATTTTATGGATAGGGCCGTTGAGAAATCACTCGAATTTAAAGATTACACTCAAGAAATCATCGATAAGACTTTAAAATATAGATTGTTCCCGATAGACAATGATTTTGCGAAACTTACAGATTCTATCGGGAACTTAGACGAGAGGATATCCAAGCTGGAAGGCAAAATTGTAAAAGTAAAAAAAACAAACATCAAAAAAAAAGTGAAATCAAAGCGACGGAGGAATAGAAAGTGACTAATGAGAATACCGAATATGGCGAGTACTACAAGAGATTCTACGACATTTGGGAAAAGTCTATGTTAGAAGCCTTAGAAATCTGGAAAAAAAATTTAGACAAGACTATTAAAAATGAAGGCGATAAATCGATAGACTTCAGTAATGTTGAATATTACAAAAAATTCTATGAAACCTGGGAGAAATCGACCTCCGATGCACTAGAGAAATATATCAATAGCCCACTATTTGCTCTAAATATAGGTAAGGCTGTTGAGAAGTCATCCGAGCTAAAAAAATACTTTGATGAGATTGTAGAAAAAAGTCTTAGAAACTTTCGTCTACCGTCGAAAAACGACATAGACAGGATTCATAACGCAATCAACAGTATCGAAGCAAAGATAAATGACCTTTCCGAGATGGTAGAGGAACTGAGGAGTTCAAAAATGCCATCAAAAAAGAAGTAGAGACATTATTTGTTATTCGATTATCAAATCTTAAATTTTTAATTCTTTGGAATTTGCAGCTAAAACATTACGCATGATTAACTTTACAAAAACGTCTGAATTGCTTTAAGGTAGGCCGGTGGTAATATTCTAGACGACTCAAGAGAGAAACTGGAGGTTTTTAAATTGATGTCATCAAATTATATAAATGACCTTATGCAAGAGGCAGAAAAAATAAAACAAAAGGTCTCTAAAGCAATAGATATGGCTCTCATTAACCCACCAGAAATAAAGGTCGGTACCACTCCGCATGAAGTCGTTTTCACAGAAAACAAGCTGCGCCTGCTCCACTATTATCCTACCGCGGAAAAAACATACCCCGTGCCGCTTGTCATGATATTTGCCCTCGTGAACCGACCGTATATACTGGATTTAAAACCAGGCAGAAGCATCGTTGAGGTCTTACTCAATAAGGGTATTGACATATATATGATTGACTGGGGTGTCCCTGGCGATGAGGATAAAAACCTCGATCTAAATCACTATATAAATAGATATATATATAAGGTAATCAATAAAGTTAAAAAGAACTCGGGTGCCGATAAGGTTAGTGTTTTAGGGTATTGCATGGGTGGAACGATGTCTGCAATGTATGCCGCACTCCATCCAAGAGACATTAAAAACCTGATCCTTTTGGCGGCAGGAATTGACTTTAAGGTTGAAGGTACATTAAACCTTTGGGGTGATAAGCCCAACTTCGATGTGGATAAATTTGTGGATGCGTTCGGAAATGTTCCGCCCGAATTTCTGCAATCGGGGTTTCTTTTTATGAAACCCGTTCAAAATCTGGTGTCCAAGTATGTGAATTTTTTTGAAAACATAGAAAATAATAACTTCATCGAAAACTTCCTGGCAATGGAGAAATGGTTAAATGATAACATCCCCGTTGCAGGGGAGGTTTTCCGAGAGTTTATAAAGTACTGTTATCAGGAAAATCTACTCGTCGAAAACAAACTCAGAATAAATGGCAAGATAGTTGATCTCAGTAAGATCAAGTGCTCTGTACTAAATCTAATTGCTGAGCATGATCATCTTGTACCACCGAAATCAAGCATGGCCTTCAATGATCTGATATCCAGCAAAGACAAAGAAAGCATCATCTACCCGACGGGCCATATTGGAATGTCTGTAAGCAGCAAATCGCTGAGAGACCTGTGGCCTAGAGTTGCCGATTGGTTGATTGCTAGATCAAAATCCGATTAACTTTATAAATTTAAATAACTTCGTATTAACGCTTATATACACTTACGGTTAATCAACGTTGTGAGTACATAGGCATAAAGAATATCATATATCGGTAAATTAAATGTAATGACCGCCGTTAATCCTTAGAGTCACGCCCGTGATCCAGCTCGCTGCCGGCGAGCAAAGATACAATACTGCAAGGGCAATTTCTTCAGGCGTCCCAAATCTACCTAATGCAATCTGACCCCTTATCTGATTCCTAATGTCTTCTGGCACCGTACCAAGCATGTCTGTTTCTATAAACCCCGGGGCTATAGCATTTACACGAATGTTGTTTTTTGCGAGCTCCCTTGCCACACTCTTCGTAAATCCAATTATTCCGGCCTTTGTTGAGGCATAGTTGGCCTGACCAACGTTGCCCATCTCACCTATAATGGACGAAACAGAAATTATTACCCCGCTGTTTTGGGCAATCATTGGCTCAAGCACGGCCTTGGTACAATTAAATATGCTTGAAAGATTGGTCTGTATAACCTCGTTCCACTGTTCTGAAGTCATTCTGCGCAGTGTCCTGTCTCTGTTCACACCAGCGTTATTTATCAATACATCGACCTTCCCGAAATGATTCATAACAGCCTTGCCAAGGTTTTGCGCCTGCTCGAACCTTCCAACATCTGCACGAACAGTAACACACTTCCTTCCCATCTTTTCGATCTCCTTCTTTACCTGATCAGCGTGTTTATCGCTCCTTGAATAATTCAATAATATATCAGCACCAGCTTCAGCTAAAGCTAGAGCAATTGCCCTACCTATGCCCCTAGAACCTCCAGTTACGATTGCAACCTTGCCTTTCAAATCAGTTAATTCCTCAATCATGCTGTTACCTCCTCGGGATTGTAAAAGCTTCGCTAAAAAGGATATAGATTTTTAACTCTTAAATAAATATTTGTCAAATATTATAGAATTAATCATCGAATAGGCATTTTGAGGTCCTATCATTTTTAATTTCAAGAATCCCCTAAACTGGATGGCATCACAGTATTTGATGAAAGTCCCCGAGCTTATTATCGGTGAATCTAACCTTAGGTAACGCATATTGGCGTTCCCTGTAATTTATAGAAAAATTTGTTATATTCCAGTATGATGGAAATGCGAATTTACTCAAAAAATTGATAATGCGAGAAGGTATCATGAATAATTTTGTTAAGTCTCACGGACTTGGTAATGACTACGTTGTACTGGATCAGGCCAAAATATCCTTTGGACTGACTCCCGAATCAATAAAGCTTATCTGCCACAGAAATTACGGAATAGGGTCCGATGGAATCCTCCTACTCGTCAAATCTAACAAAGCGGACTTTGGACTAACAATCTTTAACCCGGATGGTACGCCCGCAGAAAAGAGCGGAAATGGTCTCAGAATTTTTGCCAAATTCCTTTATGAGCACGGTTACACAGACAAACACAATTTAACTATTGATACTCCAGGAGGCATCACAGCCGCAGAATTGGAGATAAATAACGGAAAAACCGAATTTGTAACAGTGGAGATGGGTAACGCAACATTCCAAAGCAAGCTAATACCAGTTGAAGGTGAAGACAGAGAAGTGGTTGATGAAGAGATGCGAATCAATGGTGAGATTCTTAGGATCACTGCAGTCTCGGTTGGAAACCCCCATTGTGTTATTTTTACAGATCAACTCGATGAGGGTTATGTTAGAAAACTCGGCCCTGCCATTGAAAATCACCAAATGTTTCCGAACCGAGCAAATGTTCAGTTTGCAAAGGTGAAGTCTAGAGACAAAGTGGAAATACTCATCTGGGAACGCGGTGCAGGTTATACACTGGCATCCGGAAGCAGCTCTTGTGCGGTGGCTGCGGCTTCTGTTAAAAACAATTTCACAGATAGATCCTTGCGCGTTCTAATGCCTGGTGGAGAACTCCAAATCGAAGTGAGAGATGACTGGTCAATCAGAATGAGAGGCTCGGTTGAAGAGATTTGCAGTGGAACAATCAGTGAGGAGCTAATCTCAAAAATATCCAATCTCCCTAAATAGGTGTAATCAAGGCTGCTAACCTAAGAATGTCAAGAATCCTCCTAACAGCAAGTACAATATTACCAATTTCTTCCCCCCCGATAAAAGACGGCGCATTATTAATAGCGGATGGAAAGATTAAAGAAATTGGATTAAAGACAATGCTAGCAAAAAGATTTCCTCTTATAACGAATGTAGAACTAGGAAGGGGAATTTTACTTCCCGGATTTGTAAATGCACATACGCATCTTGAACTGGGATGGATAAAGAGAAGGATAGGACGTTTCAATGGGTTTATTGGATGGCTCGAACAAATTATAAGGGCAAAGAAGATAGACACAAACAGGGAAGAAATTGAAAAATCGACGAGAAACGGCATCAAATCACTGATTGTAAATGGTGTAACCACGGTAGGCGAAGTTTCTTCTTTTGGAGGCATCGACAAACCAATACTCAAAAAATCTGGACTTAGAACGGTCTTATTCGTAGAACTATTCGACAGGGATCAAGATTTTTTGAAAAGCCTGACATTTGAGCAAGAAGAGCTCTTTGAAGAAAGACCTTTTCCACACGCTCCTTACTCTTGCTCGCCGAATTTTCTTAAGAAGCTCAGAAGGTTTCAAAGTAAGACAGAAATACCTTCGGGTATTCACCTTGCTGAAAGTCAAGATGAGGTAAAGTTTTTAAGGGGCTATAAAAACGGGTTCGAACAGCAGATATTTCCTTTAATTGGAAAAGACAACTTTCATCGGATTAAAGCTAAGTCGCCTTTCCAGTATTTGAAGAAATTAAAATCCTTTCATAAAACAAAGGTTACGACGGTGCACATGGTGCAGGTTCATCCTGCGGAAATTGAAGAAATTAAAAAACGCGAGATTGGCGTGGTCTTATGTCCAAGAAGCAATTACTTTCTTAAGGTTGGTGTCCCCCCTATCAAACATTATTCGGAACTCCACAGGATAGGGATTGGGACAGACGGTCTTTCGAGTAACTTCAACTTTGATTTCTTTGAAGAACTTAGATTTTTTTACCTTATCGCGAATCATGTAGCGGTAAGTGATGCCCCCTTCTTTACAGTCTATGCCGCCACACTTGGCGGAGCAAAATCCATTTTTCTCGAACATAAGACTGGAAGCATTGAAAAGGGGAAAGATGCCGATTTAATATTTCTCGATCCAGCAGACTACTATACTGATCCCTACCTATCAGTAATATCTTCCACGAGCAAAGACTTAAAACTTTCGATGGTAAGAGGTAAAGTTATCTATTCAAAGAAAAAAGTTTGGAAAACCATTTGAGCGATAAAATAAAGAAGCTTTTTGTCTACGGCACACTCCTGAGGGGAGAATCAAGAAACGCGTTTTTACAGGATGGCGATTTACTTGGATCGCTCGATATACCCGGCGAGCTTTATATCACTGATATGGGATACCCGGCAGCTTCCTTTAACGAGAATCCAAATCACCATGTAAGCGGAGAGCTTTATGAACTATCAGGAGATAAGATTACCGACAAAATTATGGTGCTGGACAAGATCGAAGGAACCGACAATGGTTTATTCATGAGGAAGCTGCTGAGAATTAACGGCCACAAAATCTTCACTTATGACGCTGGAGAGGCATTGAATAGTTTCTTAAATGACAGATGCAAAATCGAATCGGGAAGCTGGAGATTACACGGATCTTTAGCTAAGAGGGACCCAATTAAATTTGCTCGTGGCTTTGAAAAATACTCTGCAAAAGGCTACAGAGAGTTTCCTATAAAAGACTCATCAGGATCGATCCATGTGCGGGGAGTAGCTCCTATTCTTGTAACTGCGCCACACGCATGTGCCCATGTTCGAATGAATAAGCTCAAGAATCAAGAGAAATTCACCGGGTCACTCGCCGTTATACTTCACTCGATTACGGGATCCCATGCCTTCTACACACACAGGGCTTCAGAAATTGACCCAAATTTTTATGATGAGTCCCCATTTAAAAAGCAGATTGCCAGAATTGTAAAAGAATTCGGGATCAGGTTTGTGCTCGACATTCATGGTACCTCTACAGCAAAGACGGGGGACGTTTTTCCCGGAGTTGGCATCGACAAAGAATTTCTCCTTGGCAATGACTCTCTCTTAGACCGACTGGTCAAAGGTTCAGAAAGGTTCGGTATCAGACTTGGAAGTTCTAAAATTTTTCCGGCATCCCGTCAGATGACTGTAACCAAATTCGCTGCTAGAACGCTCGGAATACCAGGCATGCAAATTGAGATCAGTGAGCGGCTCAGGACGCCTGACAAATTCCCTAAGCGCTTCGATGAGTTAGTGAGATTCCTTGCGGACTTTTTGAGTGGTGTAGAAACCCCCTGTTAATTGTCTAAAATATCCAGCCTTGCCCTTTCACCAATAAGCCCATGTTCATGAGCCTTATTAAAGAGACACTCTAACGCCTGTTTCCCCCTCTCTCCCATTTTCTTCGTAAATTCATTAACGTACATGAGCACAAACCGTTCCCCCAAATCCTTATTCACTCCCCTGCCAAATTGAAGCGCATACTCCAAGGCCTCATCTTTATGGGTGAGACCATATTCGATGCTTTCCTGATGGATTCTTAATACCTCACACTCAATGCTCTCGCTAAATCCCCGTTTCACGACATTTAAACCCAAGGGCAGTGGAAGAGAGGTTTCTTCAGACCACGATTTTCCTAAATCTAAGATTGATTCAAGACCATAGTCTCTATACGTTAGCTGACCTTCGTGAATGATAAGTCCGGCATCAACATCCCCATCTCTCACAGCATTAAATATCTTATCAAAAGGAGATTCAACCGGGATAAATCCATCAGAATAAATCTGAAGAAGTAAATACGCTGTCGTAAGCATGCCTGGGACAGCTATCCTTTTGCCCTTTAGGTCATTCATCATATCCCTTGCCACTACAATAGGGCCGTAACCTTCTCCCATACTGGCGCCACATGAAAGGATCCTATACTTATCCTGTACCATAAGGTATGTGTGAGCCGAAACCGCGGTTACCTCTAGCTCCCCTCTTAATGCTCTTTCGTTAAGGGACTGAATTTCCTCAATAACATGCACAAAATCTATCTTTTCTGATGAAACATTGCCACTGGCGATTCCATAAAACATGAAGGCATCATCGGGATCAGGGCTATGTCCGAGTCTCATAGTGATCTTGCTCAACATTTGGTCTCCTTTTTGGATTCTAATTATACAGTCACCATGCTTACCAATAAGCTGATCGTGGACATCCCTCTTAATGAGGAGTATACCTTTTATACCTAATAAAATTTCAAATCCGCATTCTTTATATTGTCGACAATTTCTGACAATAATCCTCTGAAAGTATTGATTCCTTCAATCTCCTGATCGCCCAGATCATAGTAAATCCTCTCAGTCAGATATCTATGGCAAATCTCCTCACTCAAGTTAACTTTCTCTGCATTAGCTTTTACGATTTTATCTATATTCTTAAGCCCGATAGATTTAGCCATCTCCAGAGCCTCGAGATTCTTCCCTAGATTTACCTCCTCTCGCACTGCATATACTGCATAGACGAATGGGAGTCCGGTCTCTTTAGTCCATGCCTCTCCAAGGTCGACCACTGTATAACCACCGGGAGGCGAATACCTGATCCTGAGACCATCATTTCCTATGTACATCCCTGCATCTACTCCCTCCAAAAAACTGCCATCAGGAATTCTTTTAACATAATTGGGATTCACATTATTGAATATCTCCAGAATGATTCTAAGAAGCGAGGACGAGCTTTGCGATCTCAAATCCACTGCCACGGTTTTTATCTCCGCAACGGATTTCTTTGATAACAATACGACACTGGCCACCTCACCCCTCGAGGATATGGACAGGTTCGGGACCACCCTATAGATATCTCTTTTAAGCAATTCAGCAACAGGGATTAGACCTAAATCAACCTTCTTTTCCGATAGTAAAGTGGATAATCTGGAGGGATTTTCATACACAATATCAAAATCATTTTTTACCAATCCTTCCTCTAAGGGGTACACAAGAGGCTTTACGTTCAAAAATGGGACAGCTCCGAGTTTGATCACTTATAATCTCCAAAGTCTAGAACTTCTTATTTCCTATCATTAAAAATGCAGGAGCGGTTTCCAGACGCGATTAGGATTTCGATTATTATTTTTAACTATAGAAGGAATACCTTCTAAAGATTAAATTCCAAAACAAAAATCAAATTCTAATTTCTATCCCATTTTCCATTAAGTACTTTTTGGCTTCAAGAATTGAATACTCACCATAATGGAATATGGATGCAACCAATACAGCATCCGCCTCTCCCAAAGTAATACCATCAAAGAGATGCCTTAGATTCCCAGCACCACCCGATGCAATTATCGGAATACCAACCGCTCTGGAAACAGCTTCAGTTAGGTTCAAGTCGTATCCATTCTTTGTACCATCCATATCCATACTGGTGAGAAGTATTTCACCCGCCCCAAATAACTCCATTTTCTCTGCCCACGCGACAGCGTCAATTCCCGTTGGATTTCTACCCCCATGAGTATAGACCTCCCACTTTGAATCTGAAACCCTTCTAGCGTCTATAGCAACGACAATACATTGACTTCCGAACTTCCCCGCAGCCTTCTTAACAAATTCAGGCTCCTTAACCGCCGCGGTGTTAATTGCGACCTTATCGGCACCCGCCAAAAGAAGGTTTCTTACATCCTCAAGGGTTCTAACACCTCCACCAACAGTTAACGGTACAAAGACCTCGCTGGCGGTTTTTTTGACAACTTCTATCATTATATTTCTTTTCTCATGCGAAGCAGTAATGTCAAGAAAGGTAATCTCATCAGCCCCCTCATCGCTATAGCGCTTAGCAATTTCAACTGGATCACCCGCATCACGGAGATTAAGGAACTTCACCCCTTTTACCACTCTTCCGTCCTTAACATCCAGGCAGGGTATTATTCTTTTCGACAGCATTGTTTGCCCATTGGCTTGTTAGCCACTTCGATATAAAAATAAGAAAATCGGTAGCGACGTCGATCAGTTTTCCTTCTGACTACTGTATTCTGGCTCCTGACTTCTGAACCCTATTTAAAACTCAGTCTATTTGTTTTTGATTTTACAAATCAGCCATTAATAATCCGAAAATCTTTTTATTGCTTCTCTAAGATCAATCTTACCACTGTAAATTGATTTACCAACTATCACACCCAAAAGTCCCACCTTAGTTAGATTGGATAGTTTCTCCAAATCATTAGGACAAGAAATGCCGCCCGAAGCAATCACAGGGATTGGAGAGTTTCTAACAAATTGCTCAACTGCATCAATATTAATACCTTCTAAAGTTCCATCACGGTCTACATCAGTGTGTATAACTAGAGCGATACCCTCTGATTTCAAATCATTCAGAAAAGATTGTAGATCAAAATCTACAGTTTCTTTCCATCCCCTTACTGCGATCTTCCCATTCGTTGTGTCAATTCCAACCGCAATCCGCCGCGGAAACCGTCTGTTAGCTTCACTTAAAATTTCAGGTTTCTGAAATGCAACAGTTCCCAGTATGACTCTATCCAGTCCTGTTTTTAAATATCTTTCAATGGTTTCAATGTCCCTTATTCCCCCACCCACTTGAACAGAGCATGAGACAGATTTCGCAATTTCCTTTATTAATTCAAAACTTCTCGGTTTGCCTGAAAACGCACCGTCAAGATCAACCACATGTATGAGCCTGGCTCCGCACTCCTCCCATTTCGTAGCTACTGCCACCGGATCCTGAGAAAATACTGTTTCGGTACCCTCCTCTCCCCTCAACAGCCTTACACATTTACCATCCTTGAGGTCTATCGCAGGAATGATCAGCATCTAAGGTTGCCCTAGAAACTTCGCGAGATCACCTACAACCTCAATTACGCCCTCTTTCGCGAGTTGATTTGCAGTAACCCACTTTCCCTTACGCTTAAAAAACTTGCCGATTTTCGTAACGTTCTGAAGGAGTGTTTCTTGCGTCTCTGCATAATAAGCCTCCCAAAGCCTTTCTCCGGTATTTGGGTTTATCAACTGAACACCAAAGGCTACAGAAGCCGGAGCGCTTGTCCCCAATTCTCCACCTTCTCTCTCTCTAAACGTGGATATATTGCCAATCAGCACCGAATCAGAATTAAGGTTCTTCCCAACTTCGATTGCTAAATTCAGATAGCCTAGCTCCGGATTTTCCTCCTCCAATTTTATAAATTCATCAGTCGAAGTTCCCAATGCGACAATAGTCTTCCCCTTGATGGTGTTATTCAATTCCTGATACAACTCGCTGGTCAAGAACCTGCTTCTTTCTTCCGGAATTTCGTCCCGAACCGCCGCATTAGTAAACATCGGGACGACTACAATTTTATGTATCTCGATTGGCTTTTTTGAATAACTGCCTTTTTCTGATACAGTGCCAGCGCAAGACATTAGATAAAAGCAAACGGCCAACGCCAGATGAAAACAGCCAGTATAACATCTCATTTCTATATAAATATACTGGATTATGACGCTAATAAAAGAAGCTAAACTAAGCGGGTTTTAAAGATAAAAATCCATCCAACCAGTACATTGCATTTCCCGATTTGTTAAGACGAGACTCTTAAGTTATGATTGCATCAACTTCCCAAGAATTATTATTTATTAAACCTGGAGGAAGCTGCAGACCATCAGCAAATAACCGAGCAGCCTCTTCGGTATTGCGAGCGCTGCGACTGGCCCGTACTGAGTAAAATCGGAGTGCTCGGTACAGGCTCCGGCGAAGCAATCTCATGCTAATTACTATTAATTAGACATTAGATAGCCATTGGTAAGGTAGTGAGAACAATCATGTTAAAATCAACTCTTATAGAATTATTATCAATTGTAGATTACACACCATGAAGAATAACTCTATTAGATATATAGCTCAAATCGAGATCCCTGAAGGATTTGCAACCATTGATTGCGAGATTGAAGTATTAGACAATGAAACAGATCAAGCGAAGATAACTCTCATATTAGCCAGTTGTTCTTACAACAACGAAAAAACGAAACCAGGTCAGGGAAATCTCACCTTACGGGAGGAATTGGATCTGGTCCTGGAGGCTATTAGAATAACAGACCAAAAGGACTTTAGAGCCGTAATCGAAAAACTCTTGAGGGAAGCCTACGGAAAAAAGGCAGATATTGCAATCAGTGGAATTGATATGGATTAGAAAGAATTTCAAAGGTCTCTATCTATTTTTCCCTTAACAATCTACCCCAACGTTGAAAAACCATGGCTGAAAATTATAATAACGCTCATGAAATACTGGCTTGTGAAATCTGAACCATTCAAATACTCCTGGGAGGATTTTCTTAAAGATGGTTGGACCTATTGGGATGGAGTCAGAAATTATCAGGCGAGAAACAATTTACAGAGCATGAAAACAGGAGACCTCGTTCTTTACTATCACAGCAATGAAGGATTAGAGGTCGTAGGAATTGCTGAAGTGATCAAGGAAGCATATCAAGACCCAACTACAGATGACGGGCGCTGGGTTGCTGTAGATTTAAAACCTCAGGAAACCTTCAAAAATCCAGTCTCATTATCAGAAATTAAAATGGACAGACGTCTAAAAAACATAGCACTCATTAAACAAACCCGCCTCTCAGTCATGCCCGTTACAAAACGGGAATTTGAGACAATTGCTTCCATAGGAAGGGGAAAATAAAGGGAATTTACGTCCATTATCACCCTGCTCCATAGGATAAGACTTTTGTCCTCTTCGCGATTTATACTTTGAAATCAACACGGCGTATTGACAGACCCTGCTCTACGCTTAAGGCTGTCAGTAATCTAACAGTCAGACTCTCATATGATTGCAGGGAACTCTGAACCGGCGGTCGTAGTAATAGGCCAATTTAAGTAGGATTATACGAGGCATCATCGATACTTAAAGACATTTCTTAAGACTGCTCGAGCTGCATGAAAACCACACATCCCATGCACACCGCCCCCCGGAGGTGTAGAAGAAGAACAAAAGTAAATACCATCAACTGGGGTTGAGTATGGAACAAGACGAGCAGTTGGGCGCGTAAATAGCTGTCCCAGATCTTGCACACCTCCGTTGATATCCCCACCAATATAATTTGGATTATACTGCTCCAACTCTTCGGTAGACATGGTATTTCTCCCAATAATAACGTCTCGAAACCCGGGGGCGTACCGCTCGATCTGAGCTTCAATTCTTTCAGTCATATTAAATGTTGACCCGTTGGGAACGTGACAATATGCCCATAAAGTATGCTTCCCCTCAGGGGCACGAGAAGAGTCAAAGAGACTATGTTGAGCCACCAATACGTAGGGTTTTTCAGGATGTCTTCCTTCCCATACAGCCAACTCAGAGGTCGCGATCTCATCCAGGGTGCTACCAAGATGCACGGTACCTGCCCGAACGCATTCCTTTGCTGTCCACGGAACTCGCGCATCAAGGGCCCAGTCTACCTTGAAAACACCGGGGCCATACCTGTAACTTGTGAGTTTCATTCGATATTTCTCCGGAAGATGATTCCCTGAGATACGGAGCAACTGACGTGGGGTCACATCAAATAAGATCGCAGAGGCTGGTGGAAGCTCATCAATAGAGTCGACCCGCATGCCGGTAACAATTTCACCTCCAAGCAGACTGAACAGTGAGGCGAGTGCATTTGAAATCGTTTGCGAGCCTCCGCTAGACATAGGCCAACCTACGGTATGTCCCAAGATTCCAAGAACAAGTCCAAAGGCGGAAGTTAGGGGTTTTTCAAGTGGCATAAAGGAATGCGCAGCCAATCCGGCAAATAATCCACGAGCGCGCTCGTCCTTAAATAAGGTCTTCGCCAAACCGCTCGCTGGTCTGATTGCGCGAAGACCAAAACGCAACGTTGCGACGGGATGATGTGGGAACTTAAGAGGCCCAAATATATCTCTCTCAATTTTTCCCCAATCGGATACAAGAGGACGCATGAGACTCCGGTAAGCATCAGCATCCTTCCCGAGTGTTTCGGCAGTGTCATTAATTGACCTCTCCAGCACCGCTGCTTGGCCGTCATCAAAGGGATGAGCAAGCGGCGCAAGAGGATCAATCCATTTCAGCCCATGCTCCGCGAGAGGTAAACTGCGAAAAAAAGGTGAGCCAATTCCAAGGGGATGTATGGCCGAGCAAACATCGTGAATAAACCCCGGCAGTGTTAACTCGCCAGAACGCGCGCCTCCCCCAATCATCCTCTTCGCCTCAACAATTACCACTGATAAACCTTCACGAGCAAGTGTAATCGCGGCTGAAAGACCATTCGGCCCTGACCCGACAACTATGGCATCGTATGACCGTTTTTTGAACATTCGATTTCATTAAGTATATCAAATCGCCTTAAACAAAAAATTATACTTCATGGATCTTTTCTACACGTTTGTGTTGGCTCGCATTAATCTTGGCGAGCAAATATAGATAGCGCATTAGAGCTCATAAAATTCAAGGGCACGCAACCTTTTATTTTCGGATCCTCGCCAGTTCCGAAATTCTCAATTCTAGAATATAATAGAGAGTATATACCCATGTGTGACCCAGCGCTAATAGCCTCAATTCTCTACCCAAAGTCATTCCCGAGGATTGTTATCGGGAATCCATATTGTCATCGCGAAGGGCAAAGCGCTGCGGCGATCTCCTTTTTATTTCTTAAAGAACTCGGGTATTTCGACCAAACGAAAGAAAAGGACAAGAGGGATGAAGTTCGCGATGAGGAGCTCAAGAACGACAATTCAAAAAACAGCGGGCGAGAAGAAAAGTAAAAGAATTGTCAACTGTAGGCTTGACCCGTTCGCTTATATTGGGAATCTACTTACCGCCTGTCATTCTCGAATGCAGTAATCGGGAATCCACATAGTTGTCAATTGCGAGAAACTAGGTATCGAAGCAATCACGGATCCTGTCATGATAAAAGAGGAGTAAGATATAAGTCAATATGCATGCCTGGCACCGATTCTCATTGAAGTAAGAAGACGGCGAAGTGATATCGTGATTCAAAAGAAAACACCTGGATCAACGATAACGGTTCCTATTCCTTCCAGGTACTAGTCAAGCATAGGCCACTATAGGTATATTTATAGCGTTCTTAATAACCTTAAAGAGTCTTGCATAGATCATGATATTACAACATGAGGTGAAAAATCATGGAAAACATCGAAAAGAAAATTGGCAAACTTCCTTTTGAGCTACAGCGTGAAGTGGAAGACTTTGTCGATTTTTTATTGAAGAAGCGAAAAAGACGGCGGGGTAAACCAAGGTTTGACTGGGCGGCTGCTCTAAAAGATCTGCGTGATAAATATACTTCTGTTGAACTTCAGCATAAGATTTCGGAGTGGAGAATTGGGGAGAGATGAGGCTTCTTATTGATACTAACGTCTTCCTGGAAATAATATTAGACCAAGAAAAAGCTGAACAATCAAAAACTCTATTAGAAAATACAAAGGACCACGAGTTCTTTATTTCAGACTACTCTCTCCACTCCATAGGACTTTTACTCTTTCGTTGAAAGGAGCACGATATTTTCAAGAAGTTTTTGATTGATATGATTTCGAATGCGGGGATGAAAGTGATTGGCCTTTCTGCTGAAAATATGCAGGCTGTAGTAAATGCAGCGCACGAATTCAATCTGGACTTTGACGATGCTTATCAGTATACAGTTTCTCAAAAGAACCACCTTACCATCATAAGCTTTGACAGTGACTTTGAACGGACAGAACGGAGTAGAAAGTCTCCTCAAGAGTTGATATAAGAGGATGGCGGGGGTTATAAGCCTTATACCAAAATGCCTAATTTCTTTTATTCCAAACTTGGTATTTGTTAGATTTCTTACTTTTCAGCCGAGTATAAAGTTTGGAACAGACCCTAATTTTTATTGCTGGGCTTTTTTATTTGTCACGCTGGGATCCCTAGTAGTGTTGTTCTGAATCATGGATCGTGAATCGTGGATCTTGCATCCTCTATCCTGAATCATGCATCATGCATCGTGGATCATGTATCCGGCATCGTGTATCCCGTATCGTGCATCGTGCATCCTGAATCCTGCATCCGGCACCCTTTCTTATTTGCCTGTTGTCATTAAGTCAGTATGCATGCCTGGCCCCGAGTTTCTAGCAGTTATGCTCCTAGCCAGTTAAGTCTCATGTCAAGGCCTGACGCGTCCCGTTTCTTTTTCGGCCCGTCTTATTTGTCAAAAGTGATACCAAAGCCCTAAGACTTTTTTTTGGGTTTAAATAATGTGAAGTCTCTTTTCCATAGGCTTTAATATATTTTTGAATAACTCTGAAGCTCTAAAAATTTCAATACCGATGAGTTTGCCCGACTTATTAAATTCACAGTTAACACCTGGCGCAAGTTCGATAACCTCTTCTTCTATACCCTCCTGACCAAAATACAGAATGTCTTCTTCTTCATCGTATGATACTTTAAACTTTTTCATTAATTTCACTCCATCTGCCACTTTTAACCCTTTTTAGTTTTTGATCTATCCCTAACGGATGTATAATTAGAAGTTTAACATAATCACCATCAATTACATATGCTATCATAACATCTCTGATCTTATTGTGAAGCCTAACTTTCATAATAGCCACTCGATGTCCTGTCTGCGCGTCGATGTACCTCTCACCAGATTGCTCATATATTTTTTGAGGCAAGGAATAAGGTATTTTTCTCAATGATAACCTATTCTTTATATGATTAGAGTATAATATTTGCATTACATGAAATCAATCCATTTTTACGTAGTTACCGTTAGTGTATAAGTAGAATAAAAATACTTACGAATATAGGGGTAGACGCTAATTTCTTGATATTAAAGATAAAGCACAAATCCGTCTTTTGTCATTCGTGAACCCCCTTATTCGGAATCCCCTTCCCGCTTGTCGTTCCCACATGCAGTTATTGGGGATTTAACCCGGCATTCTGAAATCGATTCAGAATCTCACAAATATTCGTCAGTTCCGAAATTCGCAATTCTAGAATATAATAGAGAGTATATACCCATGTGTGACCCGGTCCTAATAGTGGCAATTCTTCCCACATTGTCATCGTACTTCGAACTACTCAGTATAGACTCTACCGTGGCGATCTCCTTCAGTAAAATGGCATTTGAGGAACCCTGAGCCAGGTCTCAGGGGGCGAAGCAATCTCGTATACACATTAAGAACTAGGATGCTTCGACGAAAAGAAAGAAGACAAGGATGAAGTTCGTGATGAGGGGGGTACCAAGGAGGGTTTAAAATTTTTCTCCATATTTTTTTTGAAATTCCAATACTTTCTCTGCTGGCGAAAAACCGCCAATGATCTTATGCGGAAAGTAATTCCAAGCATTATTGACAAGTTCAAGCAAGTCTTGAAGTTCTTCCGGCGCATATTGTCCCGTATCAAACATTGCAATGATCTTTGCTAAATCATCCTGCCCATCTTCGTTATAAATGATCTCTTTAATGTCATTCAACTCAAAATCGCTCTTGGTCGCTTTAAGCATTTCCAAAAGCTCCTTCTCAATTTCTTTTCGCCGCTTTAAAATTTGTTCTTTGCTCTCTATTTCTATGTTCGAACGACTTATTCCGCCAGCAGTAAAACGATCCATATATCCTTCTCCACACGACTCTTCTAATTCGGCCAAAACCATTTGCGCGGATTTGTATGGGCTCGGCGGCAAAGAACTGATGTATTTATATTTTTTATATTTCGGTTGCCATACGGCTGACAACAAGCGGTTTAAACTCACGAAAAGAGAGTACAAAATGTTATCGGCCTGTTCTGGCAAAAGCTTATAAAAACTCGATTTTTCACCCGGAAAACGAATGTGATATGTTAACGGCCATATTTCTTGAGAAATCATTTTAACCGCGGCGTGTCGAATGTAGCCGTTTGGATGCTCTAATAATTGAAAAAGCCACGGGAAGAGAAAATCGGGCTGATTATCTTTACTGTGCAAAAAATAAATAACTGAAATTGCAATCACAAAATTCTCTTGCCGCCAATCTTCTAAAATGCGCGCATACTTTTCCGGTGCGACTTCAACTAAAGCTGCTATCTGCTCATATATTCCCCTGTCTGAAGCGGATGAACTATAGACAAGCTTCCTCACCCTCCGCGCTGCCCGTCGGCTTTCCTCCTTGCCGCCTTTCAAAATTGTTTCAAAACATTCTGTGATAGTGTCCATGATTATCAAAGGAAATCAGCGAATTCTTAGCAATCACTTCCTTCCCAAGAATAAGAGAAAATACTTAAAAGAATTTCTTGAAAATCAAACGTGACGCAACCCTTTATGGGCCCATCCGTGTTCGCGATTGATTCTCTGCGCGTATCTCATGTGAAGGGGTATGAGAACTCTATGTAGACCTTCTTCTGTAACCGGAACTGCGACTAGGTGTAAGTGGTTCGTCATTAGGCAATAGGCCAGAATCTCAATTTTATGTTTTTCAAGGTACTCTTTAAGCCAAGTGAGATAGCAGATGCGATCCTCGTCATTAAAGAAGACGGTCTCACGCCTATTTCCACGTTGAGTGATATGGTGTGGTAAGCCTGCAAATACGGTTCTGGGCATATACATAAAGTTTAGCACCATAAATACCCTTAAACGGTTGCCCCCTTTAATACTCAGTCCACCGTTTGTCATTCCCGAGGATTGTAATCGGGAATCCATGTTGTCATTGCGAAGGGCGAAGCCCTGTGGCAATCTCCTTTTTATTTCTCCAAGAGCTAGGGGTACTCAGACGAAAAGGAACGACAGAGCAAAAAGGATGAAGTTCATGATGAGGTAGCTCATTAAGATAGTTCAAAACATTGGACGGAAGAATAACACGAGCAAAAATAACTCATTTATTCATGCCTGACCCCCCAGATTCCTAGTGGAGAACGACGGAGCTTCTATAAAATGGTGATGAAACCTTGCAACAAAATCATCGACGTCGCGCACAACAAACAAACTCAGTTGCTTCTGATAATATTTCGACGCCGCAAATTTGTAAACACCTGACTGAAATTCCTTTGAGGTTACCAACGCACCTCTAAGTCTCCTAATTTTACCCTTTGGCCCCTGAGAAATATCAAATATACGTGCCCAGAGTGTTAGAATCGCCTCAATGGGCACATTTTTGTTCCAATATTTGCACTCTACTAATAATACATCCGTCGGATTATCTAAGGATACGTCGATCTGATGCTTGAATCCTGAGCCACCTTCCCATTTATTCATTTTACCCGAATTTATTGACCCAAAATCAATAAGGTCCGAATAATTCGTCATTTTCTTGACGATTTGGCTGATAAGGTTCTCATATTCAGTAGATTTCATTTTTTTAATTCAGTCCTATCTTTGTCTTATTTTTGAATAACAGTCAGGTCGTATACACCTGCTAACTACTTATAATGCGCAATATTTCCGTATAATCAATCATGCAGATTGATTCCACTCTGTGCATAACTCTCTTAGGTTAAATCATCGTTATTATACCCCATCAACAACCCCCACCTCCATTAACTCCTCAACAATCAAATCCATATCTCTTTGGGCTAGGTCGTTATTATCGTAATTGTCCTTGATAGAATCTAGCTCTAATTTTATTTTAGGGGGATTTATACCTTTATCCAATTGAGCTTTAATATGCGCATCCTGTTCTTTACAGCATGCCCGGTAGAATAGTTTTGCTTCGCCGGTTACGGTAAATAGGGACAACGCAACCGTTTAACGGTATTTATGGTCCTAAACTTTATGTATATGCCCACAAAAATCTCTGGGGTCAGGCATGAGTAAATGAGTTATTTTCGTTCTTGTTACTCGCCCCCTGCTATATTTTAAATTATCCTTATTACTTCCGGCATAATGAATTTTCTATTTCTTGCCCTCTTCTCTCTTTTCATTATCAATTAGAAGATACGTGGAGGACTGAAGTCCTCCGCTGCGTGTCCATTCGCGGCCGGCTCTTCGATTGATTTAGTAAAGAATTCAGAACGACGAGTTAAGTAGAAGAGCCACCTCCTTTGACATAGCGATTAGACAGCCTCATCTAGCCGCTTGTGGAGCAGATTGTTCTTTTGACAATTATTTATTTTTCTTTTCTTTGTCTTGATACAAAGAAACAATCCTTCGATCCTTCGATAAACTCAGGGTTCAGGACAAGGCTGCCCCCGTTGTTGTCATTATTCCCGCGGATTGTTAGCGGGAATCCCAGCCGCCCGGTCATTTCCTAATGCGACCCGATATAGACGTTCGAGTACAAGCTCAATAGGGAATCCACCCCCCGTTGTCACCACAAAAATCGGTGCCAGGCATGCATATTGACTTAATGACAACAGGCGAATCAGAAAGGGTGAACGATTAAGCTTGCTATAATAAAAGAGGGGATTGCTTCGCAAGAGCTCGCAAAGATTCAAAGGGGACGCAACCCTCTCATGTTATTTAAAGTTCTAGCCTTTATGTATATGCCCAGGAAAATTTCGGTGCGAGGCATCCCCATATTTGCGTAAGAAGAGAACGGGTGAATTCCACAATTTACAATTCTTCCTGGGAGTAAAAAAATTGGGGGTCAAATCTTTTGTTGACTAACTCTAAGAAATAACAATATTCTCTCTTGATCAGCAAATTGGGTATTAAATCACTTCAGAGATTTCAAGTGTATTTGATCAAAGAATTTATACGAAATGTCTAACTTATAAACAATATCAAAAGAATAATCCTCCTTTTTAAAACGTTTGTCAGTTGATACTACAAACAACAAAAGTTTTGACCCCTGACTTTCCATAAAGCTTTGGGTTTAGTAACCGATTGGTGACGCATATTTTGCTGCAACCTTTTGCAGCATATCAATTGGGAAAATCTATACAGAATTGGCACCTTGGAGTAAATGACAGTAGGAAAGTTTTATGGATAAAATTGGTTTATCATATACTGGATGTTATATTTGTAGGGCAACGGTTTGCAGTATAACACCCTATATGGGATACTATACTGCATTGTCGCAGCCTAATTAATAGTTGGAGCTACAGAGAGAACAACCAAAACCTTGGTGGTCTGAATGCGGGACTATCCATTGGGGTAAACTAAATCCCGCAAATAGGGAGGTGCATAATGGAAATAGTAAGATGGGATCCGTGGCGAGAGATTGCGGACAAGTTCGACCGCTACACGAGAGCGGTGGGGCAACCTCAGGCTGGAAGCCAAGAGGTCATCGCAACAGGGGACTGGGCTCCCCGGGTAGACATCGCTGAGACCGACGAAGCATTCGTGATCAAAGCGGAGATTCCCGAGGTCAATAAGGAGGATGTCAAAGTTACTGTAGACAATGGTGTCCTGACGATTCGGGGAGAGAGAAAACAGGAAAAAGAAGAGAAAGGGAAAAAGTTCCATCGAGTCGAGCGATACTACGGGAGCTTCGCCCGTAGCTTTACGTTGCCTGACAATGTCGATGAAACTAAAATTAAGGCTTCGTTCAAGGATGGCATGCTGAATCTCCAGATTCAAAAGACTGAGAAGGCAAAACCGAAAGTCATCGAGGTCAAAGTGGAGTAAAAAGACAGAAGCTCCAACCATCGGCTGAACGCGGACTCGGAAAAGCTAGCGCTTTTCTCAGCCGGCTAGCCGTACGTTAGCCGGATAACGTGACTAGCCTATGAATCTCAACGTTTCTCACAAGGAGCTTAGAAAGAGTATCGTCGCGTTCGTGCAAACGTACCCTCCCGTCAAGGGGCCGACAACTTCAGTCCCAATCTTTCCGAATTAAAGGGGACGCAAACCTTTAAGCAACAAGGGGGTTGTTTAAAAAGGAAGGGGTCGCAATTGACAATTACTTGTGAATGAAAAAGGGACGTACACCTTTATACTTCGCAGCGGCAGATAACGCGCTGCTGACTTTGCTCTGTTACGGCCGAATCGCCTTACTGCGTTCGGTAGCCTCGGCAACCTCCAAATCGTTATTAAGTATTTGTTGACAAATGCAATACGTTTGTTTACTGTTGAATTGGGTACTTACAAGGAGTCTAGTGGTTATAGGAATTTAGCACATTCGTGAGCCGTTCGGCTTAGCCTGTAGTGAGCTTGCCGAACTGCTCACGTCGAAGCCTCAGTCGAACGATGAGAGTTATAAGTTCTATAAAATGGACAGACAAAAGTATAACGTACATAGCAAGATATGCGATCAGGCCGAGAGAAGTAGAAGAAGTATGTTTCAATGAGAATGATGCTCCTTTTATCAGGTCAGGTAGAGAAAATCTGCACTATGTCTTTGGAAGGACTTATTCTGGAAGATTTCTCTTCATTGTTGTTCGATTTATAAGGCAGGGAGAGGTAAGAGTAATAACAGGAAGAGATATGAACACGTGGGAAAAGAACTATTTTAAAAAGTGAGGTAAATGAGATGAAGAAGATACCGAAATTTAAAACTGATGAGGAAGCTGCAAGGTTTTGGGAAACCCACAGCTTTGAAGACTATAATAGAGATACAAAAGACGCTGAGATAGGGTTCGTTAAAAGACCAAAGAAGACAATTGCAATAAGACTTGATTCGGATGATATTAAGAAAGTTGAAGCAATTGCTGAGCGCAAGGGGCTGAGCTACACAGCGCTTCTCAGAATGTGGATTAAAGAGCATCTTTCCAAGGAATCAAGGCATATTGCTTGAAACGGACAGTGATACAAACAAAATCTCTGGGGTCCTTTTCTCACCAAGAAGTTCCTCTTTCTTTCCATTATCAATTAGAAGATAAATGGAGGACTAAAGTCCTCCTCTACTACAATTTGCTGATTGTAAGCGAATGTATTAGGGAACGCATTTATGCGTTCCCTACCGAAGGTAGAAATCTCCTTAAACCAGTAAAGCTCAGGCTTGACAATTTGGTAATCGTAATTATCTTAATGTTAAACGATTTAACATTAAGCTAATTATGGGCACAAAATATAAAGGGACTCAAAAAGAAATAAGGGCTTTGAACGCCTTTATAAATTTCATGCGCGCTGCAGATAGTGTAAGTTCAAGACTATCTCGTTTACTAGCAAAATATGAACTGACGATGAGTCAGTTCGCGGCGTTAGAGGCTCTATATCATCTTGGTCCTCTTAACCAAAACGAGCTTGGCAAAAAACTTCTTAAAACAAGCGGCAATATAACAATGGTAGTAGATAACCTTGAAAAACGAGTGCTCGTAAAAAGGGTTCGGATCTCAGAAGACCGTAGATCGGTGAGCGTGACGCTGACCGAGGATGGGAGAAGGTTTATTAAAAGCATATTCCCACAGCACGTCGGGTCAATCGTAGCTGATTTTGAGGTATTAAGCGCAAGGGAGCAGGAAGTCCTTCGCCATTTATGCAGAAAGCTTGGGAAGCAGGAAAGGGACTGAATTATCATAGACAAGACTGGAGGCAGAAAAAATGATAAAGATAAGAAGACGCAATGAAAGGGGACACACAAATTTGGGATGGCTGGACAGCTACCACACGTTCTCGTTTGGTGAATACCTCGACCCGGACCATATGGGATTCCACAAACTCCGTGTTATAAATGAAGATACAGTAAAAGGTGGCGGCGGATTTGGGTCTCATCCCCACAGGGACATGGAAATTGTTACATATGTGCTTCAAGGCACTTTAGAACATAAGGACAGCATCGGAAACGGTTCGGTCATCACAGAAGGTGATGTCCAGAGAATGAGTGCAGGTACGGGAATAATCCACAGCGAGTTCAATCACTCCGAATCCGAACCTGTTCACTTTTTGCAGATATGGATTTTGCCAAGGGATAAGGGTCTCAAGCCGAGCTACGAACAACTGTCAATTGATCCAAATGCGATAAAGGGCAGCCTGTGTCTTATTGCAACGGGAAAAAACGACAAGCAAAACCAAGCCCTGCGCCTGAATCAGGACGTTGATATTTATCTGTCATCCCTTGAAACCGGACAGGAGGTTAAGCATAAGATCGAGGCCGACCATCGCTTGTGGATTCAGGCTACCAGAGGCTCTCTAATCTTAAATGGAAAGAATTTAGAAGAAGGAGATGGTGCATCAATTTCGAACGAGCAAGGCATTGGAATTAGCACTAATGATACGACTGAGTTCTTATTATTCGATATGGAGTAATCTTTAGACTGAGCAAATAGCAACATTTTCCTTCTGAACTTGAATAGGTTTCCAATATAATGTAATAAAAGGATATAACATATTAAAAAGGAGGATAAGCACATGAAATTCGGCGTAGGATATTACAGCCTTCAATCACATCCCCAAAGACCGAGGCCACATGAAGAATTATATGAAGAGATGTTAAAAGAGGTCGCCGTAGCTGATGAGATGGGTTTTGACTCGGCGTGGTTAACGGAACATCATTTTTTAGGTGATGGATACTGTCCCTCCTTATTGATCGCAGCAGCAGCGATAGCGGCAAGGACCAAAAGTATAAGAATTGGTACTGGTGTCTTGTTAATGCCCCTCCATGACCCGATAAGAATTGCCGAAGATGCGGCTGTGGTTGATGTGATCTCCAAAGGACGTTTAATATTGGGGCTTGGGCTTGGATACAGATTAGAGGAATTTGAAGGATACGGTAGATCGCTCAAAGAGAGAAAGGGACGAATGGAAGAAAGCATAGAGATTCTCCAGAAGAGCTGGTCTGACGAAGCTTGTAGCTTTAATGGCAAATACTATAAGGTAAAGGACGCAAATGTAACGCCCAAGCCGGTTCAAAGACCTATACCTATATGGATTGGCGCATTTACAGAACCGGCTATAAGGAGGGCTGCACGGATAGGAGCCCCGCTTTACGTACCGGCTATCGGAACTATAACTATAGTCAAGCATTTATTTGATCTTCATTCTTCCTTGCTGGAAGAATATGGAAGAGACCCCGAGGACTATGAAAAACCTCTTGTCAGAGAATTTTATATCTCCGATAAAAAGAAGAAAGATGTTTGGGAAGATATAAAGGAGTATATTACATACACCGCCAAAGGCTACGCTCAATGGGGAAGTATGGTTGATTACAATGGAAATCTAATAGCGGATCCGACTGACCCGATCATTTATGATATCGTAAAGGATCAGTCAATTCTAGGCACACCCGAGGAGTGTGTAGAAACTATTAAGGTATATAAGGAAAATCTGCCAATTGATAACCTTATCTGCAGGTTTAAATTCCCGGGTATAAGTCATCAAGAGGCAATGAGATCAATGAAGCTATTTGTGGATAGGGTTCTGCCTGATGTATCTTAGAAAAATACTCAAAACGTGGGTGGCAATTCCCGAAAAGTCGTCCTAAAATTTCGGCAACACCGATAATAAATCTATTTCTCCTTCCACTTTATATTACAACCGATGCTCGGATACTGCACTTCGGTAACCGGTTTTCCGCTTAAGATATTGTCAAGCGCATCCCTTATGTCCTTCCCCGTGACAGGCTTTTCATTTCCAGGCCTTGAATCATCCATCTGACCCCTGTAAACACACTTTAACTCCTCATCGAAGATAAAGAAATCGGGTGTGCACGTGGCATAATAAGCCCTGGCGATTTCTTGTGATTCGTCAAACAAATAAGGAAAGGGATAACCCAGCCTTTTAGCAACAGCCCTCATATTCTCCGGCGAGTCATCGGGATAGTTTTCTACATCATTTGAGCAAATAGCTATAAAAGATATCCCCTTAGGAATATAATCATTTGCCAATTCAACCAACCCCTTCTGTACGTGCTTAACATATGGACAATGATTACAGATGAACAAAACGACGGTGGCAATATCAGACTTGAGTTCACGTAAACTAAGTTCTTTATCACTTATGACATCCCAAAGCTTAAATTCAGGTGCCTTTGTTCCAAGAGGTAGCATGTTAGACGGCGTCAATACCATTTCCTGTCTCCTCCCACTTCATCCTTTTAACTAGGATTTATAAACTACTCCCCAACAATAAAAACCAGTGAATCATTATTATAAAGAATAATTTCATTTAGATCATTTGCAAACATCATCAATGTTGGTAAAAAGTTACCGGCTTGGGATTGAACGATCTAGTTTCTATCTTTATTCATTACAATTTATTTATAATTGATTCCACCCACATTTCAAATCGACTACGTATTCGCGTTGAAGATAGGCGTTTTTGACAAAATTCTTAGTTCAATTTATCGTATTCCAATGCCAATAACGGACCGAGAAATCAAACTCGTCGACAAGATGCTGAGCGGTGATCGGATCGCACTCGCTAGGCTTATTACACTTGTCGAAAGCGACTATAACTCGATTCCCGGGATCCTTAAGCGAATTAATCCAAAGACAGGAAAAGCGTATATAATTGGAGTTACAGGTCCCCCCGGGGCCGGGAAAAGCACACTGGTTAACGAGCTGGTCCAATCTTATAAAAAGAATGGCAAAAAAGTGGGGGTTATTGCAGTTGATCCTTCAAGCCCTTTTACGGGTGGAGCCGTGTTGGGCGATCGAATAAGGATGCAGGATCATTCACTGGACGAAAATGTATTTATAAGGAGTCTGGGAAGCAGAGGCAGTCACGGTGGGCTTTCAAAGGCAACTAAAGAGATAATAAAGCTATACGACGCATTTGGGATTGAAAATATTATTATTGAAACAGTAGGTGTGGGTCAAACAGAGCTGGATATCATAAAACTGGCAGATACGGTACTTGTCGTCCTTGTTCCGGAGGCCGGAGATGCGGTACAGACCATGAAGGCAGGGCTTATGGAGATTGCAGATATTTTTATCGTCAACAAAGCTGACAGGGAGGGCGCTGAAATTCTGTCGAGAGAAATCAAATCTTTCATCTCGTTAAAACCAGCGGATAGCAATTGGGACATACCTGTGCTGCTCACAAGCGGCATTGGAAAACTCGGAATTGACGAATTGATAAAAGAGATTGACAGGCATAAGCTATTTCAAACCGAAACCGGATTGCTCAGTAGAAAAAGGCAGAAGAGAATTGAGGAGGAATTCTCACAAATTATACTGGAGATCATAGAAAAGAAGATTAATGAAAAATTAAAGGATCATGAAGTGGGAAAGGTTTTAAATCGAATCAAGCAGGGCGAGATCGATCCATACGAAGGGGCCGAGCTTGTGATTTCACGAATATTGTGAAGACGCTACCGGCTCGAATCAGAACGCTAGCACAGACACAGCGGTTTATCCATGTATCATGAACCCGAACAGACACAAACTCGATCGGGCTAATTCCAACTTTCGTGATCGAATATTTTCCAGTCGAAAATCACAAAATTTGATGAATGACAATGCGGCAAGCTCCAGGGTATAAGCAGATAAACGAACAGTCTCTTCAGTAGTTGATGTAGATGGTAGATATTTCGAGGCTAGAATCTATAAGTATTTCTTTCAATTGGATATAAATTTTACAATATTTACTTTGTCTTGATACTGAAACGAGTTCAGCACAGGTACAAAGTAACAAAAATCAAGGGCTGACAAAAAACGCTTGCGTATCGAGCAAATGCGAGATATCTATTGCTATAATTAATTAGTTCTCTCAGTCACCTTGTTCCTTCGAGATGACAGTAATAATTGTCACTTTTCTTAACGCTTCCGGAATTGATTTTGGCAATTTTTTGAATGCCCATTTAAATCATTTCCATTGGGAATAAGGTTTAGAAAACAGGTACTTTAAAAATTGAAATATTAACCATAAATTATGTGGCTTTTACAATTGCGAGAGGCACTGAGTCCGGTCGAAGAAGACGAAGCAATCTCAAATAACTGTATGAGATCGCCACGCTAAGCCTGGGCGGACTCAATCGAAGTGCTCGCGATGGTAATGTCTTTTCGTCGGCGACAGCGGAAAAACCCGTAGCAAGTTACATGGAATTAGCGAGTTAAACTTGATTGGAGTTGAACGCTTCGGTAATATCTGTTTCTGGAGAATCCGGCAGGCTATGTTATTTGAAAGATTGTAAAAATAATGAGGGTCTTATCTAATAGGTAAATTGATGGATCCCTATATCATTTCTTTATTTTTTGCTCCAATATTCTTGTTGGCAAACCATTCTTATCGAGAGAATGATAAGGATCTATACCCTCATAAACGCTGGGAAATGGTTGAAACCCAGCTCATTCTTCGCGGAATAAAGGACTCTAAGGTAATAAAGGCGATGTTAAAAATTCCAAGGCATAAGTTCATTCCAGAAAAGTTCTGGGGTCTTGCCTACAACGATGCTCCCGTTCCTATAGGTATGGAACAGACAATTTCACAACCCTACATTGTTGCCTTAATGACACAACTTCTCAAGCTTAATGAAAAAGAAAAGGTCCTGGAAGTGGGCACGGGATCCGGTTATCAGACAGCAATTCTAGCTGAGCATGGTTGTGATGTATACACAATAGAGATTCACGAATCGCTATCGCTGAACGCACAACAAATTCTAAACGAATTGGGATATAAAAATATCCATTTTAAAATAGGCGATGGTTATAGTGGGTGGGAGGAGTATTCCCCTTTTGATGCCATTATAGTGACTGCTGCCCCTAAACGGACTCCCCAACCATTAATCGATCAACTCAAAGAAAACGGTAGAATGGTTATACCGGTAGGAGATCTGTACCAAGAGTTATTACTCATTCATAAAACTCAACAGGGTATCAAGGAAACAAACATAACACCAGTCCGATTTGTCCCAATGACGGGAGAGGCTCAAAAAATGAGAAAGAACTAGGTTTAATAATGTTTTTGAAAAAGATTAGCCCTTTACCAACGGAATCAAGAATCAGATATGTCAAATTATCAATCTCAGAAGTCCAGGCTAACCAAATCTCCAATTTCTATTGGCCTCGCACTATCGATGATAAGTCCGGTCGATGTATCCTGTTCTACATTCAACACTACTAGCTTACCCTTCTTGGAAGGTGGAATAGTCACATCTTTGCGGGAATCAGGATCCTGCACGGTTCGGGGAAGCGTATAAATCGAAAAGCTGTTACCTGGAACAATAGATTGCTCCTTTCCAAGATCAATATAGACGATATTTCCTTGACCAACCACTGCTAAGTCATTTAAACTAGCGACCACAGTCCCATTTGCTGTTTGAGCTCCCTTTTTAATCGTGACCTCATTTACAAAGGGTTCGTGTGGTCTTATCCTTGCCCCACGAGTAATCTCTCTATAAGAATTGGTTATTTTAGCGGTTGACATCTTTTCCCCCAAAACATCGACGATCTCAATTTCTCCAAATATGGCCACTTCATAACCTATTCTCCTGCCTGTAAATGGATGGAGAATCGGTTTCGATGTTCTAAAAACCGTGAATAGATCACCGCTTTGCACTCCGTCAGACCTTCCTACATTCGTATATACAATGTCGCCATCGGAGAGTAGAATCTTTGGCGGTTCAGAACTCAAAATCGTTCCCATATGCTCCCACTCATCCGGTGAAATGAAACCCACATCCCCTCCCATCGAGTAATAATAAACGAGAGGTGGTGCGCCAACGTCTTTGAGTTGCTCCACTTCCATTTCAGGGTTAATCCGGACTACCGGTATTCCGGGTTGTTCGTATTTAGGCTTCAGAGAAAGCACTTGGCCGGGCTTTATTAAATTTGGATTATCTATAAAGGAATTCAATTCCCACAATCGTGGCCATAAAAGGGGATTCCCGTAAAATCTTTTAGATATATCCCAAAGTGTATCCCCCGGGCGTACCACATAGATTGTTTCACCACCTTTTGGCGAGGGCAGATTACCCTGAGCAAACGCCATTCCTCCGATAAATATGGCTGCAATAACAAGTCTAAAGTGCATCCTCTCTAACCTCCATTAAGTTTTATAACATATTTTACAAGAAAATTAAACCAATTTGATTAATCATTATACAACATCTTAATCAAGAAAATAATTATCCGTATCCATGATTTTGAACGGTCATCAAGCAATGAGTCTCTATAAAGTTACTAATTGTAAACTCTTTTAATTAATAATGAAACAGTCAATTCGATGGGTTAACCCAACTTATCGATATTCCTTATCTTGACATTTTAATTTGTAAAAAGGGTCTCCCCAATTTAAATATTCCTTATTTTTGCTGGATTAAAATCATAGTATGAAAATTCCAAACCTTATATTTGTTAATCCCTCAAACAACGGCACGGCAACATTTAGAACGAGCTAGATTACGTATAGTCTTACTTTCGAAAAAACAAATGTTAACCCTGAAAACATTTTAATATCCGTCATATAGTCTATAATGAATATACGTTTCAATACTGAACAGCCATTTACCCCTTAATTTTATGAGCACCCAAATCTATATCAATAAAACATATAATGAAACAAGAGCCGCGATAACCGAAAATGGCAACCTTGTGGAATTATATATCGAGAGACAGTCAAGACCTCAACTGGTCGGAAACATTTATAAAGGAAAGGTCGGAAATATTATCCCCGGTATGCAAGCTGCCTTTATAGATCTTGGAATCGGGAAATCGGGATTTATTTCTGTCGAGGATGTTCAAGAAGACTCGTATTTTGAGTTTTTTTTAGAGGAAGAAGACCTTAAAACCAAAAAGAAAAAGAAGAAGAGCCTTATTCAGGATCTGCTTCGAGAAGGACAAGAAGTCCTTGTGCAATGCGTGAAAGAATTTTCAGTCGGAAAGGGGGCAAAACTCTCTACAAATATAGCAATTCCTGGTAGATATTTGGTTCTTCTCGGTACGATCGATATGATAGGGATATCGAGAAGAATTAAAGACAGAGAAGAACGACAGAGACTCCTAAATCTTATAAAATCTGCGAAACCTGAAGGAGTTGGCTTTATAGCTAGAACGGCTAGTCAGGAGATTGATCAGGATGAATTAAAGCTTGATATGAACAATTTGATCGGATTTTGGAAAGAGATTAAGAAAAGATCAGAGGAAGTAAAATCACCTTCTTTACTCTACGAAGAGCCAAGCCTCTATATGAGAGTTACGAGGGATTTAGTTTCAGATGAAGAAACAATGATATTTATCGATTCAGAACAAGTGTATCGGGAAATATCGAATTATTTAGACGCTAACAACATTAAAACGCAGATTGAGCTATACACAAAAAGCACTCCCTTATTTATCAAATATGGAATCGAACAAGAAATAAAAAAGATTATCGATAGAAAAGTGTGGCTTAAATCGGGAGGCTATCTTATAATAGAAGAAGCGGAAGCCCTGACGGTAATAGACGTGAATAGTGGAAGATACGCAGGTGGGATTACTCATCATGAAACAATTTTTGACATAAATATGGAGGCGGCTCACGAAGCGGCATATCAAATAAGGTTGAGAAACCTTGTAGGTATCATAGTGATAGATTTTATCGATATGAAGAGCCTCCAAAAAAGAAAGGAGATTTATAGAAAATTTATTGAATCACTCAAGAAAGATAGGGCTCGTACAGTAGTTCTCGATATGTCATCCTTCTGTGTTGTTCAATTGACCCGTCAGCGCATGAGAGAAAGCCTTTTAACGCAGCTCACCGACCAGTGTAACCACTGTGGGGGAAAGGGATATGTCAAATCGATAGAAACGATTTCATATGAAATTATAAGAGAAATAACCAGCCACATCTCAAGACGAGTTGTAAATAAAATCATTATCACCGCAAATAAGGACGTGATATCGTACCTTAAGGAATTTGAAGGAAATAACCTGAAAAAGCTAGCCAAACAGCATGGAGTGGAGTTTATTTGTGCCTCTATAGACAACTTACAAGATGAATACGAAATAAACGTTCAATAAAACTATTATATCGGTTTGACACCCCCTTTTTTATTGCTTAATGTTTAGTTATCATAAGGTACAAGAGGAGTATGCCCGATGGCAGAAGTAATAATTGGGAAAAACGAAACCATAGACAACGCCCTGAGAAGATTTAAGAAAATGGTCGAAAGAGAAGGGATACTCTCTGAAATCAAGAAGAGGAATTACTATGAAAAACCAAGTGAAAGAAAGAAAAAAAGGGCGCGTGCGGCAAAAATAAGATCAATGAAAAAAACACGTAGTAATAAGTAATGCATACACCCTTGATCTTCTGCTTTATAATCTCATTTTTTTTGCTCAATATTTCTGGATGCGACAACAACACCGAGAAAAGCGCAATTCTTGAGAACACAAGCAAAAACTCACCCGAAATTAAAGTTAGTGAACAAGACCCAGAGTCAATCGACCGTAAAACAGAAACAGAAATTCAAGAACAAGTCGACCAAAAACTAAATCACCCCCCCGTGGTAGAGTCCATTAGGATTGAACGCATCTCTGGAAATGACACGAGTTACGCATTCAGAGCGTTCGTTGAGGCAAAAGATCCAGATAACGATGCTATAAGCTTCGGATATCAGTGGAAGCTCGATGGAGAAGATATCCCAGGTGCTACGGATGAGATGTTGGAATGGCGTGAAGAGTTCAAAAAGGGATCAATTATCTCCGTTGGCGTAATTCCCTTTGATGGTAAAGACGAAGGGGTCTGGAAAGCCGAGGGAAGTTTTACAATTCCGAACTCCCCGCCAATAATAACATCTGAGCCAGTGCCAAGGATAGAGGACGGGAAACTTAGTTATGTCTTAAAGGCTGAAGATCCTGATGGCGATCCAATTGAATATACACTAAAGAATGCTCCCAGAGGTATGACGATCGAACCTGCAACAGGATTGATAGCTTGGAAGTTTGGAGAAGCGGATATAGGTGAACACACGGTAGAGATTATAGTCACAGACTCTGAGGGTGCCAGGGCATCTCAGATGCTTACGCTCAATATTTCACGTCAAAATCAATGATCCCTGAGGCACGCGCCATCACGAGGCGTGACCAGTTAATCCGAAATATTAGAAAATTGTGACTGGAACTCCCCACAAATATTCAATGACAGGTCAAGAAGGCCTGGGAGCTAACTAACAAAAACAGAAATGCGGGATGTATATAATTACTATAAAAATTATAACTATCTGATATAATTGTTTACCTGATCATCAATTTCGCATGGTATGAAAGGAGGCGTGATGAAGAAAAAAATAGCTTCAGGGATGTTTATAGAAAAAAACATCCAAACTACACCAGAGATGGCCGCATCGCGATTCCATGAAAGCTCCCCCCGAGTACTTTCAACGCCATCCCTTGTAGCATTTATGCAAACTACATGCGCCGACATGATGGCTCCATTCCTAGAGAGTAACGAGATGGCCGTAAGCACGAAAATCGAGATGAACCATCTTGCGTCGACGCCAATAGGAATGCCTATAACTATCAGGGCTGAAATAATTAGGATCGACGATAAGCGGATTAACTTCAAAGTAGAGGCATTTGATGACATGGAGAAAATCGCATCGGCTCATAATGATATGTATATAATAGATGAAGAGAGATTTGAGAGAGGAATAAAAAGGAAACTAGGCAAAACGCAAGCAAAGGCTTAATCAAGTAGAAATTAGGGCTTCGACCTTTTAAAAGAATATCTCAAAAGTTGTTTATAATTCAAACTTGTCCAAGATAAGAAATTGCTTTGCGGAGTCTGTTCTGAGTAAATCGAAGTATTTACTCTGAGTAACCCCAATGTGCTATCAATGACGCTATCAGGTCTGTCATTGCGAGCGTCAGCGAA